>JBDTKF010000063.1:0-37617 GCA_039935455.1 Ginsengibacter sp.
ATTCCCGCACCTTACAATCATAGTAATATTGACAGTGACGAGGTGCTTTATTATGTTGACGGTGAATTTATGAGTCGCAAACATGTTACCCGTGGAATGATCACGTTGCATCCGGGCGGAATTCCACACGGTCCTCATCCGGGTGCCGTTGATAAAAGTATAGGAGTGAAAGAAACCAAAGAACTGGCGGTGATGGTGGACACTTTTCATCCGCTTCAATTAACCAAACAAGCATTGGAAATAGAAGATGAAAATTATGTAATGAGCTGGGCAGAATGATTGAAGTCAATGATTAAATTTCCAAATTAGTTAATAAATATTTTACTTAAATTGAGCAAAAATTCTTCAGTATGATAAAATTCAATGAACTAAAAAAAGGAGATTACGTACTTGCGGAAAGCGATGGTCAGTCATGGCGTGGAGAAGTTACAAATTTCAATCATAATGAAAAAGAAGTTTGTGTTAACAATGGAGTACAGGAATTATATTTTCCCCAGGAAGCACTTTTCCCTTTACCTGTAGATGAGAAGCAATTACTTGATATGAAATTTACAAAGCTTGTAAATGAAAATGGCACTGTAAAATACTTGAAAGGCGCCTTCAGAATCCAGACTCCGAAACAAGATGATTTCTCTCATTTTGAAATATGGTATCGAGACGAAAAAAGAATGATTGCAGATTCAATTCCATTGCATGTTTTACAGAATCATTACGAAGCAATGACTAAAGTTCACCTGACCGATCGTGTGATTTAGTTATTTAAGATTAGCACTCATCAATTTAGTAGTAACATTCACATTTTCAGATAAACCTAAAAAATTTAATTTGACGATCGTTGTATTTTCTATGAGACCATAATTTGGAGCATAGTAACTGTCAATATTGGAACTGAGTCCAGCCGGAATCAATACTGAAGTAAGATTGGAAGTTACGTGAGTTACATTCGTATAATTGATGCCGTTCACTGTTTTATTGATTCCTTTTTCTGCAATTGTATTCGAGATTACAAGTGTAACCGGTATGTTGGAGATCGTTAAATTAACATTTTGTGACCAGTTCGCTCCGGAAGAAAGGTTGTCTTTTAAATATAATCTCTGTAGATAATCGTTTCCGGCAATAGTAATGGAATCGTACTGGTAATAATCATTATCTGAGTGAGAAAGATATTGGCTGCCTCCATATGAATAATCATAAATATGATATTTTCTGCCGCTAATAGTTGAGTCACGAGAGGTGGAAGTTACCGTATAATTTGAGCTTGTTGGGGTGATGCCTGAAGAATTATCTTCATGATAAGTCCAGGAACTTCCAGCATTTGTATTTAAGTAGCTTTCCTGAGGATTTGTATCTGGATTCGTACCTTTTTTATCACAAGCCGAAAAAATAAAAACTACAATAAATAGTACAAAAAAGCTTGATCTCATTTTATTTGATTTTATTAAAGGTTTAAAAATATAGAATCATACTCAAATATCATACTAAAAGAAATTTTATTCTATTTTGAAAGGAATTTCATTAGAAAAAGAATATTATAAACGCATTGAAAGCATGTATATTTTTTTAAAAATTAAAATTTTACACTTATCTTTGCGCCTCCAAAAACAATATGGCCAAGCAAGCATTAATTAAACAAGATGGTACAATCCTGGAAGCCTTATCCAATGCGATGTTCAGGGTAAAGCTTGAGAATGGTCATGAGATTTTGGCAACAATCTCAGGTAAAATGCGCATGCATTACATTCGGATTTTACCTGGGGATAAAGTAGGAGTTGAGATGAGCCCTTATGATTTATCTAGGGGAAGAATCATTTTCAGGTATAAATAACAAACTTTTCACAGGTTAAAAATAAAAGTGGAATCTCATGAAAGTAAGGGCTGCAATAAAAAAAAGAAGTGTCGACTGTAAAATTGTTAGAAGGAAAGGAACACTTTATGTAATCAACAAAAAAAATCCTCGTTTTAAACAAAGACAGGGTTAAGATAAATATGCAATTTGTAACTAAACTTCCGTGTTGCTTCTTGCCCGTTTTGAATCAGTTAGAATTTTAAAATAAAAAATAAATTATGGCGCGCATAGCCGGTATAGATTTACCTAAAAACAAAAGAGGCGAAATTGGTCTTACCTATATATATGGTATTGGTAGATCTACTTCCCGTTATATTTTGGACAAAGCGAATGTAGATCACGATAAAAAGGTGAATGAGTGGGATGATGATGAACAAACCGCCATCAGGAATATAATCAGTAGTGAATTTAAAACAGAGGGCGCCTTACGTAGTGAAGTACAAACTAATATCAAACGTTTGTTGGACGTAGCATGTTATCGTGGATTGAGGCATCGTAAAGGTTTGCCTTTACGCGGACAACGTACAAGAACCAATAGCAGGACCCGTAAAGGGAAACGTAAAACTGTTGCCGGAAAGAAGAAGGCACCGAAGAAATAAAAAATCAGCTTTGAGCTGTTTGCTATTAGCAGGCAGCTCAAAGCTTTTTTATAAGGCTTATTTTTTGAATCAATACCAGAAATCCTAAGCCGGAAATAGGGTTGATTCAGTTCGCAAAAGGCGAATAAAACATTTAAAGATTACCTATCAGAATTTATTATGGCAAAAGCAACAAATGCAAAAGCAGCTTCAAAAAAAAGGGTCGTTAAAGTTGAACCTTACGGAGAAGCACACATCGTAGCAAGTTTCAATAACATCATTATCAGTTTAACCAACAAGCAAGGCCAGGTTATTTCGTGGTCTTCTGCCGGAAAAATGGGATTTCGTGGTTCTAAAAAGAACACGCCCTATGCGGCTCAAATGGCTGCCGCAGATGCGGCAAAAGTGGCATCTGACGCCGGGTTAAAAAAAGTAGATGTTTTTGTAAAGGGACCAGGATCCGGACGCGAAGGCGCAATCAGATCTTTATCTCAGTCAGGAATTGAAGTAGTAATGATCAAAGACATTACTCCGCTACCTCACAACGGTTGCAGGCCTCCCAAAAAGAGAAGGGTATAACATACGCAAACTGCAACTGGCCATTCCATTTGCACAAGCTAATTTTCATAACACGGGTGCATCATTAATTTTCGATTTTTAATGATGATGTACCGACACTAAAAAATCAATACACAATTATGGCTCGTTACACAGGACCAAAAACCAAGATCTCCAGGATATTTGGAGAACCGATAACAGGGAATGGTAAATGGTTAACAAAAAACAGCAACCCGCCCGGTATGCATGGGGCATCACGCAAGCGCAAAAGTCTTGGTGAATACGCATTACAGCTTCGAGAAAAACAAAAAGCCAAATACACATATGGCTTATTGGAGAAACAATTTCATAATACTTTTGATGAGGCTTCACGCCGTAAAGGTGTGACCGGTGAACAGTTAATCAAATTGCTGGAAGCACGATTGGATAATACGGTTTACCGTTTGGGAATTGCCCCAAGTCGCCAGGCAGCTCGCCAACTTGTTTCTCACAAGCACATTACAGTAAACGGAGAAATATTGAACATTCCCTCTTATTCATTGAAACCAGGAGATCTGATCGGACTCAAAGAAAAAGCGGCCAATAACACCTCTATCACTTCTAATCTTCGACCAAAAAATCCAAAATTTAATTGGCTTGAGTGGAATGAAGCAGAAATGAAGGGTACCTTTATTGCCTATCCAGAAAGAGAAAGTGTTCCCGAAAATATTAAAGAATCTTTGATCGTGGAATTATATAGTAAATAGTTCATCTCCGCAATGAAGGATTTATGGAGATTTTTGAAATAAATTTATCACAAGACTTAAACTCTTTTGGAGTTTAACAAAAACAAAATAAAAAATGGCCATTTTAAATTTTGTAAAACCAGACAAAATTGTTCTTCAAAAAAGCACAGATTTCGAAGCACAATTCGAATTCCGCCCGCTAGAACCCGGGTATGGTGTTACTATTGGGAATGCACTTCGCAGAGTGTTGCTTAATTCTTTGGAAGGTTATGCAATTGTTGGCATAAGCATCGCGGGCGCTGACCATGAATTCGCGACAATAAAAGGAATCACAGAAGATGTGACCGAAATTATACTTAATTTAAAACAGGTCCGGTTCAAAAAGATAACTGATCAGGAAAGTGGTACAGAAAAGATCAATTTATCTCTAAAAAATAAAACGGAATTCACTGCTGGAATGATTGGTGAAGCTACTCCTGTTTTTGAAGTGATGAATCCCGAATTGCTAATTTGCACTATGGATAATTCTGCAAAATTAGATATCGAAATTTCAATATCGAAAGGTCGCGGATATGTTCCGGCTGAAGAAAGCAAAGAGAAAAGTTCACATTTTGGGTACATTCCAATAGATGCAATTTATACGCCGATCAAAAATGTAAAATACAGCATTGAAAATACGCGCGTTGAACAAAGAACTGATTTTGAAAAATTAGTAATGGATGTTGTTACTGATGGAACTATTCATCCGGAGGAAGCTGTTAAACAAGCGTCAAGAATTTTAATACAGCACCTGATGATCATCACCGATGAAAATATAACTTTTGATAATAAAGAAGAAAAGAAAGAAGATTTGGTAGATGAACAGACTTTACAACTTCGTAAAGTGTTGAAAACTCCATTGGAAGATCTAGATCTTTCTGTGAGGGCATTCAATTGTTTGAAGGCTGCTAAGATTAATTCTTTAAGTGAATTGGTTCAATACGAGCAGGAAGATTTAATGAAATTTAGAAACTTTGGCCAAAAATCTTTAAGCGAAATCGAACAAGTTTTGAATGAAAGAGGTCTTGGTTTTGGACTGGACCTTAGCAAGATAAAATTAGACGAAGAATAATAATTAACGTGAAAATGATTGACGATAGTTCAACATTTTCGCATTTTTACATCAGCCTTGTAATTCCTGACACGGTACAGGGTTTTAAAAACATACGTCATGCGTCACGGAGATAAAATAAATAATTTAGGTAGAACGGGGAGTCACAGAAATGCGTTGCTTACTAATCTTTCTTGTCAGTTATTCGAACATAAAAGGATTGTAACTACCTTAGCAAAAGCAAAAGCTTTGCGGCCATTTGTAGAACCTTTGATCACGAAGTCGAAGCAAAATACGACCCATATGCGTCGATTGGTATTTAGTCGTTTGCAGGATAAAGTTGCTGTGAAAGAATTATTCGACGTGATTAGTTTAAAAATTGCCAGCCGTCCGGGCGGATACACGAGAGTGATTAAACTTGGAAAAAGAGTAGGGGATAATGCGGAACTGGCGATGATCGAGTTGGTAGATTATAACGAAATTTACGGGAAGGGTATTGGTGAAACTGAGACATCAGGAGTTAAGAAAACACGTAGGGCAGGACGAGGTAAAAAGGCTGTTGAATCTAAACTTCCTGAGGTTGAATCAGAAGAACTTCCGGCTTCAGAAACGAAAGTTGAAGAACCCAAAAGCGAAGTTATACCGGAAGAAAATCCGGAACAACCCGATTCTGATGTTAATGCATAACTTTTATTAGCCTGCTTTATTGCAGGTTTTTTTTTGCACATTAATTTTGATAATTTTGGTGCAAAATTTTTAAAAATTTTACGCTATCGATTTATTTAATTTGCTAAACTATATTTATGTCTCAATTACAATCATCCCAGCCTGCAATTTTAATTTTAGAAGATGGGAGTGTTTTTCATGGAAATTCTTTCGGTAAAATTGGTACTACAACTGGTGAAATTTGCTTTAATACAGGAATGACCGGGTATCAGGAAGTTTTTACAGACCCAAGTTATTACGGACAGATCGTAATAATGAATAACGTTCATATTGGTAATTATGGAATCAATAACAATGAAGTTGAAAGTGATTCTATAAAAGTAAAAGGAATTATCGGAAGAAACCTTGAAGAGCAATATTCGCGGTTTGCGGCTGATAATTCTTTACAGGAATATTTCGAAAAACAGAATATTGTTGCCATTGATGGTATAGATAGCCGCGCTTTGGTAATTCATATTCGTGAAGCAGGAGCCATGAATTGTATTATTTCATCTGAGAATGAAAATATAGAAGATTTGAAAAAGATACTTTCTGAGGTTCCTTCAATGGAAGGTTTGGAGCTTGCTTCAGTTGTTTCCACAAAGACTAATTATACTGCCGGTGATGAAAATAGTAAGATAAGGATTGCTGTTCTTGATTTTGGAATGAAAAAAAATATTCTTAATTGCTTTGTAAACAGGGGCGCATTTGTAAAAGTTTTCAATGCAAATACCAGCTTTACCGAACTGAAAGAATTTAATGCCAATGGTTATTTTGTCAGCAATGGGCCAGGTGATCCGGAGCCGATGGGATATGCAATCGAGACAGTTAAAGAAATTATCGCTGCAAAGAAACCATTTTTTGGAATTTGCCTTGGTCAGCAGTTGTTGGCACTTGCTAATGATATCCCTACCTTTAAAATGCATCATGGCCATCGTGGATTAAATCATCCGGTTAAAAATGTGATCAGCGGAAAATGCGAGATCACTACACAAAACCACGGATTTGGGATAAATGCAGACGCGGTAAGGAAGAATGAAAATATTGAGATTACGCATATTAATTTGAATGATGATTCTGTTGAGGGAATCAGGTTGAAAGACCGGCCTGCATTTTCGGTACAGTATCATCCGGAATCTACTCCAGGCCCGCACGACAGTCGTTATTTATTTGATGAATTTTTTGAAATGATGGCACGTTCTGTAAAGAACTAATGATGCGTCAAAGCCTCTACTTTCACTTTAGTAATTCCTTTCGATAAAAATCCTAGTTTCTTTGCCGCAGATTTTGAGACATCTACCAATCGTTTATTTTAAGAATCAACGACCGCTGATTCGATAAGTTGGTGACTCTTATCCTGGTATTTATCGGGAAGACATTGCAAGCTGCGGTATTTTTTGAGTGATTATATTTCTCACCATTTGCGGTTCGATGTGCATGAAATTTATCAGCATAATAACTGGCGAGCCCATATTTTACGACAGGTTTTTTATGTGAGATGTTCCTGTAAGTTTTTTTTATAACTCCGTGTTTCTGTTGTGCGAAACTACTTTGAAAAAGAAAAAAGACGAGGACCAAATTTAAAAATGGAAAGATTATTTTCACAGATTTGTATTGATTTGTTGACTCAAATTATGGATTCAATATAATAAATAACTACAAAAAAGAATAAAAAAAGGGGCCGGATAAAAATCCACCCCTGTTATAATCCAATATCCTATGAAAAACCGAGTTTAAACTGTTTGAAACAGTTTTTATATTTTGTAAGGCGATGCCTTATTTTATTTTTACTAGTTATTTTCAAACTTCAAGTCGTAGGTAAGACCATAATCACCACTGAAACGTTGCATTATTTAATTATTTTTTTTTGAAAAAAAAAGGGGCCGAATGGAAATCCACCCCTGTTATAATCCAATATCCTATGAAAAACCGAGTTTATGTTACTTTCGTAACGGTTATTATTTTAGTGGTTTTCACCACGTAGTTGTAAAGTTTGCCGAATAATCATTAAAATTTTGGGTCTTGTATGTTCCTTCTCCAAAATATTTAAGAATAACTTCTATTTCCTTGGGTTCCATAAACCCAGGTACAGCAGCAGGACCCTTTTCAATTTCGGGGAATATTACCGTATTCGGAAAAGCTAGCTGACCTTGTGTTACATATAACGCGAAACTATTCACTTTATTTTCTGGGTTATAATCGAAATCCTTATTATTCCATTTTACCACATCCCTGGTTTCTGCATTCAATTTTACTGCGTAAAAATGTTGGTTAATATAAGATACGACCTTGGAATTTGTGTATGTTTTCTTATCCATTACTTTGCACCAATAGCACCAATTAGTGTATAAATCAATTATTACCGGTTTAGGTTCACTTTTCATTTTCACAGCCACTTGATCAATGGTAAGCCAGTTTATTTTTCCTTTATCAGTTGGTTTAACTTTAGCGAATGTAAAGACAAATAAACAAATGAATAAGGTAAGTACCACTTTTTTATCCATAAACATTAAACAAGATTTATTCTTTTTATTTAAACGGGATTTATTCTTTTTTATTTGATTCAGATAAAATTTATTTTAAAATATTTTTTGAATTAAATAGGATCATAGTTGTCTAAAGTGCGATTGTTTATTTTTATATCTAGATACTATTGGTAAAAATTATTTATTAAAATAGATATTACTTAGTGGAAAGATGTAAACACAGATAATGCCAATATTTTTTGTAAAACAGAATTGAATCGAATTCATCACAAGGTCTACTCTTTAAATAATTAAGTAACCTAGATTTGATGAACCTTTTGTCCAATTTTACTTTGAAGATTATCAGATGATCTATCGTAAGTTTCAAATTATTTTTGAAATAAAAACGAATTGTGTTGATAAAAGTTGGATATAATTTATAAATGATTGGTTGATAATTATGGAAAAATATACCCAAGCTAAATCATCATTTATCGCGCATCACTTCTAATATTATTTTGTAAAGCCCGGAACAGTAAAGAAACATTTAGCTCTGAATTCTATTTTATAAAAAAATGAATATTTATCTAAGATCAATGACTTCAACGTTTGGATGTTTCCTGGGATCATAAACAAACAAAGAATCCGGGAGAGGTGTATTTGTTTTCATAGATGTTACTGAATAGATATAACGATTGCCGTTTTTTTCAAAAACTTTTGTAGAAACTATATTTTTTGTGGTTTGATTTATTTCAACGAGTACCTTGAAGAAGGTTTTAGATTTATCAACTGGTGTTAATTCAATTTCCTGAATGATATTTTTGCCTTGCTTTTTTTCGCCGTTTAATTTATAAAGAAAGTCTTTGTCGTAGAAGTTGGTAAACATTTTTTGTGGTGTAATTGTATTTGACGTGGGATCAAATTTCGTTACCTGAACTTCATTTGTTGATTTATCAAATGTCCAGATATTGTTTCCATCACTAAAGATTTGCTGCCCTGAAATATTTGCGCTATACCTTGAACCTTTTATGTATACTATGCCTTTTTTAGTTCCTTCTATTTTTCCACTTCCATTAGTGATGCTTAAAATAAAATTAGCGGTCACAGTTTTATACGTTTTAAATTTTGCACTTACTTGATCCAGAATAGCTTTGGCAGCCGGATCATTCGTGCCCAATTTATTATTTTGTGCAAAAATATTCGTACCACAAAAAATAAGAATGCAAAGGAGTAGGTTTTTCTTCATTAAATTTATTTTGATAAAATTGAAAGATTTCAAAGATACAGTATAGACGTAATTAGAACTACTCGCGTTTAATTGAAACAAAAGAGGAAATGTTAATAAATATAAAATCAGAGATTAAGCGTCCACATTTGAGATTTCAATCTTCGATAAACTCAATTTTGCAAACTTTTTTGCCGCATTGATAAAGTGAACAAATATAGGCTGAGGATTTTCTACTGTACTTTTGAGTTCAGGATGGTATTGTACGCCAATAAAAAAAGGATGATCATTTAATTCCAAAATTTCAACAAGTTCACTTTGTGGATTGGTTCCGCTTGCCATCATTCCCGCATCTTCAAATTGTTTCAAATACTTGTTATTAAATTCCCAACGATGACGGTGGCGTTCATTTATTTCGGTTTTACCATAAATAGAATGGGCGAGCGAATCTTCTTTAATAACACATGGATAAGAACCCAGACGCATGGTGCCGCCTTTCATAGTAACTTTTTTCTGTTCTTCCATCATGTCTATCACGGGGTTGGGTGTATCGGGATTCATTTCGGTAGAATCAGCGTCTTTGATTCCTAAAACATTTCTAGCGAACTCAATAGCAGCCATCTGCATTCCAAGACATATTCCGAAGAAAGGAAGTTTGTTTTCGCGGGCGTATTTTACGGCTACAATTTTGCCTTCGACCCCCCTGAAACCAAATCCAGGAGCAACTAACAAGCCGTCGAGGCCTAACAATTTCTCGTTTACATTTTCTTCATCAATGTACTCACTATGTATATTCACAACCTGAACTTTACAATCGTTCATTGCACCGGCATGTATGAAGGATTCAAGAATTGATTTGTAAGCATCCTGCAGTTCTATGTATTTTCCGATGAGTCCGACCGTAACTTTATTTCCGGGATGTTTTACTTTTTCCAAAAAATCTTTCCATTTTGATAGTTCCGGCTCATTATAATTTGTAATGTTCAGTTTTTTCAAAACAATCAAATCAAGCTTTTCACGAAGCATAGCTATTGGAACTTCATAAATTGTGGCAGCATCAGCGGCTTCGATAACAGCGTCTACTTTAACATTACAAAACAATGCAATTTTTCTTTTTAAATCTTCGCTTAATGGACGTTCGGTACGGCAAACTAAAATATCCGGATGTACACCATTTTCGCTCATTAATTTTACGCTATGTTGGGTAGGTTTTGTCTTTAATTCTTTTGCTGCTTTCAGGTAAGGAATTAGTGTAAGATGAACTACGAGGCAATCTTCATCAGGCAACTCCCATTGAATTTGTCTTACCGCTTCAATAAACGGAAGACTTTCGATGTCACCAACTGTTCCTCCAATCTCAGTGAGGATGACGTCATATTCATTTTTTTCTCCCAACAACATCATTCTGCGTTTGATCTCATCTGTTATATGCGGAATTACCTGAACCGTTTTTCCGAGATAATCTCCTTCTCTTTCTCTATTGATTACGGTCTGATAAATTCGTCCGGTTGTGACATTGTTCGCCTGGCTGGTGTTAATATTCAAGAAGCGTTCATAATGTCCAAGGTCAAGATCGGTCTCAGCGCCATCTTCGGTTACGTAGCATTCTCCATGTTCGTAAGGATTGAGAGTTCCGGGATCCACGTTGATGTATGGATCGAATTTTTGAATAGTAACTCTCAAACCTCTTGCCTGTAGAAGTTTTGCCAGTGAAGCTGCAATAATTCCTTTTCCTAATGAAGAACTAACGCCGCCAGTAACGAAAATGTGTTTAGCCATTTTTAAGGGTTGTTTTTAAAAATAAAATGCCTCCCAAACAACTTATAATAAGATAATGTTGTTTTGAATGACAATAAAAAAGTGACCGCGGAAAGGGAAATTAAAATGAAAATCCGTGAGGTCGTGCAAACTTACACTTAATATTTTAGCCGGAAAAGTAATAAAAAAATTTGTGGAAAAAATTTAGAATGGCAGTTTTTGGATTATAGAAATCAATAAGACAATGTAGTATCAGAAAAAAATAGTTAGGCTTGCACTTTTCATTTTGAGATTGAATCAATAATAGAAAACCGACCACTTTTGATGGCCGGTTTTAACTTTCATGGGGAATATTTTTTTAGAAAATACTTAATCCTTTTCGGCTGGTATGTGGGAGTTTTTGTGCCCTTTTTTGCCATGCCATTTGCCGTTCATTTTTTTATCCTTTTTTTCCTTTTCTTTAAATGCTTTTCTTTTTTCCTGTTGTTCCGGAGTTAGAATACGATTTGTTTTTTCAGACTGTGCTTGATACAACTCTCTCATCCTGGCTTTCTTCTGTTCAGGCGTAAGGCTTGCATCATTCTTTATAGCATTTCTTTGTTGTTTATTTTGTTCATGAAGTTCTTTCATTTGACTTTTTTGGTCAGCCGAAAGGTTCATGTCAGCCATCTTTTTCCCTTTATGATCTTTATGAGAATGATGCGAAGATTCTGAATGTGCATTTGGCGCACTTCTTTTTACCTGTGCATTGCCCGTAGATACCAGGAATAAACCAGCAGCTGCGAATAGAAATAACTTTTTCATGTTTTAATTTTTTGATTATTTCTATCATGGATAGTAAACAAACAAAAAAGTTTAAATTCTATTTGTTAAAAGGTCAATCGTATGCCTGGTTTTAACGCAGGAAAAGTAATTCACGGTATTTTGGCAATTCCCAAAATTCATCATCCACCAGAAGTTCAAGTTTATCCACGTGGTAGCGGATTTCATCAAAATAACTTCTTACTTCATCGCAGTACATGATTGCTTTCTTTCTTGAATCCTGTATTTCATTGGCCACTTTTCTCGCATTAATCATCGCTTCAACCTTTATTCGGATTGTGTTGATATGTTCAGAAATCTTTTGCGCGGTTATTTTTTGAGAAGCATAAGCGCTTTCATCAAACCCAAGATCTTTTAATCCTCTGATGTTTTTGATCAGGACATTTTGGTATTTGATTGATGCAGGCAAAACATAAGTGCTTGCCAAATCACCCATTATTCTCGCTTCAATCTGAATCTTTTTTGTGTAAAGCTCCAATAAGATTTCATGTCTTGCTTCTAATTCTTTATTGGTATAAATTTTATGACGAGAAAAAATCTTTTTCGATTCGTCAGTTACAAAAGCATCCAAAGCCAGTGGCGTAGTTTTTACATTTGGCAAACCTCTTTTTTCGGCTTCCTTTTCCCACGCATGACTGTATCCGTCACCCTCGAACAGTATCTTTTTACTGTCAACAATATATTTTTGAATGATTTGCATCAGCGCAATTTCTTTTTTCTCTCCTTTTTCAATTAACGCGTCCACATCTGTTTTAAACTGAGTTAACGTTTCACACATTATTGTATTTAGAACGGTCATCGGTCCTGAGCAATTCGCTGATGAACCTACAGCTCTGAATTCAAATTTATTGCCTGTAAATGCAAAAGGTGAGGTCCTGTTCCGGTCTGTATTATCAAGCATCAATTCCGGAATACTTCTGTGAATGTCCAGTTTCAACATCGCTTCATCCTGCTCATCAAAATTATCACCGACACGTTTTTCAACTTCATTCAAAACATCAGTCAGATATTTTCCAATGAAAATTGAAATAATTGCCGGCGGCGCCTCGTTTGCTCCAAGCCTGTGATCGTTTCCTGAGCTTGCAATTGATGCCCTCAATAAGTCGGCGTGATCATGCACAGCTTTAATTGTATTTACAAAAAAGGCGAGAAACATCAGGTTGGTCTTTGGCGTTTTTCCAGGTGCCAGGAGATTAATCCCGGTGTTGGTTGCCATACTCCAGTTATTGTGTTTCCCACTTCCGTTAATCTTTGCAAATGGTTTTTCATGAAGCAAAACCATCAAATGATGTTTTTTGGCTACACGAGTCATTAAATCCATCAATAAAGTATTGTGATCGACAGCAATATTAACTTCTTCAAATACAGGTGCACATTCAAATTGCGAAGGAGCAACTTCATTATGCCTTGTTTTTAGAGGAATTCCTAGTTTATAAGCTACCTCTTCAAAATCGCGCATAAATGAATAAACTCTTTCAGGAATTGCTCCAAAATAATGGTCTTCCAGTTGTTGACCTTTTGCCGGTGCGTGACCAAATACAGTACGGCCTGTGGTAGTCAGATCGGGACGGCCACTGGCTATGCTTGCGTCAACCACAAAATACTCCTGCTCCCAACCCAGGGTTGGTTTAACGGAGGTAATATTTTTATCGAAATACTGGCATACATCTACCGCTGCTTTTTCGAGTGCTACGGTTGATTTTAATAGGGGCGTTTTGGCGTCCAAAGATTCGCCGGTATAAGAAACGAAGATTGTCGGAATACAAAGTGTTTTACCATTACCCATCTCCATGATAAATGGAGGAGATGAAGGATCCCATGCAGTATAACCGCGTGCTTCAAATGTGGCCCTGATACCACCGCTTGGAAATGAGGAAGCATCTGGTTCTTGTTGAATCAGTGCGGCTCCGTCAAATTCTTCAAGTGAGGTCCCATCACTTTTTATTGTGAAAAATGAATCGTGTTTTTCCGCAGTTGCACCTGTTAAAGGTTGAAACCAGTGGGTATAATGAGTAACCTGTTTTGAGTCTGCCCAGCTTTTTAAAGCCGAAGCGATCTGATAACCCATTTTACGATCAATCTTCGTTTGATTTTTGATGGATGAAACAAGACTTTTATACGCTTCATCACTTAGAAATTCACGCGCTTTTTTCAGATCAAAAACATTTTCACCAAAAAAACTCGTAATTTTTTTTGATGGAGGAACCTCATGAAATTTTGAATTTGAAAAAAGCTCATGAAGGGCATTTAGTCGTAATGATTGCATTTTCTAAAATTGAGATGCAAAAAAACGAATAATTTTTCATAAAAAAACAAAAAATATCAAATTGCTAAATCATTTTTACGAATCTTTAAAAAAAATACAGACATATATTAATTCTTAATCCATCGGAACTTGAATGTTTTTTGGATCTTTTTCCAATCGGTATAACATGTAATGGGAATTAATAAAAAAATAAAATAGATACTTCGGTATCTGACAATTGCGCCAAGGATGGGAATGGTATAACCGGTCATTAGAAGAATCGTCAAACTTAAAAAAATACCGAAATAAATAGCAGGGTGTATGATAATCTTTTGTTTTTTGTATAAAAGGAAAATGATCAGTAGGATTTCCATCAATAAAATCTCAACAGCAAAAGGAATATAATAAATACTTACTATTTCTGACAGGTACGGTCGCATCAACGAATGATTAAGTGCCTGAGGTGCATTGAAGAGAAAACTCTTGAAAGTCGGATAGAGTTTATTGATTTCGATTGTGGAATTACCTGAGTTTCCAATTCGAATAAAACTTTGCTGGCGGGAGCTTACGTACTTTGGGAGATCCGTCCGGGAAGATATAAACCCCGAAGAAAAAAATAAAATAGTTGTGATAACGTACACACCCAGGAAACAAAGAAAAGTATGTTTAGGAAATTTTTTTGAAAGAATCCACGCTAACAATGCTGGTATCAATGCGATGAAAACAAAGTTTCTTAAAAGAAAAATTAATAAAAGAAAAAATGTAAGTATTGAAATTCTTTTCCATGAAAAGTGATGTTCATGTAGAATACAAAAAACATGATACAGAATCATTGAAAGTGCCAATAAAATTAATCCGTCACGATGAATCATTGCAGAATAAAAGGAAGCGGACGGTAATAGAAAGATGCAAATAACCAGTTGGTAAAAAGAATTTGGGAAAATTTTGATGAATGTTTTATAAAATGCAATACATCCGAAAAAAATTAAGAAATTGAAGAAAAGTGTATTGATCAAAAAGCTTTGTAAACTAAAAAAATTAAATATAGAAAGCATTTTGGCGAGCAGGTTGGTTCGCAGATTATTCCAAAACGAATTGGAATCATCCAACAATCTGGTATAAGCTTCAGGAGAATTTGTGTGAAAAATATTTATCAAATATTCATGCGGATTTTGAAAAAGCAAATTGAATTCATCAATACCCATTTGATGAAAAGTTAGCGAATCAGAAATTGGCAAAATATAGACGTTGGCATAGCAGCCGATGATCATTGTTAAAATCTTTATGAGAAAGAGCGTAAGTAAAACTTTACTGGATAAACCAGAATTTACGAAAAATTTGAGGCGCAATATAAGTCCGCAGAAAAGCAGTGTATATAAAATGAATAGAAAATAAATCAAGCAGAAATAATTTGAATTGGGAAGTTAGGTAAAATATTTACAACTCAGATTCTGATAAAAGTGGAAGAGATTGTAAGTTTGCTTTTTATACAATTATGGAAATAACATTTGAAACAGCGGAAAAACTCGGACTTAAAAAGGATGAATTTGAAAAGATTGTTGTGATTCTCGGCAGGGTTCCCAATTTTACCGAACTGAGCGCTTACTCTGTAATGTGGAGTGAACATTGCAGTTATAAAAATTCTATAAAATGGCTGAAAACCCTTCCACGTGAGGGTTCCAGACTTTTAGTAAAAGCGGGTGAAGAGAATGCCGGCCTTATGGATATTGGCGATGGACTTGGCGTCGTTTTTAAGATTGAAAGTCATAATCATCCTTCAGCGATCGAGCCTTTCCAGGGGGCGGCTACAGGTGTCGGGGGAATTCACCGCGATATTTTTACAATGGGAGCGAGGCCGATTGCAACCTTAAACTCACTTCGCTTCGGAAATATTGAAAGTGAAAAAACACAACATTTATTAAGTGGTATTGTAAGTGGAATAGGACATTATGGGAATTGTTTTGGCGTTCCGACGGTGGGTGGTGAAGTTTATTTTGAAGAATGTTATCATACAAATCCTTTAGTGAATGCAATGAGTGCAGGAGTGGTTCGTTTGGGTGAAACTGTTAGCGCTACTGCAGTTGGAGAAGGGAATCCTGTTTTTATTGCGGGAAGTGCCACAGGAAAGGATGGAATGGGAGGCGCCGCTTTCGCATCTGCAGATATCACAGAAAGCAGTGCAGAAGATTTACCTGCGGTTCAGGTTGGTGATCCTTTCCAGGAAAAGAAATTGTTAGAAGCTTGTCTTGAAGTGATTCGGACTGGTGCGGTGGTTGGAATGCAGGATATGGGTGCGGCAGGGATTATTTGTTCAACCGCTGAAACAAGCGCCAAGGGCGGCGTTGGGATGAGTATCCAGCTTGAAAAAGTTCCCACACGTCAAAAAAATATGAAAGCCTGGGAGTTACTTTTGAGTGAAAGCCAGGAACGGATGCTCTTAACGGTGCAAAAAGGAAAAGAAAAGGAAGTTATTGATGTGTTCGAAAAATGGGATTTACCTTGTCAGAAGATTGGAGAAGTAACCAACAGCGGGTTACTTCAATTTTACATGAATAATGAACTCCAGGCAGAAATTCCTGCGGAAAGTTTGGTTCTTGGTGGTGGTGCTCCGGTTTACGACAGAGAATATAAAGAGCCGGAATATTTCAGGGAAATAAAAGAATTTGATCCGGCTAAAATATCAGTTCCGGATGATTTAAAAAGTATTGCGGAACAATTAATTTCTCTTCCGTCAATTGCTTCAAAGAGATGGATTTATGAGCAATATGACAGTATGGTTGGTGCAGCTAATCTCAATACCAATGCACCATCGGATGCTTGTGTAGTGGCCATAAGAGGGACAAAAAAGGCACTTGCTTTGACAACAGATTGTAACAGTCTTTATGTTTTTGCAAACCCGTTTGTTGGCTGTATGATTGCTGTAAGCGAGGCAGCAAGAAATATTGTTTGTAGCGGTGGAGTTCCGTTAGGTGTTACGAATTGTCTGAATTTTGGTAATCCTTATGATCCCGAAGTCTATTACCAGTTTGTTGAGAGTATCAAAGGAATGTCGGAAGCATGTTTGAAATTTGACACACCCGTTACCGGAGGTAATGTTAGTTTTTATAATCAATCTCCTTCCGGCCCAATTTACCCAACTCCGGTTATCGGGATGGTTGGGCTTTTGGAAGATCTTGAAAATAAAATGACATTGGATTTTAAGAATGAAGGCGATCTCATTTATTTATTGGGGAAAAATATGGAAGACTTTAATTGTTCTGAATATCTCCATAAAATTCGTGGTATTGAATATTCGCCTGCACCATATTTCAATCTGGAGGAAGAATTTCGTTTACACATGACCGTTAGTTCCCTGATTAAGGATAAGATGATTCTTTCAGCACATGATATTTCTGAAGGAGGTCTTTTTGTAACGCTCGCCGAAGGCGGATTTGAAAGAAATCATGGATTTGCAGTAAACCAACAAATAAACACAATTCGTAAAGATGCTTATTGGTTTGGAGAAGCGCAGGGGAGGGTTGTTGTTTCCGTTAGCCCAGAGAAAGTGGGCGAATTTGAGAATTTTGTTAAGATTCCTTTTGAAAAATTAGGAACGGTTACTTCCGGAGAAATATTAATGGATGATGAGAAATGGGGAAACATCAGTGGATGGAAAAATAAATATGATGAAGCGATTGGTAAATATTTAAATAAATAAGAAGCGGCAGAAAATGGATTTATCATCAAACATAGTAATAACTGGAGCCGCAGGGTTCATTGGAAGTTGCCTTATAACTTTTCTGAACGAAGCAGGATACAGAAATTTATTCTTGGTTGATGATTTTTCTCATGAAGAAAAAGAACCCAATTTCTCGAATAAACAATTTATTAAGAAGATTGAAAGATCAGTTTTTTTTGATTGGTTGCGAACTGAAAATCAAAAAATCGAATTTGTATTTCACCTTGGAGCCAGAACGGATACCACAGAGTTTGATTATTCAATTCATGAACGTCTGAATGTGGAGTATTCGAAAAAAATCTGGAAATATTGTTTTGAAAAACAAGTACCGCTTGTGTATGCTTCTTCTGCTGCAACATATGGCGCTGGCAAGTTTGGATATAAAGATGATGAAAATATTATTCCTGATTTGAAGCCATTAAATCCTTATGGTGTTTCAAAAAATGAATTCGACAAATGGGTGCTTATGCAGAAAAAAAATTGTCCGCCGAAATGGGCTGGTTTGAAATTTTTTAATGTTTATGGACCCAATGAGTATCACAAAGCAAGAATGGCAAGTGTTATTTTTCATTCTTACAATCAAATAAAGGAAACTGGTTTTGTAAAGCTTTTCAAATCGCATAAACCTGAATTTGTAGATGGTGGTCAGTTAAGGGATTTCATCTATGTAAAAGATGTGTTGAAAATTTGTTACTGGTTTTTAGAATGCTGGATAAAAGACCCACAAATCTTTATCACAGGAATCTATAATGTAGGTACAGGGAAAGCCCGGACTTTTGAAGATTTGGTAAAAGCTACTTTTTCTGCTTTGGAAATGCCGACTGAAATTAAATATATTGATATGCCCGAAGATATACGGGATACCTATCAATATTTTACTGAAGCAACAATGTCTAAAATTTATGCTGCCGGATATACCACTCCATTTTATTCTTTGGAAGAAGGAGTTGGTGATTATGTAAAAAATTATCTACTTCTGAAAGAATATTTTTGATGGATTCTTTTTGAAAGATTCCCTAAAAAGGCTTATTAAATTTCATTTGAATTCAGAAAATGTTTGATCTTCATTATTTAGCCAATTTACCTTAAACCTGTTTCTGACAAAAATTGAAAATGGTATCTTTGCTTTTTATTTAAACAAAATGAGTAG
Organism: Ginsengibacter sp.; assembly: GCA_039935455.1. GTDB lineage: Bacteria > Bacteroidota > Bacteroidia > Chitinophagales > Chitinophagaceae > Ginsengibacter. The sequence goes on from JBDTKF010000063.1 coordinate 18,886, forward strand.
TAAAGGAAAAGTTTTGATGGCAATGAGCGGCGGTATAGATAGTACTGTAGCTGCTTTGATGCTTCATAAGCAGGGATATGAAGTAATTGGTATTACTATGAAAACATGGGATTATGCCAGCAGTGGTGGGAAGAATAATAAACAGACTGGTTGCTGCAATATTGATAGTTTCAACGACGCGCGTATGGCAGCTGTACAACATGGATTTCCACACTTTATTCTTGATATACGCGAAGAGTTTGGAAGTCATGTGGTAGATAATTTTGTAGGAGAATATATGGCAGGCCGTACGCCCAATCCATGTGTTTTATGTAACACACATATTAAGTGGCGTGCACTTTCAAAAAGAGCTGATGCTCTTGGTTGTGATTTTATATCAACAGGGCATTATGCACAAATTCATCAACATACGAACGGAAGATATTTTGTAAGAAAAGGAATTGATGAAACAAAGGATCAAAGCTATGTGCTGTGGGGATTACAGCAGGATTTATTAAGCCGCACGATATTGCCATTAGGCACTTATCGTAAAACAGAAATTCGACAAATGGCTGCAGATTTCGGCTATCCGGAACTGGCAAAGAAAAATGAAAGCTATGAAATTTGTTTTGTGCCTGACAATGATTACCGGGGTTTCTTAAAGAGAAAAGTAAAAGGTCTTGAAGAAAGCGTTGCCGGAGGATTTTTTGTTGATAAAACAGGGAAAATTCTGGGCTCTCATAAAGGATATCCTTTTTATACCATCGGACAAAGAAAGGGACTTGATATCGCGCTGGGAAAACCCGCTTTTGTTACAAAGATTATCCCTGAAACGAACACAATCGTCCTTGGTGATGAAGAAGATTTGAAGGGAAGTGAAATGATTGTGAAGGGAATTAATTGGGTTAAATATGATGGAATTTCAGACGGTATGGAAGCAATTACCAAAATAAGATATAAAGATAAAGGCGCGCTCTCAAATTTATATGTATACGAAAATGGTTTGAAAGTTCGTTTTTATGAAAATGTAAAAGGAATTGCTCCCGGACAAAGTGCTGTTTTTTATGAAGGTGATGATGTGCTTGGTGGAGGAATCATTCAAAGAAACGTCTAAAATCCTCAGTTTATTAATTAGTAGTTCTTGAAAGCTTCACTTCTTTTGCAAAAACATTTTTAAAAATCAGTATGAAAAAGTATCTTATAGGTATCTGTGTTCTCCTGCTGGTTTCGTGTAAAAAAGAAGATGCAAATTTTACATCTGATTCTGTGACAGATTATTTTCCTCTTCAAGTTGGAAATTATATTAGTTATGATCTGGATTCTACTGTCTTTACCAATTTTGGTCAGAACAAAACAGTAAGACATTACCAGGCGCAGTATAGAGTGGACGCAGAAGTAACCGATAATACTGGAAGGCACGGATTTACGATCAACCGTTTTTTAAGAAATGATTCGTCGCAGGAATGGAAAATTGACAATGTATTTACTGTTATTCCAACAAAGAATTCAATAGAACTGATTCAGGATAATCTGCGTTTCATCAAATTAATGTCGCCTATTAAAAATGACTTTTCATGGAAAGGAAATAGTTATTTGCCATTTGATCCATACCGGTCCTATGTTTTTGCCAATCCGGCATTTATGGAAGACTGGGATTATATTTATGAAAATGTGAATTCTCCGTCAATGATAGGGTCAAATAATTTTGATAATACAATAACTGTGTCGGAAGTAGATGATTCTACCGGAGATCCAAACTCAACACAATATGCAGAAAAAACTTATAGCATTGAAAAATATGCGAAAGGAGTAGGCCTTATTTATAAAGAGTTTATTCATTGGGAGTATCAATCAGGTGATCGTACTTTTAAAGGATTTGGAGAAACATTAAGCATCCGGGATTACAATTAGTTTGTAGAATTTTTACTTCATTTTATGAGAAAAATTATTGTATTCGTCTTCTGTATTACGTTTTTTTCTCCACCGCTTTTTGCACAGTTTACGAAATACATCGTTAAGTTTAAGGACAAAACTGGTGTCCCGTTTTCAATAAATAATCCTTCGAAATTCTTGTCTCAAAGGGCTATTCAACGAAGAGAAAAACAGAATATTCCAATTGATGAAACGGACCTTCCGGTCGTGCCATCTTATATCGACAGTATTCGATTATCGGGCAATGTTCTTGTTCTTAATCAATCGAAATGGCTTAATCAGATATGCGTTGAAACTGCTGATTCTGCTGCACTTCAAAAGATAAATCGATTTTCATTTGTGTCAAAAACACAGCCGGTAAAGCGATTGCAACTTAATCCCGAAAATAGATTCGCTGAAAAAACTATTGATAAATTTAAAGGAGAAATAGAAAATTTTACTTCAATTCCTTCACTTTCCAATGACCATTATGCTTATGGATTTTCATCTGACCAGATTCGTATTCATCACGGTGAGTTTTTGCATAATATGGGTTTTCATGGTGAAGGAATGATCATCGCAATCATTGATGCAGGTTTTTATCATTATAAAACGTTGCCTGTTTTTGATAGTGTAAATATTAAAAATCTGGTGATAGAAACCCACGATTTTGTTGATAATGAAGAAAGCGTAAATGAGGATGATTCTCATGGAATGAAATGTTTTTCAATCATTGCAGGAAACCTTCCGAATAAATTGGTTGGTAGTTCCCCGGAAGCAAAATTTTTATTATATCGTTCTGAAGATGTTTTCTCTGAATCTCCGGTAGAAGAACAATATTGGATTGCTGCAGCCGAGCGTGCAGATAGCGCCGGCGCTGACGTTATAACCACTTCACTCGGCTATAATTTATTCGATAATCCCGATTTTGATTATTCATATCAAGACATGAATGGGCACACCAGTATGATTGCAAAAGCATCTACGATTGCTGCGGGAAAAGGGATGATTATCCTGGCAGCAGCAGGAAATGAAGGCAATGATAGTTGGCATTTTATTATAACCCCTGCTGATGCTGAAAACATTTTAGCCGTCGGGGCGGTTGATGGTTCCGGGATGGTAGCTCCATTCAGCAGCTTCGGTCCTTCGTCTGACGGCAGAGTAAAGCCTGATGTGGCTTCTGTCGGTTGGGGTACTGCGATTTCTTCTATTGATGGGAAAATAGTTTCAGGTAATGGAACTTCATTTGCCACTCCGAATTTAGCAGGATTAGTGACCTGTTTATGGCAGGCATTTCCTGAATTTACCAATCTTGAAATCATCAAAACGATTCAAAAAAGTTGTACTATTTATGATCATCCTGATAATCGGATTGGTTACGGAATTCCTGATTTCCAAAAGGCTTTTGATGATTTGAATCAACAACGGATTTTGAAAAGAGCGTTGATTATTTTGGGAAATCAGACCCTGAAAATTTACCCTAATCCTTTCAAAAATCACTTTTCAGTTCTGATAAAACCAGAAAGAACATCGAATTCGGTATTCAGTTTGTTTGACGCGACTGGAAGATTATATTTTTCAAAGCAGATTTCTTTGCAGCAAGGAGTTATCCGATTGATTGATTTTGATATGATGCCTTCGATTCAAAAAGGGATTTATATCTTAAAATACTATGACGGAAAGTATACGACTGGACTAAAAGTGGTTGTTGATTAATCCCAGATATAGTAAAAGAACAAATAAGGTGGTTTTCAAATGTCAATCACCGCTTGTTTTTTGAACAAGGCAACAAACATCGTGTCAGCCCGTATTTCATATCCTTTCAAATAGCCTGTTTCTAATAAAAGGAGGTTCAGGTTTGTCTTGAAAAAATCAACATTTTCTTCATTCTCTTTTTTGAAGACAGAGCAGGTAATATAGAGCAGTAGCCCATCTTCAACTAAACATTTCGCGGCGTTTGAAACGATTTCTTTTTGCAAAATTGAATATTCTTTAATCTTATCTGTGTGGAAGAAATGTAATTTCTCAGGTGTTCGGGCCCATGTGCCTGATCCCGAACAGGGAACATCCGCGATGAGTAAGTCGTATTTCCCTGAACTTATTTGTTGCTTGGTGGAAGTAGAAAGGTCTGCGACGAAACAATTATAATTTAATATGTGTGCTTTTGCGAATCTTTTTTTCAAAATTTCTAAAATACTTTTTCGTGTATCACTTACCGTTAGTTCAATATTTTTCAAGAGGTCAAATGCTAAAATTGATTTTCCGCCGCTTGCTGCACAACAATCCCAGATAGAAATAGATGAACCTGAAAATGAATGGTGTTTTATGACTGTGTCCAGCGTCCTTTGGGAATTGTAGTCTTGAATTACTACTTCTTTGTCTATATTTATTATTTCACTTACTTTTTCATTATTCGCTAGAGCAAGGCAAGTTTCACTCATTTTATTAAAAGAAATATTCGCAGATTTTAATTTATCAAACACGGAATTTTTCTTTCCAGGTCTTATTCTAATAAATAATTTCGGTTGAATCAAAAATGATCTGGCGTATTGATTTGTGTTTATAGAATCACTCAATTCTTCCGGGAAAGAAAAAATTTTTTCTGCTGAAAAAAATTTTTCGACCATTTTTAATTTCGAAGAAATGTCAAGCCGGATCTTTGCATTCCATTCTGGCTTCAGATTTTCAAGAAATGCAGAAGATTCTTGTTCAATTAAAAAAAATGCCAAAATCAGACTTCTTTGCATATCGACATTAGGACTAACGGCATAACCTAATCGAAAAAAGTTGTAGCAAAGCGAAGTGATCAGCTTCCTGTCTCTGGAACCGTGTTTTTTATTTGCAGAAAAAAATTTTTTCAGGAAAATGTGGAATGGTTCATCCCCATTGTATTCGGAAAGAATGCTGGTTGCATAATTCAAATACCGGTGAAAATGATTTCCCTTCTTTTCGGAAAGCGGCTCATCGATTTTCATTCCTTAAATAATTTCTTTCTAATCAAATCTGGAGTAGTGCTTTAACCGGATCTTTACCAAATAAAAGTTGCTCGGGGTTTTCGAGCATTTGTTTTACTCGAACTAAAAAGCTGACAGATTCCCGACCATCTATTACACGATGATCATAACTCAGAGCGACATACATCATTGGCCTTATAACTACTTGCCCTTTTTCCGCTACAGGACGCTCGATTATATTATGCATTCCCAGAATGGCACTTTGTGGAATATTGAGGATTGGAGTGCTCATCAGCGAACCAAAAACACCTCCATTGGTAATCGTAAAAGTTCCGCCCGTCATTTCTTCAATTGTTAGTTTGCTTTCTCTTGCTTTTGAGGCGAGTTGTGCCACTTCTTTTTCAATTTCAGCCATACTCAGGCTTTCAGCATTCCTGATTACAGGAACCACCAGTCCTTTCGGTGATGAAACTGCAATCGAGATGTCGCAATATTCATGATAAATAATATTTTCACCGTCTAACTTTGCATTCACAGAAGGCCATTCCTGCAAAGCAAAACAGCAAGCTTTGGAAAAAAAACTCATAAACCCGAGGTTTATTTCATGGGTTTTTTTGAAGGTCTCTTTATACTTTGTTCTCAGATCCATGATAGCCGTCATATTCACTTCATTGAAGGTAGTCAGCATTGCAGTGTTGTTCTTTGCTTCTACCAATCTCCGGCTGATTGTCCGGCGAAGATTACTCATTTTCTGGGGCTTTTCTTCACGGGTGAAGAGTTCTTTCCCCAATGGTCGCCCGGGATTTGTAAGGGCATCTAACACGTCGTTTTTCATAATCCTTCCGTGTGATCCTGTCGGAGTAACTTTTGAAATATCTACTTTTTTATCAGCTAAAATTGCCGCTGCTACAGGAGTGGCTTTATGGTCTTCTTTTTTTCTGGGTTGATTTTCCTCTGGGGTGATTATTTTCGCCTCGGACGTTTCTGGTTTGTCCTCAGCCTTTGGTACTTCTGGTTTTTTCTGTTCTTTTGGGGATTCTTTTTCGGCAGGTTTTTTGGCGCTGTTGTCGATGGTACAAACTACGTCTCCTATTTTCAAGGTATCATCTTCTTTGGCCAATGTGTGTAATATGCCCGCTTTTTCTGCATTAATTTCAAAGGTGGCCTTTTCACTTTCCAATTCTGCAATAACTTCATCTCTGTCAACCCAATCGCCGTCCTTTTTGATCCATTTTGTTAGTGTTACTTCATTGATACTTTCTCCGACTGAAGGCACTTTTATTTCTATTGACATGTATTCTTTTTAAGATTTACAAACCTAAGCTAAAATGAGAAATACACAAAAAGCAAACGAAATATGCTTGTTTTATGTGCGAAAAAACAGATCTCCATTTCATCATTTCAAAGAAAAGTTGGTTTGAAATTTGTGTTATAAATTTTTAGGTTTGAATGGATCGAAAATTCATATCTTCAATTCAATTCTTTCGTATTTTTTGAAATATTTCTAAATATTGGTCTATGATGATGAAAAGTATATTCATCAGTTTCCTATCTCTTTTTCTCGTGAATGTAGTTAGTGCTCAACTCACAATAACTGCAGCAAATACTTCTATACAAACAGGCGCTATTTTGACTGTGCAAGGAGATATTACGAGCACTAAGAATATACCTGATATGGGTAAATTATTACTCCAGGGATCTGTAGTGCAGTCTCTAAACATGAACGGAAATTCTATTCCCAACCTGGAAATAAATAATAGCTCCAATATATTATTAACTGGTAATATGCGTGTTTCGAACACACTTTTATTTACTAATGGGAAAATTGTAACGGGAAATTTCAATTTAAGTCTCTCAAATATTTCAACTATAACCGGAATGGGCGGCAGTAAATTTATTCAAACGAATGGAAGTGGACAAGTTCTGAAAGAGATCTCTTCAAATCTTAATTCAATTGAAATTCCTGTAGGCGCAGGAACAATTTACAGGCCGGTGTACCTAACTACAAGTGGAACATATAGTGGTGCAAGTGTTGGAGTGTGGGTTTCTAATTCCTACAGTGCAAAGAAGCCACCTTTGACTTCAGATTTTTTGAAGACTAATTGGACCATAACACGAACGGGTATCTCAGGTACACTGAATGCGTCAGCCCAATATAATGATATAGATATTTCTGGAAATGAAAATAATTTAAAAGCTTATTTATATAATGGAACCGATTGGTCATCAACAATCGGGAGCATTAACACATCTACTAATAGAGTTTCATTTCCTATAAATATTCCCTCTGCAAATATAACTGCCATCGATAAATTTGATCTTCTCTTGGCAAAAGCATTTTTACAGGCAGTTTATAATTCCGGGACCGGAATAATGTCAGATAATTTAAGAACACCTTCTAATATTATTCCTTTATCAGATCCCTACAGCACTTCCTCTTATAATACAGCTTTCACCAGAGTAAATAATCCGATAACTGAAACGATAGATCCTTTTGTCTTGGCTGATCAGTCGTCTGTAAATAATAATATAGTTGATTGGGTCTTTTTAGAATTAAGAAATACGTCAGCCGGTAATAATGTTATTCAAACAAGAAGCGCATTGTTGCAAAGGGATGGCGATATTGTAGATATAGATGGGATCAGTCCTGTGACGTTCAATAATGTTTCCTCTGGAAACTATACCATAGCAGTTCGTCATCGGAATCATTTGGGTATAAGCACAGATCCTGCAATTTATACTCCTTCATTGGACGAAAAATATTCTACGTTGCAATTGGTCGATTTTACCACTTCTACTAAAATTTATGGAGGTTCAACTGCTTACGGCGTCAGTAGTGGGAAGAATATTTTGTGGGGTGGAAATTCAAATTTAGACAACAAGGTATTGTATAATGGATTTCAAAATGACAAGGATTTTATCTTAACAGAATCAGTGAATAATCCGAGCAGGCATTATACTTCCTTCGATATAAATATGGATGGCGTGGTAAATTATAATGGATTTATAAACGACAAAGATTTTTTGTATAAAGTTTTGGGCAATTCATCGAATGCACAAAGGAATCAATCATTACCTTAATTTCTCAATTTTTAAAACCCTATCAATGCGTAGATTTTTTACTTTAGCGTGCTCTCTTTCCTTACTTTTTAGTTCACAGGTTGATGCCCAATTATTACAAGCAAGTTTGGGAATGGGCAGTGGTGGAAACAGGGTAAAAATATATATTAGAAGCAACACTACCATGACTACTAATATATCAACTTTGGAATTCAACATAGGCTCTCCTGTATCGGTAACGATTCCACAACCAACAGTAGTATCCGCTGCTGCTGGTATAACCTGGACGATTTCACCGTTGGTAGTTGAAGGTGGCTATAACAACTATGCTATTACTACCAATCTTTCACCCCTTCAAATACCATTAACAGCCGGAGCAGATTACCAGGTGATGGAATTGGATTTTGGTTCTCATAATATTTTGGATAATGAAATTGCATTAATAACACTTCCAGATGGAGGAACTGACCGGTTTGAATTGTTTTACAGCACCGGTTCACCCGAATCCGATGGATCAAACTTATATTATGCAATAACTCCTGCTGTTACTGTGGATAATAAATTTAGTTATGACATAAGCGGCACTCCTCCTGGAACAGGTATTTCTACCGCAACTATAACGGCCGTTGCTCTTCCTGTTAAGCTTTCTGCATTCAATATAAATCTCCAGAATAACAATTCAGTTTTAAATTGGACCGCTCAAAACCAGGATGTTAATTCTGGTGTTTTTGAAATTGAAAGAAGCACGAATGGAAGAGATTTCAATCGTATCGGAAATGTTGTAGCCGGCAACAATCCAAATCAAGATTATTCTTACGTGGATAGAAATGTTTCTATGTCCGGTAAAATTTATTATCGTTTAAAAATGATTGATAAAGATGGACATTTTTCATACAGTGAAATTAAAGTTATTCACTCAAATGGGAAAAATTTTACTGCCGCATTATACCCAAATCCGGTTGTAAATTCTGCGAGGTTAAGTTTCTTCCTGGAGAATTCAACGTTGGTAAAAGTGAGTGTTACAGACGCTTTGGGCAAACAAATAAAACATATGGAGTTTAACGGCCTGAAAGGACAGAATGAAAAAACCATAGATCTGTCGTCTGTAAATCCAGGAGCCTATATGGTAAAAATTTGGTCAGGTGATAAATCAGAAACGATTTCACTCATAAAGAATTAGACAGTTATTTATTTCAAGAGCCGGATTTTTTTAAAAGAATCCGGCTTTTAAAATCCAAGATAGATTTTCATGTACAAAAATTATAACCAGATAATTATAAATAAAAGCTAGATAGTCAAATTTAAAATTCGCACTTTTTGTTCGTTTACTGTTCTTTTTTTATGGCAACTCTTTAAAATTAATTGCATGTTTTTTTATATCTATATTAAATCAAAACATTTAATTTTCTTAACCATAGTCGGTGTTCTTTCTCTGATAGCCGTTTTTTTCACTACCACCGTCTCTGCCCAAACTACGCCTGTTTCAGGCCTGGTGGTTGGTACGGATGGCATCGGCATTCCTGCAGTTTCTATCCTTGAATTGAACACGACGAATGGCACAACAACCAATACCTCAGGTAATTTTTCATTGACTGTCAATAATCCCAATACATCTCTTTCGATTTCTTCTTTGGGTTACAGTTCACAAACGATTCCTCTGAATGGACGCACCGATATTACAATCACGCTTATTGGATCGGTTACCCAATTGGAGCAAGTGGTTGTCATTGGATATGGAACACAGAAAAAAAAGGATCTCACTGGCGCTTCAGCGAGTGTGAAGGGATCAGAGATTTCAAATGTGCCAGTCCTGACGGCAACACAGGCTATCCAGGGTAAAGTGGCTGGCGTTCAGATAACCAGTTCCGGTGCGCCAGGTAGCGCACCAGACGTTAGAATTCGCGGAGTTGGTTCTATCCTTGGCGGGGCTGCTCCGCTATATGTTGTTGATGGAATTATTACGGACGATATTCGTAATATAAACAATAACGATATTGTTTCAATTGATATATTGAAAGATGCTTCTTCCACCGCCATCTATGGTGCAAGAGCTGCCAATGGGGTAATTTTAATTACGACCAAAGCCGGAACCAGAGGGAAATTTCAGGTAAACTATAACGGATATGTGGGTTTAAAAAGATTGGTGCATAAAGTACAGATGGCTGGTCCCAATTTATTTGCAATTTATTCCAATGATGCGGCGGGAGCTCCGAATATAACATCCGCGGATATTACCGGGAGTAGTAATTGGATGGATGAAATAACAAGAAATGCACTCATGCAAAACCATAATATTTCAATGAGTGGAGGAACTAAAAATTATCGTTTTTATTTTTCCGGTGGCTATTTGAATGAAGAGGGAGTTTTAAAAGGAAATAATTATAATCGGATTTCATTGCGTTATAATCATGAGCTGACCGTGAATTCCAGATTAAAATTTGGGAATAATCTCTCTTTCTCTCATTATGTTTCTCATAATAAACCTTATGGCGTTTTTACACAGGCTTATCTTGCTGCGCCAATTTATAATGCCAAAAATCAGGATGGTACTTACGGTTTTACTGAAAAGAGTGACGTAGGAAACCCTTTGGCGACGCTCGATTTTACAAATGATAAAAGTTTTGGAAACCGGGGAGAAGGAAGTATATGGGGAGAATATAAAATAACAAAAGATTTGTCCTTCAGATCTTCTTTTGGAATAGATCTACAGCAAAACAATGGACAGATTTATGTACCTGTTTACCGGGTTAGCTCTACTCAAAAAAATGAAACGAGTCATTTATTTTATAGAGCAGACAGCGTATATCAATGGACTTGGGACAATTATTTTACTTACACAAAAAATTTTGGAACAAAACATCGTATGATCCTTACAGCAGGACACACCTCTGAAAGAAGAAATGGTTGGAATCAAAATTCTTCAAAGGATAATGTCGCTAATAATTCTTCTGACTGGAAACTGAAATTTGCTGATACAACCGGAGCCCAGCAAAATTTAAGGACGCCTATTGGTAATTATTATAAACGGGAATCTTATTTCATACGCGCCAATTACGAATACGAGGGAAAATACCTGGTAAATGCTACTTTTCGTCGCGATGCAAACAGTAATTTCTCTCTGAAAAACAGGTGGGCAAATTTCCCTGCTATTGGTCTTGGCTGGGTAATTACCAAAGAAGATTTTATGAGCCAACAAAAAGTATTTGATAACCTGAAACTGAGAGCCAGTTACGGTTGGGTAGGAAATGATGTAATCGGTCCCGGAGCTTTTCTTCTTCAGCCAAGTGAATATTTATATGCTTATTTTGGAACAACAAGAATCAATGGGGCCATTCCCACAGGGATTATTGATCCGAATTTGAAATGGGAAATCAATAAAGAGCTGGATCTTGGAGTTGAATTCACATTGCTCGATGGAAGGTTGAATGGTGAGATAGATTATTATAAAAAAAGATCAACGAATGCGTTGTTTACTATTCCTTTAGTTGATCTTGGATTTGGCAGTAGTTTCTTAACGAATGCAGCCAATATTTTGAATGAAGGAATGGAATTTTCTCTGGGTTGGAAAGGAAAAATAAACGATCATACAAACTACTCTCTAGGCGCCAATGCTACGGTTAACAAAAATACGGTTGAAAATGTAGGTCTTGGAAAAGCACTTTATTTCGGAAGTTTAAATAATGGTTACCAGGCTACTGCGACAGTTGTCGGGCAACCAATCGGGTCTTTCTGGGTATATAAAACGGATGGTATTTTCCAAAATGCAGATGATGTTGCTGCATACCCTCATTTGACCAATACAGTGGCAGGTGATTTCAAAATTTTAGATGTAGATAAGAGTGGAAAAATTGACGGAAATGACCGAGTGTTTGTGGGTTCTTATCAACCGAAAATTTATGGGGGTTTCAATGGATCGGTGAATTGGAAAAAACTTGATTTTAGTTTTGATGTTTATGGCAATTTTGGCAATAAAGTTTACAACGCAAAAAAAGGTGTTAGAACGGGTGGAAATTATAATGTAGAATACGATATAGCAATTAACAGGTGGCAACCTGGAAGTAACGAAAACAAGTACCCGCGTGCTTTTAATGGCACAGTTCCTCCATTGGATTACTTCATAGAATCTGGCTCATTTGTTAGGGTGAATAACTTAACATTTGGGTACACCATTCAACCGAAAGAAAACCAGGCCCATATCGGCAATGTCAGAGTTTACGCCAGTGCTCAAAACCCGTTTTTGTTTACAAAGTATACTGGCTTTACACCTGAATTACCCGGTAATCAAAACGAAGCGGGAATTGAATTAAATGTCTACCCCGTTTCAGCGACATATATGATTGGATTGAACATTCAGTTTAATTAGGTGCGATAAAATAAAAAAATGATCATGAAAACTTTAAAACATAAAGCCCAAAAAATTATCCTTTTCAGCTCATTAATATGTTTAGTAAGCGCATTATTCTTATCATGTGGAAAAAAATTCCTGGAAGAAAAGCCCCGTACGGTTTCTTTAATTGATCTGATGAACAGCTCAGACGGAGGACTTAGAATGGTAGCGGCCATTTATAATAAATTATATGATTTTGGTGAGCATTCTTTTTCCTGGATCGGTGTTACCAGCATCACATCTGATGATGCGGATAAAGGCAGCGACATCGGTGATACGGGCACTGATAAAGATCAATTGGACAATTGGACTTTCACGCCATCATCCATATCTTTTGCAGAATTATGGTTGAATAATTACCAGGGAATTGGAAGAGCAACTTATGCTTTGAAATATTTACCGGACATGAATATGCCCGATAAAGACCGCTATATCGGAGAAGCAAAAATGTTACGTGCCTATTTTTATTGGAACTTGGTTCGCATCTTTGGTGGGGTTCCTATTATCAATAATGTATTGGAATCTGAGGCTGAGATTGCAAGCGCAACGGTCCGCGCTTCGAAGGAAGAAGTATATGTATTTATTGAAAAAGATCTCACTGATGCTATTGCCAGCCTGCCGCTTACGATTTCTGCATCAGAAAACGGCCGTGTAAGCAAAGGAACTGCAGAGGCTCTATTGGCGAAAGTTTATTTGTATGAGAAAAAATGGGCACAGTCAAAAGCCATGTGTGACGCAATTATTTCATCCAATCAATATTCTTTAGACCCGGATTATTCGAAGATCTGGCGGGAGGTTGGAGAATTTTCGCCAGAATCTATCTGGGAAGTGAATGCGATTGGCACTCAGCCAAACCTCGGCATCTGGGAATATTTTTTGGTACAGGCACCTCGCGGAGCAAATGGATTAGGCTGGGGATTCAACACACCTTCTCAGGATCTGGTGAATGCTTATGAGCCTGGCGATGTAAGAGAAGCTGCTACGATCATGTTCAGAGGCGAAACTTTATGGGATGGTTACGTAGTCAGTCCGAATGCAACAAACGCGATGTACAATTATAAATCTTATGTAAGCAAAACAAAAGAAACTTATAATGGCGATGACGTACAAACAAATAAGAATCTACGCATTTTCCGGTTCGGTGAAATCTTATTAATTAAGGCAGAAGTTGAAAATGAATTGGAGAATTTGGAACCGGCGAGAAAAGCACTGGATAGTGTGCGTCATCGCGCGGGGCTGGCAAGTGTAACCGCGAACAATCAGACAGATCTTAGGGAAGCCATTTATAAAGAACGTAGGGTAGAAATGGCATTTGAACATGACCGCATGTTTGATCTTCAAAGGACTGGAAGAGCAGGAGTAATCTTACGGGCTTTGGGTAAACCTTATAAAGATGGAGTAAATGATGTGTTTCCCATTCCCCAAATTGAAATCAACCTGAGCAATGGAAAACTTGTACAAAATACCGGGTATTAAACTTAAATGGTAAATATTTTATAAAATAAACTTCTTCGATCGCTGGAAAATAATTAAATAATTGATGACTGTGAATTTGGGAATAATATTTGGAGATAAATTCTCACACGTGAAACAAATCACAAGTCCTTTATTTAAAATTTAAAAACGATTATGAAAAAATTATCAATGAAAAATGTTTCGCTCATTCTTGCAGGAACATTTCTTTTCTCCGCATTACTTACTTCATGTACGAAAGACAGTACAACTCCCGATGTGCCTCTTCCTCCAATTGGTGGTTACGCGGCATCTGATTCCGTAGCCTCCGCTAATTTGGTAGCTTATTGGAATTTTGACGGAAATCAAAAAGAAATCAAATCGGGTACTGATGCTACTTCTGCCTCTGGTGCTACATACACATCGGGTATAAAAGGTCAGGCAATCAAGTTAGATAGCGGTTATGTTTTTTATAATTCAATTCCTGCACTGAACGGAATGACTACTTTTTCTGTAAGTGCCTGGGTGCAGGTTAGAAACAATTTTGATACTTTAGGAAATGCATTTACATCAATGATTTTTCAATTATCTAAACCGGCCAGTACTTTTGGAAATATAAATCTCGGTTTAGAAACATCCTGGAAGCCGGCCTCAAATGATACCTTAGTTGTTCATGGCTGGTACACTGATCCATCAAATGGTTTACAAGATAACAGAAATGACCCTTTCGGAACTCCTTCTGTTGGCGCAGTTTTAGATACGGCCGGAAAATGGATCAATGTAATGATGACTGTTGATAACAGCGATCCTGTAAACTGTCTGATTTATGCAAATGGAGTAAGTATTGGAGCGTATAATACCAGAGGACCAAATGTTTATACTCCGATGACTCCTTCAAGCGTAATAATTGGTGGATGGTTAAACAACGTTCCCGGACAACCACATACTTCTGATACCTGGCCGCATGCTTTTGTTGGTAGTATAGATCAGGTGAGAGTTTATAATAAAGCTTTATCATCAAATGAAATTTCCGCCTTGTATCAATTAGAAAAAGCAGGACGATAATAATAAATAGAGATTTCAGTTTTTCCAGAAAAGGCCGCATTTTTTTGCGGCCTTTTTAATTGGAAAAAAAGTTGAAATAAGAACTCCGGATATTTGTCTGTTTACTGGTATTAATACTATGGAAAATTGTAAAAATTATTGCCTGTCGTTTTTGTTATTGCCTAATTTTATTCTAATTCTTTCAAACGTTTTAAAAAAAAGTACATTACTTCTTCAATAAAAAGAGTGATAGTTTAAGAACTATCACTCTTTTATCTTCAGAGGTTATAACGGTGTTATTACTTGAGGATAGTTATAGCAGATTCACCAAAATAAATCAATCTGGATAGGATGGATTAATGATTAAGTTATTCTGGTATTCTCTGTTAGTGCAAAATTAGAAAACAGTACGAATTTCTTTGTAGTAATCAATTGATTTGATTGTAGAAAAAAAACGACAGAGACTTTGAAAGTTATTATGATGGCCAACCCTGTTTACAGAAAGAAAATACAAAGAAAATTATGAAATTAAGGATTCAAAATCACATGATAAAGACTGGCAAGGTTGTTCAATTCAATCAAATTGTGACATTTTAATTTTTCAAAAATCCTGAACTTGTGTGTCCCAATTGTGGAAGAATGAAGATTTAATTTCTGTGATATTTCGGAAACTGAATCTCCATGTGAAAGATGCTGAACGATCTCAAATTCACGGGGTGATAATTTATCGAAGGGATTTTTAAAGGTATATTTTGAATGTATATCAGAGAGTAGTTTTTCGTTCAACTCCGGGCTTAAGTAAATTTTATTGTTCAATACAGTTGAAATCGCTTTTTCAATTTCCTCTGTTGATGCATTTTTTCCCAAATATCCCATTGCACCCATTTTCAAATACCTTTTAGCATACACTTCTTCTGGATTCATGCTAAAGATGATAATTTTTGTGGAGGGTTTAAAGGTAAGGATCATTTGTAAAATCCCGATAGAATCAGTATGAGGCATTGTTATATCCATGATTACCAAATCGTAATCGTGTTTTTTTATTTTTTCAAAAGCCGAATTTCCATCTTCGGCTTCATCAATTTGACAATGATCTACAAAGTGATTGACTAATAATTTCAGCCCGGTCCTTACTATTGTATGATCATCAACAAATAAAAGATCGGGCATAGAATAATTTTTGATCAACAAATACAGATCACAGTATCTGAACTTTTATCTGAAAAATTAATTTTAGTAAGGAGTGAACGTATTTTATGATAATAAATTGTGTAAGTCAGATTGGCTTGAAAATAAATTCAATTTTTCAAAAATAAAATTAAAAAATGATTTTGTCTAATATAAATCTTTCTTTTTCGTTATCTTCTTTAACATGGCATTAATCTTGAACTTTATAGTAATCATTTGAAATCTTCGTTTCTTTGATGCTATTGTTGACAGATTGTCAAGTGTAAAAATTTATAATGAATAGAAATTATTTCTTAGATGGGCCGGAAGATGAGATGGAATTTATGCCCATGATTCCTTTACAAGAAGATAACGATTCAAAAGATGAGGTGATTCCTGCTGAGTTACCGCTGCTTCCATTGAGGAATACCGTTCTTTTTCCTGGTGTGGTTATTCCTATTACCGTTGGCCGCGACAAAAGTATCAAGGCTGTAAACGATGCATATCGGACTGACAAATTGGTGGGTGTCGTATCTCAAAAAGACAGTCTGGTAGAAGAACCAGTCGTGAGTGATTTGGTAAATGTTGGAACTGTTGCAAAAATTCTTAAACAAATCAAAATGCCGGATGGCGGCACCACAGTTATTATTCAGGGTAAAAAAAGATTTAAAATAGATGAGATTACTTCAATTGATCCTTATTTTAAAGCAAAAATTACCGTGCTTTTGGAAGATGAGCTAAAAGATGATGCAGATTTTGAAGCGATGGTTTCTTCTATTAAAGAGCTGTCGGGTCAAATTATACAACTCTCTCCCAACATGCCTTCTGAGGCGACGATTATTTTGAAAAATATTGAAAATCCTGCATTTTTGATTCATTTTGTAAGTAGTAATCTGAATAGTAATGTTGTTGAAAAGCAAAAGCTATTAGAGATTCAGAATATAAAAGAGAGAGCTGAAGTATTATTGAATTTGTTGCAGACAGAGTTGCAATATGCCGAACTAAAAAATAAGGTAACAAACAAAACCCGCGCGGAGCTTGACAAGCAACAGAAAGATTATTTTTTGCAACAGCAATTGAAAGCGATCAAAGAAGAGTTGGGAGGCGATAATGTAGCTGAAGTGAAAGAGATGCAGAAAAAAGCCGAAACAAAAAAATGGCCTGCTGCTGCAAAAGAAATGTTTGATAAGGGTGTTGAAAAATTGGAGCGCATGCATCCTTCGACACCCGATTATTCGGTCGTTTATAATCATCTGGACTTTATGCTGGATCTGCCTTGGGAAGATTTTACCAAAGATCAATATGATTTCAAAAAAGCAAAAAAGATTCTCGACCATGATCATTATGGAATGGAAAAGATCAAACAAAGGATTTTGGAATATTTGGCTGTTTTAAAA
The DNA here is from genome assembly GCA_039935455.1 of Ginsengibacter sp. GTDB lineage: Bacteria > Bacteroidota > Bacteroidia > Chitinophagales > Chitinophagaceae > Ginsengibacter. The sequence goes on from JBDTKF010000063.1 coordinate 36,237, forward strand.
TTAAAGGGCGATATGAAAAGTCCCATACTTTGTTTTGTTGGCCCTCCCGGAATAGGAAAAACTTCTTTGGGAAAAAGTATTGCCAATGCAATCAACAGAAAGTATGTGCGGGTAAGCCTCGGCGGAATACATGACGAGAGTGAGATTCGCGGTCACCGGAAGACCTATATTGGCGCTATGCCGGGGAGAATCTTACAATCGATTCGCAAAATAAAATCTTCTAATCCGGTGATGATCCTGGATGAAATCGATAAAGTTGGAACTGATTTTCGTGGCGATCCATCATCGGCTTTACTGGAAGTTTTAGATCCGGAGCAAAACAATAATTTCTATGATAACTATCTTGAAACCGAATACGATCTGAGCAAAGTACTTTTTATTGCGACAGCAAATAATTTACAAAACATTCAGCCTGCGCTCCGTGACAGGTTGGAAATTATTGATCTGAGCGGTTACGCAATTGAAGAAAAAATTCAGATTGCCAAGAGGCATTTGTTACCCAAACAAAAAGAAGCGCATGGATTGAAGGACGTCCATTTTAAGATGAGCGATAAAGTGATAGAAAAGATCATAGCTGATTATACACGGGAAAGTGGCGTTCGTGAATTAGACAGGCAATTAGCGTCTGTAATGCGAAAATTAGCGCGGGAATATGCCGAGAAGGACAAATTAAAACCAACAGTAAGTATCAAAGATGTTGAGAAAATTTTAGGGAGACCAAAATATAGCAACGAAATGTATCGAACTGCAAATATGGCCGGAGTGGCTGTGGGCCTTGCGTGGACGTATGTTGGCGGCGATATTTTGTTTATTGAATCTACCACCAGCGATAATGGTAAAGGAGATTTGAAGCTGACAGGAAATTTGGGTAATGTGATGAAAGAGAGCGCATCGACTGCTTTAAGTTATTTGCAATCAAATGCAAAAAAGTATGGAATTAACCCCGAAGTTTTCTATAAAAGAAATGTACATATTCATGTGCCCGAAGGAGCTGTTCCAAAAGATGGGCCGAGTGCAGGAATCACTATGATGACGGCGTTGGCTTCTTCTTTTACGGGCCGAAGAGTAAAACCTTATATGGCCATGACCGGTGAAATTACTTTGCGTGGACAGGTGCTTCCTGTAGGAGGAATTAAAGAAAAGGTTTTGGCTGCAAAAAGATCTGGTATCCGTGAAATCATTATGAGTATCCAGAATGAAAAGGACGTGAATGAAATTAATCCAAATTATATAAAAGGATTGAAAGTGAATTATGTAAAGACGATGCAACAGGTGCTGGATATAGCTTTGGTTTAAAAACCCACATTGAATGAAACTGAAGGCCTTTACAATTTGACGATATTGTAAAGGCCTTTTTACAGGATCAGTAAACAAACAAAGA
>JBDTKF010000064.1:0-7825 GCA_039935455.1 Ginsengibacter sp.
CCCTAAGTGAAATTTCTTTCTTTCAAATTCATCCTGTATTTCATTATCTGACAAATAACCAAAGGATGGATAGTAACGGCTGATCCGCATGAAAGAACCGTTATGCACTATTGCATTAAAAGATTTATGCCCATTCACCGCCTTCCACGCATAGCTTATTTCAAATTCAAATTTCGCCTGGCCGTTTGGTAAAATCGGCTGTTGAAGTTCAATCAATTGGTATTGGTCTTTAATGGAAATATTTTTATCCCCGGTGGTTAAAACAGCTTTATTGATTGTAAAGTCATCGCTGAAATTAATCAGTATTTTATGAATAATTTCTGTGGATTTATTTTTCAGTGAATAGGTTCCTCTGATGTTATAGAAATTCTTTTCAGGATACAGATCTACATGCGTTGTCACATCTGTAATTGTTGGTTGTGGTGAGTCCTGGAATTTTCGGTATAATTTTTCATAATTCGCCTGTGCTTGTAAATCAGCTTGCTCATTTTTGGGTTGATAGCCATTTAAAAATTTTGTACTGGAAAAAATCATCATCATTCCAAATAGTAGAATTGCCGAAATTGAAGGCCATTTTATAAAATTCTTTTTTGGCAGGTTGAAGACCAATACTAAAATTCCTGTTATTCCTATACCGAACAATAATCTCCAGGCGAATGCCGGTAAATAAGTATCAAAACCATTCATATCACTATAATCAAAATTGATTGTGTGCAGGAATTTTAATAAGGGAAATGTAATGATGCTTTTTCCCAAAGTAGTTGCCATTAGCAGCGTGAAAATTACAATGCTACCTAGTCCAATGTACTTATTATTTACAATCTTTTGTATCAGTAATAATAGTCCGCCTAAAAGTATTAAAGGAATTGTGCAAACCAGGAAAACGAGCGAATAAATTGTCCACTCTATTTTTGGATACTTAAATATAAATTGGAATGCAATACCCTCAACAATCATTAAAAGACTAAAAATAACTATCACTATACTCAATGAAAGCCATTTTGCAAAGAAGGAGGATTTGTAATTGGCGGTAGCAGATTCTATAAGAAAGAAATTTACGTTTTTACTTCTCCAGAAAATATCATAAGCATAATACAAAACAACAATAGAACAGAGTCCATAAAAAGTTTGCAAAATAGTAGATGCCATTAACCCGGAGCTGGCATATTTTTGAGGAATTCTGATTCCCTTTTCAATCTCTGCATACATCTCCATACCTACTGCAAATAACAAGGCAATTGCTGTGATAATAAAAGGGATACTTTTAGTAATATAGATCAAATCAATTTTGGTAAAAGAAAATATTGACTTGATTATGGCGTTGAAAGTATGGTTGGTATTTGCGATCTTAAATGATGGTTTTACTGTAGATTTTAGTGGAGTTACAATTAATTTATTTTTTTTGTGTTTAATCGTTTTGATAAATGAATATTTATTTGCAGAAAGGATAAGAAGTATAATGGATAAGGATAGTACGAGTAACCTGTTAAATAAAAAAATGCCTGACATAGAAACCAATTGTGTATTTCTTTGTAAAATGCTCCATCCTGAAGTTTGGTAAAAAAATGCCGATGAACCAAATGGATCTGCAATTGCGGAAATGAATTTTGCCTGTTCAGACTGTGGAAGACTTTGTGCCATTAGCGGCGAACCGGAATATATTAATGTAACCATGTAAATGATATAGAGTAATAGCCCGCTCACATATACCAACAATTTATTTCTTGAAATCCATCCTACAAAGCATAAAAAAGAGGTGATAAAAAAAGTATTGATCATTCCAAAAATGATCATTGGCCAGACATAAAATGACCATTCAAAAGAGGTGATTTTTTCAGTTGATTTAATGGCAGACTGGCCAACAAAAAAACTGAATGATAATACAAGGAGTCCAAAAAAACTAAGAGTGAAAAGCGCTAAATACCTTCCACCAATAAAATTTATTTTTTTAATGGGTGTGCTGAATATTATTAATTCAAAACGGGAGTCAGTTTCTTTGAAAAGCAATTGCGATGCAAACAGCGTACTAAAAAAAATGGTCGTCAAGCTTATGAGACTGGTTATAAAACTAATTTGATAAGCCGAGTTTTGGAATATATTTTCACTGATACTGAAATGTGCATTGGCTCCCGCAAAAAATCCAAATGTGACAATTATAAAAAGCATTGCATAAAAGCTCCATTTTTTGGAATAGCTCTTCACATCGAATAGAAATATCGTTCTCATGATTGTGCTTTTGATTTGGTTAAAGTGGCGAAATAAACATCTTCTAAAGTCGGGTAGGCAGGCTGGAAACCAGCAGGAGAATCATTGGATAAAATGTGAATATTTAATCTACCTGCAATAAATTGGGAAGAAATAATTTGGTATTCATTTTTTAGATTTTCAGCTTCCTCTTTGATAACCTGTTCCTTCCATATTTTGCCATTGAGTTCTTTAATGAAATCTGCCGGAGTGCCATTGGTCAGCACAATGCCATTCTGAATAATAGCCATTTTGGAACATAGATTATGAACATCCTCCACCAGGTGTGTAGAGAGAATGATGATAATATCCTCACTGATTTCACTTAATAAACTATTGAATCGGTTGCGTTCTTCCGGGTCGAGTCCTGCCGTGGGTTCATCAACTATAATAATTTTTGGATTTCCTAAAAGTGCCTGTGCTACGCCAAACCTTTGACGCATGCCACCTGAAAAAGTAAACACCTCTTTTTTGCGGTGTTGAAATAAATTTACTTTATCCAGTAAAGCCAATACCTGGTCTTTCCTTTCTGTTTTGTTAGATACGCCTTTTAATATTGCAAGATGAGTAAGCAGATCGTATGCTGATATTTTAGGGTAGACGCCAAAATCCTGGGGTAGAAATCCCAATTGTTTTTTTATAAATGAAGTGTCCTTTAATACATTTACACCATTAAATAAAATTTCGCCACTGTCAGCTTCCTGAACACCGGCAATTGTTTTCATTAATGAAGATTTACCTGCACCATTTGGCCCCAATAAACCAAACATTCCATTTCCTATTTCAAGTGAAACATTGTTAATGGCTTTTACAGAGTTACTATACGTTTTACTTAGGTTTTTAATTTTTAATTGATTCATATTTTAATTTTTAGATAATACTTTCCCTTGCTCTTTTTCAAGTGCTTTTTTTGATTGATTAAATGTTGATTTGTTTGTTACTCTGCTACATACTCCAATAAATCTGCAGGTTGACAATCCAGAATTTTGCAAATAGCTTCCAATGTGTCAAAGCGCATACCTTTTGCTTTTCCCGTTTTCAGTATGGATAAATTGGCAGGTGTAATACCTAATTTTTCTGCCAGCTCTTTGCTTTGCATTTTGCGTTTGGCAAGCATCACATCTATGTTTACTACTATTGGCATAATTAAATAAATAGGTCCTGGTCGTGTTGAAGATTCACTCCCTGTTCAAATATAGCAGCGATAAAAAATACCAGAACTCCCAGGATGACATGACCTATAATTATCGCGAAATATGGATAGTCTTCTATCGAATAAATACTTAAGATCGTGAATAACACCGGGGAAATAAATAGATTGATTATATAAAATAGCTTTAGATTTTTGATTCCCTGTACTGTGAAAAGTTTCTTTTTCCGGAAGGTTTTAAACACATTACTCAAAAGCCAAAAGAATGATCCATAAAATAAAATGATTAAAACCATCTCTGCAATATAACCGGCTGAAAAAACAGAACCTATCAGAAAGGTTTTTGCACTAAACGGATATAAGATTATAAAAATATTACTTGGTAAAAGTTTGAACGTTGGCAGCTTAAAAATTACGGAAGCCAATAAATGCAGTGCTGTTGCAAAATAGATAACTGATATAAATCTTGATAAGAATAATCCGATTGTGGCGATAATCCGGGTTAGTTTCATTTTTCTTAAATATTTGAATAATTTCTGTAAATATATAATTAATTATCGTGAAACAATAATTAATTATAAAGTATTTTTTTCCAAGTGATTTATAATAATCTAAAATTACTAAGTTATTCTACTCCATATAATTCACAGCCGAAGCAGGAAAGAGAATATAACAATGGGGGTCAGTTGAAAATGCAGGATGGCTATTTCAAAAGTAATGGAACATATGTTGAGCCCCATTTGAAAACAACTCCCGACAATAGTAAGTGGAATAATAAAAGTTCTTGGGATCTCAAATGAGAATTTATTTGGTTACATTCTTGGCGACTGACCACTAAGTCTCAGTCCTAGTCTCTTGTAAACCAGATTCTCAAACTTTCCAAAAGTTGTCAGTCTCCAACATTCCAGAGTCATGAGTCTTGCCAAAAACTTTTGGAAAGTTGTTTTCCGAATTCTCAATTGCAGAATAATTTCTCGAACTTTCCAAAAGTTGTAAGTCTTCAATCTTTCAGAGTAGTGAGTCTCGCTAAAACTTTTGGAAAGTTGTTTTCAGATTTCACAATTGCAGAATAATTTCTCAAACTTTCCAAAAGTTGTAAGATTCCATCTTTCCAATAGTTATGAGCCTCGCTAAAAACTTTTGGAAAGTTGTTTTCAGAATTCTCAATTGCAGAATAATTTCTCAAACTTTCCAAAAGTTGTAAAACACCAACATTCTAAAGTTATGAGCCTCGCTAAAAGCTTTTGGAAAGTTGTTCAGAATTCTCACTTGCAGAATACATTCTCAAGCTTTCCAAAAGTTGTCAGTCTCCAACGTTCCAGAGTAAGTAATCTTCAATGATGCTTTTTTCTAAAGGCAACCGCATCCAAATAATAAATTACTTTCAGTGAAAGATTATTATCCTGCGGAGAAGAGACAGTTTGATTGAAATTTTTAAAATAAGATTCATTGATCTGTTGGTCCCCGGAATAAATTGAATTTTTCCATACAATATTTAAAAAACTACCCGGCGCAAACTCCCAGGTATATACCATGTCTATATTAAAAATATTAAGATTCTGATTGTGATTTTTATTATAATTTATATTTTTCAAAAGAGAACCATCCTGTTGTAGCGTAAAAAATTCTTTGGCCTCCACTTCGCTCCAATAATGCCTTAGCCTGAAGGTAATTCCATTGCGTTTATCGAAATTGTATTTTGAATTAAATATATTTTCAATAGTCTTTCGGTTTCTCCTGGAAAAAATAATAGCTGATCCGCTCATATCGGCATACCCGGACTGGTTATAGGAAGGAGCTAAATTGATGCTATGCCCGATTGAGAACTTATCATTGAAACGATAATTATTCTGAACTTCAAAAATGTAATATTTATTGTGAAATATATTATTGAAACCGAATTCAGCTTCGACGTAATAATAATATTTCTTGGATTGATTGCTACCGAGCCACGCGCCAAAGTCTGCTCCGGAAGGCGATTTATAAAACCGGTCTGCAACCCGCGGTTCATAAAAATCTTGCCCCTGGTGGTTATAGGTGATATTAATTCCAACCCGCATCAGGTTTTTAAGCTGCCCGTTTATATTCCCATTATATTTAAAAACCTGGTAGGCATCCGGCCGATATCTTCTGCTGTAGGTAAAATTATTATTCAGATAAATATTATTATACCATTTCCGCGGTTTGATCCAGTTGTAACCGATATAAAGATAATGATCAAGATAATTGTTGTTAAAAAGAATCCCCAGGTCATTCGGATTGTATTTGTCATCAGTCAATTCTTCGTAAGCCTGAAAAGTAAATCTGCCACTTGTTTTTCCAAATCCCAAATTATGCGTATAACCTGTAACCGTGTGCCCATCTTTGTTATAGAGGTTACTCAATGCTATTTTTCCATTCCAGTTATAGATATTCTTTTTATTATTGATGTTAAAAACAAAAGCTGAAACATTGGCATTATAATCTTTTCCATCTCTTAAAACATTGGTATTGATCAGGGATACAGAAGAATTATTTTTAAGTGATTGATCCAGTACCAGGATATTATAATTAGTGAGCGGACTAGTTTCTATTTTCCTTTGTTTTCCATTTGCATCCACCACTATTGCATACATCCTGTTGGTAATTGCATTCAAAAATCCAATTCCCAAACCTTTAGAAGTTCTTCCGGATATTTTTGTCGCATTAATAAGCTTTGATTCCGTTGGATTTTTTAAGATGTGTTCTGAAGAATCTATTTGATTGGCCACATCATTATAATGAATAGGGTCACTTCCAATTCGCCTGGAATAAAATAAATTTCCCTTTGAAAAAAGTTCTGTTCCTTCCGTAAAAAAGCTCCTGTTTTCATTATACTTTACTTCAAAAGGAGTAAGATTCAGCACTTTATTATCACTTTGTACCTGTCCAAAATCAGGAATCAGCGTCATATCAAGTGTAAAACTTTCATTGATCCCATATTTTACGTCCATACCCCCATTTATAGAAGAAGTAAGGTCATTTACTCCTGCTGTTTTATAAGGATAATGATTTAAGTAGGCGGAAAAATAAGGGCTGAAAGAAAGCCGCAATGGCGCTTCTATTTTTTCAATTCCTGTCCAGTCGCCGTCCTGGTTTTGCAGCCCGCTCATGTTCGGATCGATATTGCTCCATGAAAACTGTTGTGAAGTTTTTTGCCTTCTTCTGATAATATTCAATCCCCAGGTTTGATCTTCTTTATTACTAAAACGTAAAGCTGAATAAGGGATCCGTATTTCAAAAGTCCAGCCATCCGGTTGCAGTTTCGCAGCGCTTTCCCACACAGCATTCCAGGTATCATCTTCATTTCCAAATGCAGAATATTTTGCATCATACTGCTCACCATAAGGAGTCACAAAAAAACCGCTTCCATTGATCTTATCATTATAAGTATCAAAGATTATTCCTACAAAATCGCTGTTGCCTATTCCATCCCGTCCTACCAATTCCCGTGAAACAGAGTCTGCACTCTTCTCATGACAGTAGCCACTAACATAAATATGATTATCATCGTACAATAAATAAATCTCTGTTCTGTTTTGATCAGATTCTATCTTGCCGGGATCAGGCCGAAACTCAATCAGGCCACTAATTACAGGGCACTTTTTCCAACCTTCTTCATTGAGATCACCATCAATTTTAAAAGTTGCATCAGTTTTTACTGCATGTATCTGCTTTATTTTTTTCTGGCTGAATGCAGAAAATTGTATAAGGATGAGCAGGCACGTGACAAGTAATACTTTTCCCATTGTAAAGATTGACTATACAAAATTATACGTATGAAAGCGACAAAAAGTTACCTTCCATCCTAAAAATGTTTTGTTGGGTTTTTCTTAACAAAGTGCACATAAACTATGCTGCGTCCCGTTCAAATTTTTTGAAATCAACTGTTATTGGCCTGACTTGTCTATTCCGGAGAATGAACCTCTTTTTTACGATCGAATGCTGGCATCATATTTCTTCAGCCATGATTTGCTAAGAGTGATTGTCAGACGGGGCTTCCTCTATTTAGTATTGCCTACTCTTATGATGCGATGTACAAATGGAGTTGTAAGCCTCCGCGTTCCAAGAGTTACAAGCCTCGCCAAAAACTTTTGGAAAGTTGTTTTCAGATATCTCAATTGCAGAATAATTGCTCAAACTTTCAAAAAGTTGTAAGCCTTCAATCTTTCAGAGTCGTGAGCCTGGCCAAAAACTTTCGGAAAGTTGTTTTCTACGCTGGCGCAGGCCTCCTGGCCTGTGATAGGCCGTCACTTCAATTTTCTATTTATCCGGCCTCGTAAAAAAATAGGAGGAGTCTTTTTTAAACAATGATAGAGTAACGAAAAGTCACAAGTCGGGAGACCTGCGCCAGATTGACGCTTGCGCCAACACGGGGAGACCTGCGCCAGATTGAAGTCCCCTGCGGGAGGC
>JBDTKF010000065.1:0-12546 GCA_039935455.1 Ginsengibacter sp.
GTAAATCTTTAGTTAGATCATAAGAGTTGAACTCTTTTTGAAGTGTGGATATTTGTTCAAACAGCACTGTTCATAAATGATCTTGTTAATTAATAAGGTAAATGTGTATTTTTGGCGGCCTTTGAAAAAAAAGGTAACATAATAAACAGGTAATTTATAAAGTCTTGAAAAGCAAAGTAACAAAAATTGGAGTGCTGACATCCGGCGGCGACGCTCCTGGAATGAATGCAGCCATCAGGGCGGTTGTTCGTACCGGAATTTATAATAAATTAGAAGTCTTTGGTATCATGCGTGGATACATGGGCATGATAGACAACGACATATTCAAAATGGAAAGTAAGAGCGTTGCCAATATTATTCAACGCGGTGGCACCATTTTGAAAACAGCCAGATGTAAGGAATTTTATACAAGTGAAGGAAGAGAAAGAGCGTATAAAAATTTGAAAGAACATGGCATCAATGGATTAGTGATCATTGGAGGAGATGGTTCTTTTCGTGGTGCGCAGAACTTCAGTCATGAATATGATATTGCGTGTATTGGTTTGCCCGGGACCATTGATAAAGATATTTCAGGCACCGATTTCACAATCGGTTTTGATACTGCCGTGAACACCGCCGTGGAAGCGATAGATAAGGTAAGAGATACTGCAGATGCGCATGACAGGCTTTTTATTATTGAAGTGATGGGCCGCGATTCCGGATACATTGCTTTGCATAGTGGCATCGCAACAGGAGCAGAAAACATTTTGATCCCTGAACAAAAAACAGATGTTGAAGGGGTCATCACTGCGCTAATGGAAAAGCACGGGAGAAAAAAATTAGTGAACATTATTGTTGTTGCAGAAGGCGATTCATTTGGTGCAGTGGAATTGGGAAAAGTAATCACAGAAAGAATCCCTGATCAGGAAGTTAGGGTAACAATCCTCGGACACATTCAGCGGGGCGGTTCGCCTACTTGTTTCGACAGACTAATCGCCAGCCGGATGGGATATGCTGCCGTAGAATGTTTGTTGGAAGGGAAATACAATATTTTTGTAGGAATTGTAAATAATAAGATGCATTACACGCCACTTGATCAGGCAGTAAAAAAGAAACAGAAAGTCAGTGAAGAATGGATGAAAATTGTAAAAATTTTATCAAGCTAATGTGGATTAGAAGGATAAATTATTAATGTTCTAAAATAAAAATCACTAAAATAGATGTCAAAAAATATCGGTAAATATCTGCATAAAGAAATGGATAAAAAGGCTGGCTTCGATCATTCCATAAAACGAACAAAGATTGTGGCTACTGTAGGTCCGGCGTGTGATAATTTTGAAGCAATGGTAGAGTTGGTAAAGGCTGGCGTAAATGTTTTTCGTTTGAATTTTTCTCATGGAACACAGGAGGATAAAGCAAGAATCATTCAGATCATCCGTAAAATTAATAGTACACTTCCTTTCAATATTGCAATACTTGCAGATTTGCAGGGACCAAAGCTAAGAGTTGGAGAAATTGAAAATAATGCATTACAGATAAATCCCGGAGAGAAATTAACTTTCACAAATACCAAATGTATTGGCACCAAAGAACAGATTTATGTAAGCTATCCGGATTTGCATAAAGATGTAATCCTGGGTAATTTAATCATGATTGATGATGGGAAATTAGAAGTAAAAGTTACTAAAATTCTTCCGGATAATAATGTTGAGGTAGAAGTAGTTATTGGTGGAATTCTTTCTTCAAAAAAAGGATTAAATCTTCCAGATACAAAAATTTCTTTGCCCGCTCTTACCGAAAAGGATTTGAATGATCTTGACTTCATCATCGACCAGGATGTAGATTGGATCGCTCTTTCATTTGTCCGGGATGTAAAAGATATCACCGGATTGAAAGATATTTTGAAGAAGAGAAACAGTGGTTCAAAAGTGATTGCGAAAATTGAAAAACCAGAAGCGGTTACGAATATTCGCGACATCATTTTGGAAAGTGACGGCATTATGATTGCACGCGGGGATCTTGGCGTGGAATTACCGATAGAAAAAGTTCCACTGATACAAAAAGAAATTATCCGGAAATGTATGCACCGGGCAAAACCAGTCATCGTAGCGACACAAATGATGGAAAGCATGATGGACCGGATAAAACCGAACCGTAGCGAAATTACAGATGTTGCCAACGCAGTTTTAGAAGGTGCAGATGCTTTAATGTTGAGCGGTGAAACTGCAACCGGGAATTATCCAACATTGGTGATTCAAACCATGAGTAAAATTATTATGGAAATAGAAAAGACCGCGTATGATTACAACCGCGATGATATTCTTGCTCCTCAACCTCATTCACCGTCTTTTATAAGTGATGCCATTTGTTACAGCGCCTGCAAACTTGCGCAGGATGTAAATGCAAATGCGCTGATTGGAATGACACAAAGTGGATATACTGCCTTTATGCTAAGCAGTTACCGGCCAAAATCACTCTTATACATTTTCAGCAAAATCCCCAGCCTCATCAACCAATTAAGCCTGAGTTGGGGAGTGCGTGCCATTTTTTACGATGAAGAAGAAAGTTTAGACGATATCTTCTTCGATCAGATCGGAATCTTAAGGGAACGCGGATTCTTGAAGACCGGCGACATTGTCGTAAATACAGGAAGTACACCCATCTCACTCCATTTGCCCACAAATGTATTGAAGGTCACTAAAGTTACAGAATAAAAAAAACCAATCAATCTCATCGCCAGGCCGCAACAATAATGGCTGCAATTATATTTCCAACTACGTTATATAATGCATTAATTAAATGAAGACCCCAGGGTCTTTTTTCATAAAGATAAGAGATATGCACCGCTGTGGCAGCAAAGCATACCCCCGTTAGTAAACCAAGTTTTAGCCCAACTTTCCAACCTGACAGACTTAATCTTGTTACAATCAAAGCTAATCCGAAAGCACAAATAAGCATAAAAATAAAAGAAATAAACATTATTGCTGCTGATCCTTTCTTTGCATTTGGATCTTCCATAAGAGCTTTGTTATAAGATTGCCATTTTTTCCCAAAAAGGGTAGTATACCAAATTGCGCCGAGAAAAAAATAAGCCAAACCAGCCACCAGAACAGAAAGCCAGTTAATTTGTTGCAAAATTTCTGTGTTCATTTTGATTGAGTTTTAGTAAATGATTCAGAAATTTAAACATATTTTTAAATCTGCAAGCGTTTTTTTATAAATAATATTATGCCAGTAAACTAACTTTTATTTCGTATTTCTGTTTTGTAAAATGATTTTTTAATATTGAAGACTAAAGATTGAATCGAAAATCAATGCAAGTCTTATGAGTTAACTTATTCGAAAAATAACCCCGTAAAATATCCCAATTATTTTCATTGCAGGTGCAATTAAAATTAATTACCTGGTTGTAGATCTTTATAAAATAAAGGTTTCATAGAACCATCCATTACTTTTAAAGAATCATTGGAACTTTTTGGAGTCAATCCCTGGATGCCCATTAAATTTTGCAGAATGTTATATAATTGGGTTGTTGATATATAATTATTATCCTGCCCCAGTTTTTTATACTTATTCTCCACGGAATCACTATACCATATAAAAAATGGAACATCAAATCCTTTTTTTGTCATGGAGTGTCTGTAGTCACCATCCTCTATACTTTGTCCATGGTCAGACAGATATAATACAATACTACTGGTTCCTTCCATTTTCTGAATGATTTTGTCTAAAATATAATCCGTATAAGCAATACTGTTATAATATTCATTTTTGAATTCCTCTTTATCAGAATGAAATTTATCAAAAGATTCGGGATAACGCAAACCAGCTGCTGCGTGGCTACCCATCAGATGAATAAATATGAGTCGTTTATTGTTGGTGTCTTTCAATATATTATCGATAAAAGGGAAAATAGCGTTGTCATATGAACCTGGTATAGTCCAGTATCTGTATTTTGATTTCAGATCAATATTCGCAAACAAGTTAACATACAACCCTGTTTTTTCCTGGTTCGACACCCAATAAGTTCTCCAAATATTTGTTGCATTTGCAAGTGCAATTATGTTATCGTTGTTTTTTTCTATTGAAAAATGATCATCCGGAATTTGTTTACTTAAAATTAAAGAGAGAGCGAGATTTGTAAATTCACCCGGGGAAACTGCATTGTTATAAATGAGAAGATTGGAAATTCTTTTTTGTAAATAAGGAGTAGTATTTAGCTGGCTCCCATACAAACTCATTGCGTCGCGCCTGGCAGATTCCCCTAAAACCACAACCAGATTTTGGATATTGCTATTTGCTACTGTAAAAGGCGGATAATGGAATTTTTCTTGACTTGTCTTTTTAACTATTTCAATATAGTGATGCGCTTCCAATAACGGCCCAAATGTATTTATGGGAGTAGGCCCCATATAAAAATAAAGATTACTCTCACCTGTCTTCTGATAAAGTGTATTATTCCTTTTTTTAGAAATCTCAATATGTAATAAATAGGCCGGATATATTACAAAAAGTAAACAGGAAAAAATCAAGATCTTGTTAGAAATATATTTTTTTACTGAATTAGCCGAAAAACAAATCAACAAATAATATCCGATTGCAATTAAAATTACAAACCAATAACCGGTGGACATTTCAAAGGTTTCACGAGCATTGGAACTAAGAAAACTCAACGCCATTCCCACATTGAAAGAGCTTTTGTAAAAGCAAAGACTAAAAATTTCTAAGCCATTATTTATTACAAAAATGAAAAGCATTATGTATCCAATAATTTTGGTAAAATTGTTTTTCAAAAGCAATATGGAGAGGCTTACAAGAAATAAATTATTTATTAAAACAGTAGTTGCCCGTGTCTCATGCAAGATGAACAAATAGAAGATATTCGGAACAGATATTAGTAATACTAAAAAAAATAACCGGACTAACCCTTCATTTTTAAAATACTTCTGATACTCCATTTTCTGAAATTGCTTATTCATTTACTTACTTCAATTGGTAAAATAAGGCATATTTTTAATTACAGGAATTAAAATTAAATATAGATAACGACAGCCTCGGAAAAAAATTGAATGAAAAAAGAATTTTGCTAATTTTAGCTTTTTAGTAACCAAATCGGGCGACCTCAATAATTAATTCTTTATCAGTACTTTTAATTTAAATGATCACAATGAAAAATTACTTTTTCTGCTTTGCATTTCTGCTGTTTTCTTTTTCGTCCTTTTCTCAAAATGCAGACAGCGCTTGGTTTGTAAATAATTACACCAAAGTGGAACAATATATTCCAATGCGTGATGGCGTAAAATTATTTACTTCCATATATATTCCAAATGATAAGATTAGCAAGCATCCGTTTTTGATGAAACGTACTCCTTATTCCTGTGCGCCTTATGGAGCGGATAAAATGATGGCCATATGGAACTCATACAGAATGAAATATGCAAGAGAGAATTTCATTTTTGTAACGCAGGATGTTCGTGGAAGATATATGAGCGAAGGAATATTTGAAGACGTGAGGCCATTCAATAAAAATAAAAAAGGTAAGGAAATTGATGAAGCAAGCGATACGTATGATGCAATAGACTGGCTTGTAAAAAACATTAAAAACAATAATGGAAAAGTGGGTGTTTCAGGAATTTCATACCCCGGGTTTTATTCAACAGAAGCTGCGCTGAGTGGGCATCCGGCACTGGTGGCAGTTAGCCCACAGGCTCCTGTAACGGATTGGTTTATGGGAGATGACTTTCATCACAAAGGCGCTTTTTTTGTGATGGACGGATTTTCATTTTATCCTTTTTTTGGCACACCGCATCCTAAACCTTCCACCACCTACACGCAGGGTTTTTCTTTTAAATCAGGCGACAATTACGATGCTTATCTGGAAACAGGTTCGTTGAAAAACTTCGCCAGGTTGATGGGTGACAGTATTAAATTTTGGCACGACATTTATCAGCATCCCAATTATGATGCATGGTGGCAGGCGCGTAATGCACGAGTTGGTTTGTATAATGTAAAACCGGCTATGCTTTGGGTAGGTGGATTGTTCGATGCCGAAGATTGTTTTGGTGCATGGAATTCTTATAAAGCCAATGAAAAACAAAGCCCGCAAACCAACAGCAGGCTTGTTATGGGACCCTGGTACCACGGCCAATGGGCAAGTAAGGACGGAAATTTTTTGGGAAATGTACAATTTGGAAGCAACACGGCTGAATACTTCCAGGATAGTATTGAAATACCTTTCTTTAATTATTATTATTTATTGGGAAAAGGAAATACGGCTAACATCTCAGAAGCCAATATATTTTTTTCAGGGGAAAATGACTGGAAAAAATTTGATGTTTGGCCGCCAAAGCATATGGAGGTTCAAAATCTTTATTTAGCTTCTGATGGAAATTTATCACTGAATGAAAAACCGAAAAACACAAAACCTTTTGATGAATACATCAGCGATCCGGCTCATCCCGTTCCCTACACACAAGATGTACATTTTCAAAGAACCCGTGAATATATGGATGATGACCAGAGGTTCGCTTCGCGCCGACCTGATGTTTTAACTTTCAAAACCTCCATCTTAAATGATAACGTAACGCTTGCCGGCCCTGTAATTGCTGATTTGATGGCTTCAATATCCACTACTGATGCAGATTTTGTTGTGAAATTAATTGATGTGTTTCCGGATGATTTTGCATACACTTCTGCTACACCTCCGTCCCTCGATGAAGTTAACAGGAGTCCTTATCCAATGGGCGGGTATCAAATGTTAGTTCGTGCAGAAATCATGCGGGGAAAATTTAGAAATAATTTTTCAAAACCAGAACCATTTGTTCCGGGAAAAATAACCGAAGTAAAATGGGAACTTCCGGACGTAGCACATACTTTCTTAAAAGGACATAGAATCATGGTACAAATACAAAGCACGTGGTTTCCATTGGCTGACCGCAATCCACAAAAGTTTACGGATATTTATAATGCTTTGGACAGTGATTTCCAAAAAGCGACAATACGCATATATCACGATACAGAACACGCCTCTAAAATTGTACTCCCCGTGTTAAAGTAATTTTATAAATTAATAAAAAATGAAATGATGGAAGCGTTATTAATTGAGCCAAGAAATGAGGCTTGCAAAGGATCTCATAGAAATAGCTGATCTATCTTTTTTTTGATATTGGTGAAGAAATCAAAAAATAATTGCACAATCAAAATGATGGAAATCGCATCGAGGCATCCAAAATACATTGCGAGTCAGAAATTGATCGAAGAGTTAAGGATTAAAATTCAAAGTAAAAAGTTTAGAAAATATTTTTCAATAAGTGAAGTAATTTTTTTCATTGAATCAATAAAAGAAGTCGCCACGATTTGCAATTTAACTTTCTTAATCGACATCTGCAGAGATTCAAAAGACAATTACTTATTAGCCATTGCAAAAGATGCAAAAGCCGGATTTCTGATAACCGGTAACAAGGATCTCTTTGTCATAAAACAATTCGAGATTACTTCCATTCTTACGCTCACTGAATTTTTATCGCATCTTAGTAAAATATAACACATGAAAAGAATATTTCAGTTTCTATTCCTATTGATTTTTACATCATCATTCGGCCAATCTTCTGATTTTGTAAAAGAAAATTATACAAAAATAGAAACTACGATTACGATGCGTGATGGCATCAAATTATATACGATCATCTATGTCCCAAAAGATCAATCAGAAAAATATCCATTTTTGATGGAGCGCACTCCTTATTCCGTTGCACCTTATGGAGAAAATAATTATGCAGAAAGTTTGGGGCCAAACACCAGGTTGATGCATGATAAATATATTTTCGTTTACCAGGATGTGCGTGGCCGCTACATGAGTGAAGGGCACAACAAAGAAGTAACTCCTTACATCCCCAATAAAAAAGATAAAACCCAGGTTGACGAAAGCAGCGATACATATGATACCGTTGACTGGCTTATAAAAAATATAAAAAACAATAACGGCCGGGTGGGTTTATATGGAATTTCTTATCCTGGGTTTTATGCAACAGCAAGTTTGCCCGGAGCGCATCCTGCCATAAAAGCTGTAAGCCCACAGGCTCCGGTTACAGATGAATTTATTGGTGATGATGCCAATCACAATGGTGCATTTTTTTTGCTTGATAACTTTATGTTTATGAATTATTTTGGTAAAGAAAGAAGCGGCCCTACAGAAGATTATGGTTCTTTAATGTTCGATGCTGATAACAATGATGTGTATCATTTCTTTTTAAATATTGGCCCGGTAAAGAATACCCAATCCCAAAAATATTTTAATCATCGCAGTTACATCTGGAACGAGTACCTGGCACATGATGCTTATGATGATTATTGGCAAAAAAGAAACATCAGGCAATACCTCAAAAATATAAAAATTCCTACACTTGTTGTTGGTGGCTGGTTTGATGCAGAGGATCTATTTGGCGCATTACATACTTATGAAGCGATAGAAAAACAAAGTTCTGAAAATAGAAATTACCTGGTGATGGGGCCGTGGACACATGGAGCATGGGCAAGAAACAGCTGGGATAAATTCGGAACTTATGATTTTAGAAGTAACACCAGCCAATACTTCCAGGATAGTTTGCAAACTGTATTCTTCGATTATTTTTTGAAAGACAAAGGAAAATGGAATGCTTCCGAAGCAACTATTTTTGAAACCGGAACTAATGAATGGAAGCATTTCAATCAATGGCCTCCAGCCAATATTTCTGAAGTGAATTATTATTTAGATGCTGAGAAGAAATTATCCACTCAAAAAAATAATGCTAAAAATAGTTTTGATAAATACATTAGTGATCCGTCAAACCCGGTTCCTTATACAGCCAAAGTACTGGGAAGAAGAAATAACGAATACATGGTGGAAGACCAGCGCTTTGCAGCTTCAAGAAATGATGTATTGGTTTATAAATCGCCTTTGCTAAATGAAAACGTTACCATTGCCGGACATATTCTTGCAGATCTTTTTACGAGCATTTCGACAACCGATGCAGACTTTATTGTCAAGCTGATTGATGTGGTTCCGGCAGCTGAGATCAATGAAACCAATCCAATGAACGATCCCGTGAGTGGCGACTTTCAGCGCCTTGTTCGAGCAGAAGTGATGCGCGGAAAATTCCGAAATAATTATGTTCATCCTCAGCCTTTTGTTCGGGGAAAAATAAGTGAAGTAAAAATAAATCTGAATGATGTTTGCCACACATTTAAAAAAGGACATCGGATTATGGTGCAGATACAAAGCAGTTGGTTTCCTTTGGTAGATCGGAATCCACAAAAATTTATGCGCATTCCGGACGCTGAGGAAAGTGATTTTCAAAAATCAACCATTCAAATTTATCACGATCAAGATCATGCATCCAAAATTGTTCTTCCTTTGTTGGAGTAAAAAAAGTTATTTTAGACATTTTAATCTACTTCTTTCTTAAAATAACTTTTTATGAAAAAAATTTTTTTATTCTCCTCTTTATTCATTTCATTAACTATTTGTGGGCAAATGAAAGTCGTTATCGTACCAAAACCTGTGTCTCTCGAAATGCATTCAGGTAGCTTCGAATTTAATTCAGCTACCAAAATTATTGCGGATAAAAACGCAACGCATGAAGCACAAATGCTGAATGTTTATCTAAAACAATTATATGGGGTAAACCTTCTCATAAAAAATAAAATCACCAAACATGAAAAAGGGAACTTCATCCTTTTCAAACTGGAAACAAACAACGAAAGAAAAGATGCTTATCGTCTTTTGTCAGATCCAAACAAAATAATCATCACCAGCGCAGGGAATGAAGGACTGTTTTACGGATTGCAAACCTTACTGCAGTTATTGCCTGAAACGAAGACTGCAGCTACATTTACGGGTGCTTCTATCCCCGCACTTTCTATAAAGGATTATCCCCGGTTTCAATATCGCGGCATGCATTTAGATGTTGGACGTCACTTTTTTGATGTGGGTTTCATCAAAAAGTATATTGATTACCTCGCTTATCACAAGTACAATAATTTTCACTGGCATCTGACAGAAGATCAGGGCTGGAGAATCGAAATTAAAAAATATCCACTTCTTACTTCTGTCGGTGGGTTCAGAAATGGAACGATTATCGGTCATACTCCCGGAACCGGAAATGACCAAACACATTATGGAGGTTTTTACACTCAGGACGAAATAAAAGATATCGTAAAATATGCGCAGGATCGTTTTATAACTATCATTCCTGAAATAGAAATGCCCGGCCATGCGTCTGCAGCAATCGCTGCCTATCCGCAACTAAGTTGTTTTCCAAACGAATCTACAAAAATTTCTTCACGGACTCCATGGGCCGGAAGTCGCGATGGCAAACAGGTTCAACAAACATGGGGCGTCTTTGAAGATGTATTTACACCTACAGAATACACGTTCAAATTTCTTGAAAATGTGCTCGATGAGGTAATGAAACTATTTCCTTCAAAATATATTCATATCGGAGGTGATGAATGTCCAAAAACAAACTGGGAAAGATCCGAGTTCTGCCAGCAATTAATTAAGGACAAAAATCTGAAAGATGCACACGGTTTACAGAGTTATTTTATTCAAAGGATAGAAAAATATTTAAACAGTAAGGGAAGAAAAATGATTGGTTGGGATGAAATTCTTGAAGGTGGTCTTGCCCAGAATGCAACAGTAATGAGTTGGCGCGGCGAGGAAGGTGGAATTGCCGCTGCGAGACAACATCACAATGTTATCATGACACCAGGAAAATATGTTTATTTAGATCATGCACAAATTAAAGATCGGAATATTGTGACTATCGGCGGTTATCTACCTCTTGATACTGTATACAATTATGAACCAATTCCAAAAGAACTGGCTGACACAGAAGCACATTTTGTTTTAGGAGCGCAGGCAAACGTGTGGACAGAATATATGGCTGATACGCAAAAAGTAGAGTATATGATCTTCCCAAGAATGAGTGCATTAAGCGAAGTGCTTTGGTCTCCGAAAGACAGCCGGGATTTCGAAAGGTTCAAATCAGAATTACCTGACCTTCATAAACGTTATGAGTTGTGGGATGCAAATTATTTCAAGGAATAATTTTCGGATAAGCATAACCGTTACATCCAACAAAATAAAATTGAAATTTAAAATATTACTTATTTCTTTGTTTACTGTAAAAAAACAAAACAGAATTGCCGGCTTTCAGAGTTGGCAATTCTGTTTAGAAAAAGTTTTAGAGAACTTTTTAAACCGATCTATCGGTTAACCACTTTTGCCCCAAGTATCTGCAGCGACACGCTATCAGTTCCTTTCGGCGTGAAATATTTTGTTTTGAAATCCTTTGATTCGCCCGGCTCAAGCATTTCAAAAATAGTTTCTTTATCAGTTTCTAAAAGAGCTTTCGTTTTTGAATAAAAAGATAATTTGATGTCCACATCTTTGAAAACAGCAACAGCAGCTTTGTTGAAAATGGTTCCCGTAACCACAGTTTGGCCAACAATATTTTTTCTTTTTTTTCCGCTGATATTCAAAAAGAAAACGGGATCTTTTTGTTCTTTTTTTAATAATTGTTCTTTGGTAAGCTGGTAGCTTTCCTGCTCCAACTTAGATTTTATATCATTGTCATTGCAGGAAAAAAAAAGCAGAGAAAGCACGCAGATAATGAAACAGGATTTTCTCATGGGATCATTTTGGAAATGAAAATAAGGAAATTAAAACATCGAAAATGTTTAAATTGTCTTTACACTTTTTCTTAACTTTTCTTTGCTTGAAATTATATTACGGTTGCATCTTTACTGTTCCTGGAAAAAGTCAATTTAAATAAAATCAAAATAATGCACTTCAGAAATCCGGGACTGTTATCCAACCAAATGCAATGAATCAAGCTTCTGCTCCCATCCATAAAGCACCGCCAATACTGTCTTGTGAAGCGCCGGTCACACCAGACAAAACGGTATATTGTTCCCGCCAACGCAACGTTCCCAACAAAGCCATGATCAAGGCTTCTTTATAAATGACCACTTCATCCTCCGGAATATATATTTCAAAATTGATTTCTGATAAATGGATCTTGATTCTTTGAATCAAAAATTTATTGAAAGCTCCGCCACCGGTTATCATCAGTTGTTGAACTTCCGAACTGGAAAAGGACGGAATAAGTGCATTTTTTATTTGATAAGCGATATGCTCCACATAAGTACACAAAGAATCTTCTGTACTTAAACCAAAACTTTTTATCAATGGGTAGATTTTATCGGTACCAAAACTGTTGGCCAAAGATTTCGGATGTGGAAGCGCATAATAATCGAGTGCATTCAATTTTTGCAACAACCCTACATTGATGTTTCCTTCTGAAGCCAGTTTTCCTGCATCATCATACAGCTTATCCTTTTCAGCAGCAAGCATATTCAAAACACGGTTTGCAGCGCAAACATCAAAAGCAATAAATTCACTTTTATCAGAAGACAAATCAACATTATTTATTTGTTTACTGTCAATCGAAATATTGGCGATACCGCCAATATTCAAAAAATAATGATAATCGGGAAATAATAATTTTTCTCCCAAAGGCACTATTG
>JBDTKF010000066.1:0-13671 GCA_039935455.1 Ginsengibacter sp.
TGTACTTATGAACCTCAGAAAGCTTCTGATGTGTTTGCGATGTACCAGTCATTAGTTAATGAAGCAATCATACCAGAGGAATTATTATGGAATGGAACACCGGAAAATAAGAAAGGAGATTTTGACCAACTCATGGACGTAATAGACTGGGAATTGAACATCAATCCTAACATTCGTGAAAATCATTTTATGGCTCCAAAACCAGTGAAGCCACTGGAAGAAATGAACGCAATTGGATATGTTGAAAATTGGATTTGTTACCGCTCTGATTCTTTTAGCGCAAAAGAGTTGACTATTTTTCCCGGCGCCACAGTTACAATCAAAGATAGTGGGGCTTACGGAATGATTATGATGCAGGGACATGGAACAATGGGAGTATGGAATGTAGAAACACCTTCACTTATCCGATATGGTCAACTAACTTTTGATGAATTTTTTGTAACCGAAAAAGCTGCTATGGAAGGTATAAAAATTGTAAATTCATCTTCTACTGATCCGATTGTGATGCTTAAACATTTCGGACCGGGAAATCCTGACCTTGTTTTGGGATAAATAGTGACAGTAGCTCTCCAGGTTTTTCTGACAGATCTATAAACCTCTTAGGAAAACCAGCTGATTTATAAAATCTGTAGTATCTATCCCTATTAGCCAGGTAAATTGTAAATAATTAAAATTATAAAATCGTTTTATTATGACTGAAAATAATTATCCCAAATTACACAATGCCACCTGGCCCGGTATTGTAGGAAAAGGCGAAGGTTCAGAACCCACTATTCCGTTAGACACCTTACTTCAATATACGGCTGCCGCAGAAGTGAACGGGGAGAAATTTGACGGAGTTGATATTGCACTCTTTGATGATCATATAAGGCTTGACAGCACTGATGATGAGATTAAAAAACTGGCAGATAAAGTAGCCTCTTACAACCTGGAAATTGGCAGTCTCGTTGCACCTATCTGGCCTCCTACCGGTGGATCTGCTATGGGCAGTAAAGAAGAACGAAACCGGTTTGTTGAAGTTGTTCGTAAGACCTGTCGGTTTGGAAGCAAACTACGTGAATTAGGTATCAGGCCTTCCGGAGTTATACGCATCGATTCGGCAAGTAATCCTGACGGTTGGTTTAAGGATCCTGTTAATAATACAAAGTTGATCGCCCAGACTTTTAGAGAAGCCTGTGATGCTGCAAATGAATATGGCGAAGCACTTGCAGCGGAAGGGGAAATATGCTGGGGTGGCATGCACAGTTGGAAAGCGATGGTTGATACGCTTGAAGCTGTAGATCGCCCCAATATTGGCTTCCAGGCCGATATGGCGCATACACTTTTATATCTTATCGGAGTCAACAGTCCTGAAGACAGAATACTTCCTAAAGACTTTGACTGGAATGATCGGGAGACTTTCAATGAAGCACTCAAAACCCTTACTAATGCGCTGCGGCCATGGACTATTGATTTCCATGTTGCACAAAACGACGGAACGGTGTTTGGGTCAGGCGCTCATGATAAAACGGGCCGTCATTGCCTGGCTTTGGATCCAAATGGCAAACTCAATATCTCACACGATGCTGGGTATTGGCTTCGCGACGAAAAAGGTAATCTTACCAAAAAAATCAGACATATCTGTTGGGATGGATGTATGTTTCCGAATGAAGTAATGAAAAAACAACAAACCTGGAACGACATCCTTGGCGCGATGATCAAAGTACGCCAGGCACATGGATGGTACGAAGTTTCCTAATGAAACTGCACTTATTTATAAACCTTTCAAAAGAAATTTATAATGGATAAAAAGAAAGAATTAAGGATTGGATTAATTGGTTGTGGATTTATGGGACGAACCCATTCCAATGGTTATAACCGCATTCCCAATTTTTTTCCTGAATTAGACTACCGCCCTGTTTTGAAGGTAGCATGTGCACGAAATAAAGATAAGGCAAGTGCCTTTGCTGCACAATGGGGCTATGAATCATTCGAAACAGACTGGAAAAAAGTAATAGAAAGAAAAGATATCGATGCGATTGATATATGCACTCCAAACGATACACATGCAGAAATAGCAATTGCAGCCGCCAATGCAGGTAAAATGGTGCTAACAGAAAAACCTCTTTCACGTACTCTGGCTGAAGGGAAAAAAATGGTGGAGGCCGTTGAAAAGGCCGGAGTTAAGAATTCAGTCTGGTACAATTATCGCCGAGTACCCGCAGTTACCTTAGCCAAGCAAATTATTGATTCCGGTAAATTGGGCAAGATTTTTCACTACAGATCCAATTTTCTCCAGGACTGGACAATCAGCGCCGATGTGCCGCAGGGCGGAGAGGGCCTCTGGCGCATGGATGCAGCTGTAGCAGGTTCTGGTGTAACAGGCGATCTTCTAGCCCATTGCATTGATACGGCCATGTGGCTAAACGGAGGGATTAAAGACGTTACAGCGGTTACTGAAACTTTTATCAAAGAACGTGTTCATCAACTAACAGGTAAAATGCAAAAAGTAACCATTGATGATGCTTGCTCTTTTCTATGTCACTTTGAAAACGGATCGTTAGGCCTTTTTGAATCCACACGCTATGCCCGTGGCCACAAAGCATTATACACATTTGAAATCAATGGAGAAAATGCCTCAATCGCATGGGATCTTCACGACTTGAATCGCCTGGCTTATTTTGACCATGCCGACGACTCAATAGTTCGGGGCTGGCGATCCATTCACGTTACTGACGGCGATCAGCCTTATATGGATAAATGGTGGGTGCCTGGCTTATCTATCGGGTATGAGCATAGTTTTGTACACCAGGCAGCTGATTTCTTAAGGAGTCTGGAAACAGGAACCCCTTGTGGGCCTACGTTTAAAGATGCGCTTCAAACACAAAAAGTTTGTGAATCGATCTTAGAATCTTCGGCATCAGGGAGCTGGAAAAATACAGAGGTCAACTGGAAAGTTTAAAATAAAGACCAAATCAAAATTGATGCTGAAATAAAAATAAAAAAAAATTAAACTGAAAATATTACCCGTAACTATTTCCTAATTCTTAATTTATACTCATGTACCATCGTTTACAACAATCAGTTTTGCTTTGCCTTTGTGCAGTAAGTTTACAAATCATCTTTGAAAGTTGTAAATCATCTTCCGGAACGGAACCAACCAAAAGGGATTCAGTTCAGAATAAAGACGGTTTTGTAAATCTTTTTGATGGCAAAACCCTTAATGGCTGGGAAGGAGATACTGCAGTTTGGAAAATGCAGAATGGTGTTGTCACCGGAGAAATAACCCCCTCCTCCCCTCCATTAAAAAACAATACCTTTTTGATATGGCGCGGCGGCTCACCTTCCGACTTTGAGTTAGAAGGCGAATATAGGATTTCAGAAAAAGGAAACAGTGGTATCCAGTATAGGAGTAAAGAAGTAGAGGATGTACCCTTTGGTTTGAAAGGATACCAATTTGATATTGATGGCGCTAACCAATACACAGGCCAAAATTATGAAGAGCGCGGTCGTAGTATTATTGCCTTTCGTGGACAAAAAGTAACCCTACCACAAGTAACAGGAACAATATCTTCTCTTGTAAAAAATAATGTTTGGACTCCTTCAGTGTTGAAAGATAGTTTGAGTAATTCTGATTCGTTAAAAGCTCACATTAATGAAGGATGGAATCATTTTCATTTAATCATAAAAGGGAATCATCTCCAACATTATATCAATGGTTTGCTTATGTGTGATGTAACTGACGATGATACTGCCAATCGCATGTCTTTAGGGTTGCTTGGCTTACAAATGCATGCCGGGCATATCATGAAAGTCGAATTCAAAAATCTTAAGATAAAGGAAACAAAATAGTTAGATTATTCCCCGTTTTGTATTACCATTCCATTTTACTGCAGGCTACAAGGACTTTCTCAAAGTGAGATAAAAAGGCACAGCTACTTGGTCTTGCTTTTTATTCAATATCAATTCAGCGGCACGCCTACCCATAAATTTGAAATCGGTTGAAATTGTAGTAATACCATCTAAAATAATTTTTTTGATAGGAGTTTCATTATACGAGATTACGCCTACATCTTTTCCAACTTCTTTTTCGGAATCTATAATCTTTTCTATTAATGTAACCAAATTATCTTCCATCAGACTTACATATACAGTATCATTTCTGATGACTTCTTTTGCTATATCACTTATGATAGCATGGTCAAAAGCATAATCAATACAAAAATTTTTAAACCCCGTAAGTATTTCTTTAGAGTGATAAGTATATGAAGGAAATATTATTTTAATGGTATGGTACTTTTCAAGTTGTGGAAGTGCAGTTTTGAGGGCATTGAAAATATCATGGTCAAAATCCTCATATATAGAACTGCATTTTCCAGTCATAGAACTAATGGTTTTATCAATCAATATTAGTTTTTGAGAAGGAATGAGACTCAGAACATCAGAAAAGGAATCACTATCCTGAGTAAGGTGAGGTATAATTACATAATTAGAATAATTATCAATACTTTTTTTTATAAGATCTTTGAACAAATAAAAATCATTATTGTAAATATAAAAGTCTATAGCAGCAGAAGGGCCAAGGGCATCTACAAACGAGTCGTATATAATTTTTTTATGGGTACTGAGCTTATTGAACAATAAAAAGATCTTATAAAATTGAAGCAAGTCTGTATTCTTGACGAAGAAGCCTTTCCCTGCTACCGAATCCAAAATTCCAATTTTTTTCAAATGCTTGTATCCTTTTTCCACCGTGTCTCTTGAAATGTCCAATGTGCTGCTGAACTCATTAATGGATGGTAACACATCATTATCCTGTAATTTCCCATTATTGATAGCTTTGATTATTGAATTAGCGATTTGTAAATACTTGGGTGTTACAGATAAAAAATCAATTTCAACAAATTTAAAAAAATAGTTCAATGGTAAAGATTTGAGCAGTCATACTGAAACAGGATGACAAATATATGATCTATCAAAGACATTTTGAGTTAAAATTGTTGCATTTTATTGTGTTAATTGCTCTCTGAGAATGATAGAATCGAAGAGAAGTGAAGTTTACAAAATGGCCCAGATCTAAGTCTGGGCATTTTTTAAGGGAATTAGGGGTCATTCCAGTGTGAATAGTTCTACTTCACACTGAATGTTGATAATAAAACTTTTCTATATTATGGCTTTCAAAAATTTATAATGTGGTAGAAGTACTTTTTTATGAGACTTGTATTTAAGGAAATACACGGGAATTTGTTTGTTCAGGTTAGTACAGGATAGATTTAATTTTTACAATCAATATCTTTGAAATTCTAGTTTTAAATGCTTAAATCATGAGTATTTATATGAAGGAATTCACTATAATAACAAAGAAGAGGCCTAAACATAGAAGATATTAAGGTTGGATATGTCGCGTTTGATTTGGGTTAAGGTGTATACGATTTTGCAGTTCAACGTAAGAATGAGTAATATAATTAAAAAGTTGGCTAACTACGAATGTTAGTAATCCTTGTGATAAGGAATTAAAATATTAAAATTCAAAATTTGGATATTGGAATCCTTACATTAGTAAAATAATAGTCACATGCAGATAATTCTTGGTATCATTTATCACTTTATCGGTGGCACCGCTGCGGGTAGTTTCTATGTACCTTATAATAAAGTAAAAGGGTGGCATTGGGAAAGCTATTGGATTGTCGGAGGCCTTTTTTCGTGGTTCATTATTCCTCCTATCGCTGCATGGCTTACCATTCCAGGTTTTGCAGCCATTATTTCACAAACACCCACAGCAACAATCGGGTGGACTTTTTTCTGGGGCCTTCTTTGGGGTGTTGGAGGTTTGACGTATGGGCTGGGTATGCGGTACCTGGGAATGTCTTTGGGCAATTCCGTTTTGCTTGGATTTACTTCGGTATTTGGTGCACTGGTTCCATCCATTTATTATAATTTTTCCAACACACCCGGGAAAACAACTTTCAATGACCTGGTCACTACTTCGTGGGGGCAGATTATTTTGCTCGGCATTGCAATTTGCGTTGTAGGAATTATCATTTGCGGACGGGCGGGTGTATTGAAGGAAAGGGAATTATCTGAAGAGAAAAAGAAGGAAAGCATCAAAGAATTCAACCTTGTGAAAGGACTGATTGTTTGCACCATCTCCGGAATTTTGAGCGCTTGTTTCAATTATGGTATTGAGGCCGGCACACCAATGGCTGAAGTTGCCGACAATATCTGGAAAGCTGCTCATCCACAGGAAACTACCGGGTTTCTGTTTCGAAACAATGTAACCTTTGTTGTATTATTGTGGGGCGGCCTCACCACCAACTTTATCTGGTGCATGTTTTTGAATGCACGCAACAAAACGTTTGGTGATTATACCAATAAAAAAACACCTCTTAAAAGAAATTATTTTTTTGCAGCACTTGCGGGTACAATTTGGTTTTTGCAATTCTTTTTTTATGGAATGGGCGAAAGCAAATTGGGAAACGGTGCCAGTAGCTGGATATTGCACATGGCATTTATTATATTAATCGCAAACATATGGGGTATCATATTAAAAGAGTGGAATGGCGTTAGCAGAAAAACGAAAACAACTATTACGATCGGTATATTAACAATATTACTTTCAGTGATATTAGTGGGATATGGAAATGTTTTAAAATGAGCGGTTTCATTTATCGGGAATAATTTTCTTATCCTTGTTCTTTCTGATTGATTCTTAAATAGAAATTGAATATATAGAATAAAATGAGTAAAACAACACAAGAATTCAGACACGTAAGCTACTTATGGAATGAAGCAGAAGCAGCAAAACTTTCAGGAGACGAAGTAGCCTTATTGATATATCGTTCCAACCTGCTTGGAGCCGATTTAAGATTAACCAATTATGGCGGAGGAAATACATCCTGTAAGGCAATTGCAAAAGATCCCTTAACCGGAAAAGAAACAGAAGTAATGTGGGTGAAAGGTAGTGGTGGTGACATTGGAACTTTGAAGAGAAGCGGGCTCGCTGCTTTATACGTTGATAGATTGCACAGCCTGAAAAATGTATATCGGGGTATGGAACATGAAGATGAAATGGTGGCGCTTTTCAACCATTGCATTTATGACCTGGCCTCGAAAACGCCATCTATTGACACACCCTTACACGGGTTCCTACCTTTTAAACACATTGACCATTTGCATCCGGATGCCGCTATAGCAATCGCAGCCGCAAAAGATGGTGAAAAGATCACAAAGGAATTATTTGAAGGAACTATTGGTTGGGTAGACTGGCAAAGACCTGGATTTGATTTGGGACTTAAACTAAAGCAATGCCTGGACGATAATCCCGGTATCCGCGGAATCATGCTGGGTTCGCATGGCTTATTTACCTGGGGCGATACTGCTTATGAAAGTTATATCAATACGTTGGAGGTTGTCGAAAAATGTGCTAATTATCTAGAAAAAAATATAGGAAAAACCAAACCAGTATTTGGGGGAATTAAAGTGGAATCGTTGCCAAAAGAAGCGCGCCTTAAGCGGGCATCAGAATTGGCCCCGGTTCTAAGAGGCTTTTGCTCTTCCCAAGTAAAAATGATCGGGCATTTTACTGATGATGAACGGGTGATGGAGTTTATCAATTCGAAGGACTTGCAAAGATTAGCACCTATGGGCACCAGTTGTCCCGATCATTTCTTAAGAACAAAAATTTCTCCGCTTGTTTTGAACCTGTCAGTAAACGAAGAAATAAATGATATTTCTGTTTTGAAGAAAACAATTGAACCGCAATTCCAGGAATACAGAAAAATGTATACTGAGTATTACAACAACTGTAAACACGGGAATAGTCCGGCAATGAGAGACGCCAACCCAGTAGTGATTTTATATCCGGGAGTAGGCATGTTTACTTTTGCGAAAAACAAACAAACGGCACGTGTTGCAGCAGAATTTTATACCAATGCTATCAACGTTATGAAAGGTGCAGAGGCAATTTCAGAATATACTTCTTTGCCACGGCAGGAGGCTTTTGATATTGAATATTGGTTGTTGGAAGAAGCAAAACTTCAACGGATGCCAAAAGCAAAATTATTGAACGGCCATATCGCATTGATAACAGGAAGCGCTGGTGGAATAGGTAAGGCCATTGCTAAAAAGTTCGCTGAGGAAGGAGCTTGTATCATTCTATCAGATAATAACGAAGACCGGTTGGAACATGCAAAGGAAGAATTTACCCAATTGTTTGGAAAAGATGCATTTATTGCCAATCTGTTGGATGTGATGGATATCAAAACCATCCAACAGACATTGAGTACAGCAGCTTTGGCGTTTGGAGGAGTGGATATCATTATAAATAACGCCGGACTTTCGATTTCAAAACCGATTGAAGATCATACGGAGAGTGATTGGGACATCATATATAAAGTGTTGGTAAAAGGGCAGTTTTTTGTAACACAAAAGGGAATAGAAATCATGCGTAAGCAGGGAATGGGAGGTGATGTGATAGATATTGTGAGTAAGAACGCGCTGGTAAGTGGCCCCAACAATGCGGCTTATGGCGCTGCAAAAGCAGCTCAGCTACACATGAGCAGGTTGAATGCGGCAGAATTGGGTAAAGATAAAATCAGGGTAAATTCGGTAAATCCTGATGCAGTAATCAATGGAAGTAATATTTGGGCAAATGGTTGGGCCAAAGGGCGCGCAAAGGCTTATGGAATTACGGTCGAAGAATTACCTGCTTTTTATGCGAAACGAACTTTGTTAAATGAAACCATACTCCCGGAAGATATAGCAAACGCATGTTTGGTTTTTGTAAGTGGCATGCTTAATAAATCTACCGGAAATGTGTTGAATGTAGATGGAGGTATTGCAGCAGCATTTGTCCGCTAAAATTTTCTCATAATCAACTAATCAAATCGTTGATGATTCTTTAGTCTGTCGACCTTTTGATTTTATTGAAATTAATTTTGTTATGCAAGAAAAGGATGAAATGAAAAAATGCAGAATTGCATTCAGGATGCAGTTGATTAAGGGCTTTGAAAATGAATATAAAAGACGTCATGATGCTTTATGGCCGGACTTGAAGGAGCTATTGAAATCTAGTGGAATAAGCGAATATTCAATTTTCTTAGATGAAACGACTGATCATTTATTCGGTGTTATGGAAGTAGAAAACCAGGATGCGCTGAACCAATTACCTTCCAATCCTGTGATGCGAAAATGGTGGGACTACATGAAGGATATTATGGAAACAAACGAAGATAATTCTCCGATAAGCATCCCATTGAAAGAAGTATTTTATTTGTCTTAATTTCAACTTCCAAAAGTTGTCATAAATTTTTTTAAATGATACTCAGCAAAGAAATAATTCAGAAAAATAACCAGGATTACCTGGCAGATCATAAACAAGATTACGCTTCATTAATGAATCGTGTGGACCTCAGCGAGGGTTTAATTCAAAGATTAATAGATTTCCAAATTGCTATTCCCAGTTGGGCACTAGGTACCGGGGGAACAAGGTTTGGCCGTTTTGGTGGTGGTGGCGAACCTCGCAGCCTGGAAGAAAAAATTGAAGACATTGGATTGCTACATGCACTCACCCGCTCAAGCGACGCAATTTCTCTGCATATTCCCTGGGATATTCCGAAGGATTCCAACGCTACAAAGGAACTGGCAGCACAACATGGATTACGCTTTGATGCCATGAACTCAAACACATTCCAGGACCAGCCAGATCAAAAACACAGCTATAAGTTTGGTTCCATGCAACATGTGGATAGCGCAGTTCGAAAACAGGCAATTGAGCATAATATCGAAGTAATCAATTATGGTGTAGAACTGGGCTCAAAATCTCTTACTGTTTGGCTGAGTGATGGATCTACTTTTCCTGGTCAATTGAATTTCAGGAAAGCGTTTCAAAATACGTTGCATAGTTTGGAAGAAGTATACCAGGCACTGCCAGCGGATTGGAAAATGTTTGTAGAATATAAAGCCTTCGAGCCTAATTTTTATTCGATGACGGTTGGTGATTGGGGACAATCATTGTTATATACCAGCAAATTAGGTGATAAAGCATATACGCTTGTTGATCTTGGCCACCATTTGGCAAATGCAAATATTGAACAAATTGTTGCTTTACTGTTGATGGAAGGAAAGCTGGGCGGTTTCCATTTCAATGATTCAAAATATGGCGATGATGATCTGACAGTTGGAAGTATAAAGCCTTATCAACTATTTCTCATATTCAGTGAACTCGTTGAAGGCATGGATGCAAAAAATATGAACCATGCAAAGGATTTGGGTTGGATGATTGACGCATCGCATAATGTAAAAGATCCACTCGAAGATCTGTTACAATCTATGGAAGCGATTATGATTGCTTATACCAAAGCATTATTAGTAGATAGAAAGAAATTAGTAAAAGCTCAAAATATCAACGATGTGGTCGCTGCCCAGGAAATCATTCAGCAGGCATTTAACACAGATGTTCGTCCAATGGTTGCCGAAGCAAGACTTCGTGCAGGGGGAGCATTAAATCCGCTATCTGTTTTTCGGAATGAAAAAGTGAGAGAAAATTTAATTAAGGAAAGAGGGTTAAAAACAATGGCAACAGGATTGTAAAATTTGCATTTTTACGAAACGGTGATGAGGGGCTGTTCCTTCATCCATGCCGACCCCGTGTATTTTTGATTATCAATGATTCTTGTCATTTTACAAGATAATGTTTAAGAAATTTGTGAATAAAAATTAAGATATCATGTTCCGTGTTAAACACAAATAGGAGGAACTGAATTTTTGATTATTTGTTTGTTTACTGTCCGAAGATTATATTGAATTGTTTTAGAACCCTCTTTTTGAGGTTAGGGAGGTTGTCATTATGTCCAAACAAAATGTAATAGCAATATTTGATGTAGGGAAAACCAATAAAAAACTATTCCTGTTTGATGCGAGTTATAAAATCGTTTTTGAACGGTCTGCGCGTTTTTTTGAAACGGTTGATGAAGAAGGTGATCCTTGTGAGAACCTCGACAGTCTTAGGTTATCTGTTTTTGATTCGTTGAGGGAAGTGTTCAGCCTGAATGATTTTGAAATTAAAGCCATCAACTTTTGTAGTTATGGCGCCAGCCTCGTCTATCTAAATGAAGCGGGAAAGGTGTTTGCTCCGTTATATAATTATCTGAAAAAATATCCAGAAAATTTAAAAAAACAATTCTACGATACTTATGGAGGTGAGAAAGAATTCTCATTCCGCACCGCATCTCCCGTGCTGGGAAGCCTCAACTCCGGAATGCAACTATATCGTATCAAATATGAAAAGCCGGAAATCTTTGAGAAAATAAAATATGCATTGCACCTTCCGCAGTATTTAAGCTACCTGATCTCATCAAATGTGTGTAGCGATATTACCAGCATTGGCTGTCATACCAATCTTTGGGATTTTCAAAAAAACGATTATCATTATTGGGTAAAACAGGAAGGCGTACTCGAAAAACTTGCGCCCATTCTTCCCTGCAATCAGGTGGTGGATGCATGTTTCCCGGGCAACAATTATTCAGTTGGTATCGGCCTGCACGATAGTTCTGCTGCACTTATCCCTTATTTGGTGAATTTTCAGGAACCTTTTATACTGATTTCTACAGGTACCTGGTGTATCTCTTTAAATCCTTTCAATCAATCTCCATTGACAAAAGAAGAACTGGAAAATGATTGTCTATGCTTCCTGACTTATGAGGCGAAGCCTGTGAAAGCTTCCCGGTTATTTGCAGGAAAAGAACATGAGCAGCAGGTCAAAAGAATTAGTGAGCATTTCAATAAAAGTGCGGCCCGATACCGGTCTATGGATTTCAATCCTGCAATTATTACAAAGCTTCAAAGCAGTAACAAGACAGTCGGAAAATTATCACCCGGAAAAAACATTCTAAAAGTTTCTGTGTTTGAAACAAGGGAATTATCTGATTTTCTAAATGATGAAGAAGCGTATCATCAGCTAATCCTCGATATTATAGCACAGCAATATGTATCGACTCAGTTGGTGTTGAAGGGAACAAAAGTTAAAAGGATTTTTGTGGATGGAGGATTTAGTAATAATGCGATTTACATGAATTTGCTGGCTTCTGTTTTTCCAAATATTGAAGTCTTTGCTGCTTCAATGGCGCAGGCAACGGCTGTTGGCGCGGCACTATGTATTCATGATGCCTGGAATAAAAAAATGTTGCCCAATGATATTATTGAACTAAAATATTTTTCTAAAACCGGACTTACGATTTCTGTCTGACAGTTGTTTTCAAAAGATTTATAATCTTGAATAATTACAGATTCTGTCGTTTCCTGTTTGTTTGAAAGGTTACGAATTTTAAAAATTTATTAATGAAATTACCATACAATCCACGCTATCCTTCGGTAGAGAGTCTTAGAGAAAAAGCAAAAAAAAGAATTCCGGGTTTTGCCTTCGACTATCTTGATGGAGGTTGCAATGAAGAAATCAATCTACGTAAAAACACCTCAGAAATCCGGGAGATAGAATTGCTTCCGCAATATCTAAAAAAACATGCCGGCTCTGAAATGAAGACGGATCTTTTTGGCCATGTTTATGATGCACCTTTTGGAATTGCTCCCGTTGGTCTGCAGGGATTGATCTGGCCAAATTCTCCTGAAATACTAGCCAAGGCTGCATTTGAACACAACATTCCTTTTGTATTAAGCACTGTCAGCACAAGCACGATTGAACGTATCAGCGAAATCACAGAAGGACAAGCCTGGTTTCAATTGTATCATCCTGCAGAAAATACCCTGAGAGATCAGATTATCAAACGTGCGTCAGAACATTGCCCCGTTCTTGTTATTCTGAGTGATGTTCCCACGTTTGGATATCGGAATAAAGAAATTAAAAACGGCTTGGCAATGCCCCCGAGAATGACGCTGCATAATATATTTCAGATCATGGGAAGGCCCAATTGGGCGATCAGGACATTGATTCATGGGCAGCCATCATTCAAAGTGATGAAGCCTTACATGCCCAAAGGAATGAACATGCATCATCTTGGTCTGTTTATGAATAAAACTTTTAACGGCAGATTGAATGAGGATAAAATTTCGGCTATCCGTGATATGTGGAAGGGAAAATTAGTTTTGAAAGGAATTGTAAATGAAATAGACGTTGACAAATGTCTTCAACTGGGAATCGATGGAATTATCGTTTCTAACCACGGAGGAAGGCAATTGGATGCGGGGCAATCAACGATTCACTCGCTCAAAAATATTGTTGAAAAGTATCATGATAAAATTAAAATCATGATGGATAGTGGTTTGCGGTCTGGGCCGGATATAGCACGGACGCTTGCTTCGGGAGCTGAGTTTACCTTTTTGGGAAGGACATTCATGTATGGCGTAGCGGGCTTGGGCAATGAAGGCGCAAACCATACTATCGTTATTCTAAAACGACAATTGCAACAAGTAATGGATCAACTTTGTTGTGAAAAAGTTTCTGATTTCCCAAAACATTTAATTAAAGTATGAGTTAATCAAAAGCTGTCTTTTGTAGGTCTGATCTCTTTTTTGCCAGAACTGGAACATCCTTTAATCTTAATTATTTCATTACTTCTTGTATTACATTTCCCACGTTTCCGCTGGGCATTTGAATTTTGAGAAGCGCTGTAATTGTTGGCGCAATATCAGTCATGTAAGTGGTTCGATTGGTGTTACCCGGTTTGATGTTTGTTCCGT
>JBDTKF010000067.1:0-8699 GCA_039935455.1 Ginsengibacter sp.
CATAGCGCACAATGGTGAGATCAATACTTTACAGGGAAATTTAAACTGGCTTCGCACCAGCGAAAGAGGGTTTATCTCGAAATTTTTCAGTAAAGAAGAAATGGATATGCTTCTTCCGGTTGTGGAAGAAGGCCAGTCTGATTCTGCAAGCCTTGATAATATTATAGAGTTGCTAATGCTCTGTGGCAGGTCATTGCCCCATGTGATGTTGATGCTAATTCCCGAAGCCTGGGATGGCAACGATAAAATGGATCCGGTAAAAAAGGCTTTTTATGAATTTCATGCGTCCTTTATGGAACCGTGGGATGGTCCTGCTTCTATTACATTTACGGATGGAAAAATTATTGGCGCTACTTTAGACAGAAATGGTTTGAGACCTTCAAGATATTGCATCACAACCGATGACAGGGTCATCATGGCTTCTGAAACAGGCGTTCTTCCTGTTGACCCAAAAATGATTAAAGAAAAAGGGAGGCTTCAGGCTGGAAAAATGTTTGTGGTAGATTTGGAAGAGGGAAGAATTATCAGTGATCTTGAAATCAAGGAAAAGATTTGTTCGCAAAAACCTTATGCAGAATGGTTAAATAAATATAAAATAAGGTTGGAAGAATTACCAGCTCCACGCGTGATGTTTACACATTTAGAGCATGACCAGATTTTTAAATACCAGAAAGCATTTGGCTATTCTACAGAGGATTTGGAACTTATCATTTCGCCGATGGCGCTCACCGGAAAAGAGCCGATAGGTTCGATGGGCACTGATGTTCCGCTCGCAGTTTTGAGTGATGAACCGCAACATTTAAGCAGTTATTTCAAACAACTATTTGCACAGGTAACGAATCCACCGATTGATCCAATCAGAGAAAAACTGGTGATGTCACTTGCAACCTTTGTTGGTAACAATGGAAATTTATTGGAGGAGAATCCTTTGTCGTGCCATACAGTTGCCTTAGAACATCCGGTGCTTTCCAATACTGAATTAGAAAAAATAAGAAGCATAGATACAGGAATTTTTCAGGCTCATACGTTACAAACTTATTTTCTTGCGGACGGGAAACCGGGTTCTTTGCAACGAGGAATTGAGCGTTTATGCCGTCATGCTGCCGAAGCTGTTCAGGATGGTTTTGAGGTGTTGATTTTATCTGACAGATCGATAGATTCTGAACATGCTGCGATCCCTTCTATACTCGCTTGTTCCGCCGTACACCATCATTTGATTAAAAAAGGATTACGCGGCCAGGTTGGGCTGATTATTGAAGCCGGCGATGTTTGGGAAGTGCATCATTTCGCCTGTCTGATTGGTTTTGGTGCTACGGCAATTAACCCATACCTCGCTTTGTCGACTATCCGTGATCTAAGAATCCAGGGAAAGCTGGGATCAGAATTGGATTCTAATGCGCTTAAAAAGAATTATAAAAAAGCAATTAATTATGGTTTGTTGAAAGTGTTTTCAAAGATGGGTATTTCCACATTCCAATCATACCAGGGTGCACAAATTTTTGAAATACTTGGAATCAATAAATCGGTGATCGATAAATACTTTACCGGTGCTACATCAAGGATTGAAGGGATGGGTTTGGATGAAATTGCAAGGGAAACTTTGGTCAAACATTCATTCTCCTTCAGTAAGAAAGAAGTTTTGTTTGATCGGTTAACTGTTGGTGGTCTCTACAAATGGCGGCGCAAGGGTGAATTCCATTTATTCAACCCGATAACGATTCATTTGCTGCAATATGCAACGAGAATGAACGATTATAAAGTTTTTAAAAAATATTCCAAGGCAGTAAATGACCAAAGTGAAAAAGCGGTGACATTAAGAAGTTTGTTTCAGTTCAAAAAGAATCGTCCATCCATCTCAATTGATGAGGTAGAACCTGCTGAAAATATTTATAAAAGATTTGCTACTGGTGCGATGTCATTTGGTTCAATTTCATGGGAAGCACATACCACGCTGGCTATTGCCATGAATCGTCTAGGCGGAAAAAGTAATACCGGAGAAGGCGGAGAGGATGAAATCAGGTTTGAAAAATTACCAAATGGTGATTCGATGAGGAGCGCAATTAAGCAAGTAGCTTCAGCCAGATTTGGAGTGACAAGCTGGTATCTGAGCGAAGCCGATGAATTACAAATCAAAATGGCGCAAGGTGCTAAACCCGGTGAGGGCGGCCAATTACCGGGATATAAAGTGGATGATTGGATCGGAAGAGTGCGTCATGCAACTCCGGGTGTCGGATTAATTTCGCCACCGCCTCACCACGATATTTATTCTATTGAAGATCTGGCTCAATTGATTTTTGATTTAAAAAATGCAAACCGTGATGCAAGGATCAACGTAAAGTTGGTTTCGAAAGCCGGAGTGGGAACGATCGCTGCAGGGGTTACCAAGGCAAAAGCAGATGTAGTATTGATTTCAGGCCACGATGGTGGAACAGGCGCCTCTCCGATGAGTTCTATAAAACATGCCGGATTGCCCTGGGAATTGGGCCTCGCTGAAACGCACCAGACTTTGGTTAAGAATAAATTGCGGAGCCGTGTGGTCGTTCAAACAGATGGACAATTGAAAACAGGGAGAGATATTGCGATTGCTACTTTATTAGGTGCAGAGGAGTGGGGAGTAGCCACAGCGGCGTTGATTGTCGAGGGTTGTATCATGATGCGTAAATGCCATTTGAATACTTGCCCGGTGGGTGTTGCAACGCAAAATCCTGAATTGAGAAAAAGATTCACCGGAGATGCGGATCACATTGTGAATCTATTTAAATTTTTAACACAGGAATTGAGGGAGATCATGGCTGAACTTGGTTTCAGAACAATAAATGAAATGGTTGGCCAGGTTGATTATCTAGAAAAAAGAGAAAATATCAATCACTGGAAATTTGACAAACTTGATCTTTCACCAATTTTATATAAAGAACCTGCTGCGAAATCTGTTGGGTTATTCAACTCTGAAAAACAAGATCATGGATTGACTGAAATACTTGATAATCGTTTATTAAAGGTTGCACAACCTGCTTTAAATCATTTGAAAAAAGTAACTGCCTCTTTTGATATTATCAACACGGATCGGACTACAGGTACACTTTTATCAAATGAAATTTCAAAGAAATACAAGAAAAACGGATTACCGGATGATACAATTCATTTCAAATTTACAGGCACAGCAGGGCAAAGCTTTGCGGCATTCAACGCAAAAGGCGTGACCATGGAACTCGAAGGCGATGCGAATGATTATTTTGCGAAAGGCTTAAGCGGTGCACGAATAATCGCATACCCTTCCAAAGAAGTTAATTTTATTGCGGAAGAAAATATCATTATTGGAAATGTGGCATTTTATGGAGCTACTTCAGGTGAAGCATTTATAAGAGGGAAAGCCGGCGAACGTTTTTGTGTCCGCAATTCAGGGGCAAATGTAGTGGTAGAAGGTGTAGGCGATCATGGATGTGAATATATGACTGGTGGAAATGTAATTATTTTGGGAGAAACAGGAAGAAATTTTGCAGCCGGAATGAGTGGAGGTATTGCGTTTGTTTATGATGTAAATCGCAACTTCGAAATTTTGTGTAATAAAGAAATGGTTGATCTCGATCCGGTGGAAGAAAGCGACGAAAAATTTTTACTTGAAATGATTACAAAACAATTCCAATTGACCGGAAGCGCCGTAGCTAAATTTATTTTAAACGATTTTGAAAATCAGTTGAAAAATTTTGTAAAAGTATTTCCGCAGGAGTATAAGAAGGTTCTGCAATCTTCATCCTTGAAAGAGGAAATCAAAATAAATTAAAAGATAATTAAATTATTAAGATGGGGAAAATAACGGGGTTTTTAGAATACACAAGAGAGCTTCCGCACAAGAGGCCTGTGAAGGAAAGGATCAATGATTACAAAGAATTTATTCAAAAATATACGGATGAAAAGTTGAATCAACAGTCCTCCCGTTGTATGGATTGTGGCACACCTTTTTGCCATAATGGGTGTCCGGTAGGAAACCTGATCCCTGAATTCAATGACGCAGTATATCGGAAGAGTTGGAAAGAAGCTTACGAAATACTGTCTTCTACAAATAATTTCCCGGAATTTACCGGAAGAATTTGTCCGGCTCCCTGTGAGACTTCCTGTGTTTTAGGAATCAATCAACCAGCAATTACCATTGAAGAAATCGAGAAACACATAATAGAAATTGCTTTTGAAAGCGGTTTTATTCAACCTGTTATTCCAAATATAAGAACGGGAAAAAAAGTTGCTGTTATCGGGTCAGGTCCATCCGGACTCGCTGCGGCAACTCAATTAAATGCTGCAGGTCATTCGGTAACTATTTTTGAAAGAGATGATGAACCGGGTGGTTTGTTGCGGTACGGAATACCCGATTTCAAACTGGAGAAATGGGTGGTGGAAAGAAGAATTAATATTATGAAACAGGAAGGTGTTGAAATCAGATGTAATGCCAATGTTGGTGTAAATGTCAGTATCAATGATCTTTTGAGAGAATATCATGCAATTGTTTTGGCAGGAGGTTCAACGATTCCAAGGGATTTGAATATTCCCGGGAGAGAACTAAATGGAATTCATTATGCCATGAGTTTTTTAAAGCAACAAAATAAAAGAGTAGCAGGAAAAGAAATAAAAGAAACGCCTATTTCAGCAACTGGAAAGAATGTTGTTATCATTGGCGGCGGCGATACAGGAAGTGATTGTGTAGGAACATCCAACCGTCAGAAAGCATTGTCTGTTACACAGTTTGAGCTAATGCCGATGCCGCCAAAAAGCCGCACTCCTTATATGCCGTGGCCAACCTATCCAATGATTTTAAAAACAACCAGCTCGCATGAAGAAGGAGCGAACCGTCATTGGGCAATTGCAACCAAGGAATTTATTGGTGATGAAAATGGAAATTTGAAAGCACTGAAAATTGTGGATCTTCAATGGAAGTTTACGGAAGAAAATAAACCTGCCCAATTTACAGAAGTGCCAGGAAGTGAAACTGAGATCCCCTGTGAACACGCTTTTCTAGCGATGGGATTTGTTCATCCCCAGCATGAAGGTTTATTAAATCAGTTGGACGTCGAGCTGAACGAAAGAGGAAATGTAAAAGCAACAGAAACCGAATTTCATACTAATATTTCCAAAATCTTTTCAGCCGGAGATATGCGCCGTGGACAATCCTTGGTGGTTTGGGCTATCTCGGAAGGAAGGGAATGCGCGAGAAAAGTAGATGAATATTTGATGGGATCGTCCTTACTACCATCCAAAGATCAAAATATCCTTCACCAGGTGTAATTGGAATTACTTCATAAGGCTCTTGTAGAGAAATACAAACTTCAGTTATTTGTACGTTTACTGCGGAACAAGCCTGTTAGATAACGTTCTTTATGAGTAACTGAAACTTGGTATTCAAACTCACTTCGAAATTATGTTCACCCAGGATCTGTTTTGCACCATCGTCTTCTAGAATTACTTGAGCGAGATGCATGGCTAGTTCAGAGCCACTGATCACGTTTCCTACTTTGCCGTCGTTAAACTCAATCTTGAATTTGTAACCTGCTTTCCGTCCGGTGCCAGCTCTTTCGAAGTCAATACGATTGAGTGAGAGTATCTGATCTTCTCCTGATACTGATTTCTTCATTAAAATTTTGATGATGGGTAAATATTTTTTCCAGATGTGATTATACATTTAAGATAATAATTTTTAAATTTTGTTGTTAGTAAGTAGTCAACATCCGGGGATCAGACGCTTGAATATTGAATAAAAATTGATTTGTTAAGCGTATAAAATTAAGGCAAATTTTTATCATTGCGAGGTTTTAAGTTTTTTTACTGAAACAGACTTGAAAAACTTACTATTGAAAATCATTTTGGGGCATCGATTTTTCGGTATGCTTTTCCAATATGTTCATTTGGGATTCGTTTATAAATTAATCATACAGGGAGTATAACTATTCACTAAATTTGTTGCTGTCAACAACTTACAAAAGGAATGGCATTTATTGATATTAAATTTCCAGAATCATTTTACCGTGCTCTGCATATTCCTGCAAGTTCTCCCAAAAGACAGCAATTAAAAGTTTTACAGAAGTTATTGAAAAGGGCCCGTTTTACTGAATTTGGACAAAAATATCTCTTCGACCAAATACTTTTAAGTAGACATCCTGGAAAGAATTTTCAACGGGTAGTCCCGACATTTAATTATGAAAAAATTTTTAGTGAGTGGTGGTTTCGCGCGCTGGATGGCAGGCCGGATATTTGTTGGCCCGGTGTCATCAAGTTTTTTGCGTTAAGCAGTGGCACCAGCGAAGCTTCCAGTAAATATATTCCCATTACCAAAGAATTAATTCGGGCGAACACTCTTACAAGTTTCAGGCAGCTAATGAGCCTGGCCTCGTATAATAATGTACCAAAAAAATATGTGGGCAAAGGATGGCTGATGCTCGGAGGAAGTACGCATTTACAAAAAAGTGCAACCTATTATGCTGGTGATTTGAGCGGTATTCAGGCAAAAAATATTCCCTTCTGGTTCCAGGGAATGTATAAACCCGGAAAAAGAATTGCCAAAGAAACTGATTGGTCTAAGAAGCTGGAGGAGATTGTAGAAAAGGCACCCGAATGGGACATCGCTTTTTTGGTGGGGGTTCCGGCATGGGTGCAGCTTTGTATGGAGAAAGTGATTGAAAGATACAAGCTTAATAATATTCATGAAATCTGGCCAAATCTTGCGTTTTATGTTCATGGCGGTGTGGCACTTGAACCGTACAAGAATGGATTTAATAAGCTTTTGGGTAAGCCCATTACTTATATTGAAACGTACCTGGCAAGTGAAGGTTTTCTGGCTTACCAAAATAAGCAGAATGCAAAAGGAATGCGTTTGGCAACCAACAACAATATCTTTTTTGAATTTGTGCCATTTGATCAAAATAACTTTGATATAAATGGAAATATGGTTGCAAATCCCCAGGCGCTCATGATACATGAAGTGGAGGAAAATAAAAATTACGCCATTCTAATCAGCACCAATGCCGGCACCTGGCGCTATCTGATTGGGGATACGATCAAATTTGTAGATGTGGAAAAATGTGAGATTATCATTACCGGCCGCACCCGTCATTTCCTGAGTCTGGTAGGCGAACACCTGAGCGTGGACAATATGAATAAAGCGATCAATCTGGTAAGCGATGAACTGGATATTTCGATTGGAGAATTTACAGTTGCCGGCGTCCCTTACGGAAATTTCTTTGCACATCATTGGTACATTGCAACAGATGATAAAGTAAATTCAGAGACTTTGAAGATATTGATTGACAAAAAATTGAAAGAGTTGAACGATGACTATGAAGTGGAGAGAAACCACGCGCTAAAAGAAATTTTTGTCGATGTGTTGAGCGAAGAAACTTTTATGAATTTTATGAGATCGAAAGGAAAAGTTGGCGGCCAAAATAAATTTCCACGGGTTTTAAAAGGCAAAATGCTCGATGACTGGCAAAAATTTTTGAAAGGAGCACGCGCTTAATTTATTTATGCAACAACCGTTGTTGGCTATCTTTAAATTAGTTTTATACTTTTTATCAAAATTAAAACCATTATACTTTTAAATGATAGATGTTATTGAAGCAATACTCAAAGGAG
The DNA here is from genome assembly GCA_039935455.1 of Ginsengibacter sp. GTDB lineage: Bacteria > Bacteroidota > Bacteroidia > Chitinophagales > Chitinophagaceae > Ginsengibacter. The sequence goes on from JBDTKF010000067.1 coordinate 7,615, forward strand.
TGGCAATGGGGCTGTTGCTTGTGATATCTGTGGGGCCGGTTGTGTTCACTATTATTAAACAGAGTATCAATAATGGCAGAAAGGGCGGATTCAGTTTCGTAATCGGAGTTTGGATCAGTGATTTTTTATTGGTGATTTTGAGTAATCTTTTTTCAGAATTGGTTTCTACCATCATGGATTTCAAGACCCAGATTGGAATTGCAGGAAGCGCTTTTTTAATGGGAATGGGTCTCTTTTATATTTTTTTGAAAAAAGTACGTATGCATCCCGAGGATCTTGCGATGCCACCTTTAAAAAACAGTGATCATGCCAAAATTTTTTTACAAGGCTTTTTGCTGAATACACTTAACCCCGCTGTTATTGCTTTTTGGCTTACTTCCGCCACTGCGATTGCAGTTTCCCATACTGTTAGAGACCGTGTAGTAATTTTTGCGACAGCGCTTCTTTTAAATATGAGTGCCGATGTACTAAAGGTTTCCCTCGCTGGCAAATTGCGTAAAAAGCTGACGTTAAAAAACATCAGGTTGATCAACAAGATTTCGGGAATAATTTTGGTGATCTTTGGAACAATCCTTCTTTTTGGAGTATTGTTTTTCATAAGAAAAATTTCTTGACATGCGTGGTTTCTTTATCTTCTTTATTGCATTTTTTGCGGCCTCTACGTGTGTTGCACAAAACGATTTACTTATTCTGAAAAAGAATAACCATACCGTGGAATCCTTTTTCCCTGGAAGCGAAATTGATTTTTATTCAAACACCCGTTATTACGAAGCTAATGTCACTTCGATAAAAAATGATTCAGTTTTTTTAGTACAATATGATGTGAGGCGCGTATTTACAAACCTGGGTGTATTTGTTTTGGATACCGTTGCTCAATATCATTTTGGTATCAATTATCGTGATATTGTTTCATTTGCCAAACAAAGAAAAAATTTTGATTGGAGCGCTTCGGGTGCTGCCCTTTTTGGTGGAGGAGTGTTGTTGACAACTGCTGGTTTAATTACCTGGATTTTTGCTAAACCAAACACACGTTATTATGCGAGGCCACAACTTGTCATCGCTGCTGCAACGCTGGGGGCTGTCGG
>JBDTKF010000068.1:0-13642 GCA_039935455.1 Ginsengibacter sp.
TTTGCGACAGCCAGAAATCACCGTGAGCCACCATTTCAAACTTATCTTTTTTAAAAAAGATTTCGGAAAACTCTCCTGCCTGTTTTCCATCGTCGCGGCCAATCCCATAATGATCGAATTCAGGAAGCTCTTTGCTAAGATCGGTTATCTGGTGATACAGCAATTCCTGCGTTCCGAAAATATCAAAATCATAAAATTGGATCAACTCAGAAATTACAGGAAAGCGTTGTTTCCATCCGTTGCCCTGCGTGGAATCTTCGCTATTGTTATCATTACGCATGTTGTAGGTAGCAAAATTTATCATTTGAGCTTGGGAAATCATAACTGATAGTAATAGTAAAGCAACAAATAAACATCTTTTTAATTTCATAAGATCATAATTTAAATTCAAAAATAAGGCCCCTTATCCCAGGAGCCAATTATTCAAAAATAAGGGACCGGCTCCATATTGTGGAGCCGGTCCCTTATTATTAATACATCTTATTTATTTGATAATATTGATTTTTCTCACTTCAATTGAATTATCACGAATCAGCCGCAGAAATAAAACGCCTGAGGCTTTATTGTTTGTGTATATTTTTTCTTTATGCAAACCCTGTGCGGTAAATAATTTGGTATAGATGGTTCTTCCTCCCAGATCAGAAATCATCAGTGTTGCATTCTTCCCATTTTCCAAATAGAAGTCAACTTCAAAGGCTCCTTTGCTTGGATTAGGGAAAACTGTCAGAGGAATTTTCCTATCTTTTTCTAATAAGTTTTCCGACGCAGTATTTAACGATAAGTCATCTGACATAGTTCTTAACATCGAAGAACTACTAGATCCAGACACGCAAATCTGGTCCTGACGACAGCTTCCTCCTCCTGTTCCTGAAATACGGATAGTGTTGGAGCCTGATGCCAGCGTTACACTGAACTGTTGGGTTGTCCACACAATGTTCCAGGAGCCGCTATTGGCCAGGTTAACCGTCTGCGTGCTTCCCCCGTTTACTTGAACGCCAACAATAGGAGGATTAGAAGTAGAATAATATCTCAAAGTAACTGTGTATGTTCCTGCTGAAGGAACGTTTGTCAGCGCATAATCCACATAGTGATTGTAATTACTTTCTTCACCGCGTGTCTCTCCGTTTGAGGCATTTGGATCACTGGTGATCGCACCGTTACCACTGGAGTTTTCAGATTCCAGACACTGGTCGTAGGACCAGCTGCCGCCACCTACAGTAACTGTTACACTCCCTGCGCTGCTGGTACAGCCCCCAATACTGCACGTGGCTGTGTAAGTAGTGGTAGTGGTAGGACTCACGGTCTTAGAGGTTCCGGTTCCCAATCCATCTGACCAACTAATTGTTCCACCCGAACATCCACTGGCCGATAAGGTGGAGGTAGAGCCTGAAGTAATGGAGCTAGGACTCGCGCTTAGAGATGGTGCACTTGGCGGGGTACAGGTTCCGCTGCCAGTCACACAAATTTGATCCTGACGACAGCTTCCTCCTCCTGTTCCTGAAATGCGGATGGTGTTGGAGCCTGCTGCCAGCGTTACACTGAACTGCTGGGTGGTCCACACAATGTTCCAGGAGCCGCTATTGGCCAGGTTAACCGTCTGCGTGCTTCCCCCGTTTACCTGAACGCCAACAATAGGATCAGTAGAAGAAGAATAATATCTCAGAGTAACTGTGTATGTTCCTGCTGAGGGAACGCCTGTCAGCGCATAATCCACATAGTGATTGTAATTACTTTCTTCACCGCGCGTCTCTCCGTTTGAGGCATTCGGATCACTGGTGATCGCACCATTACCACTGGAGTTTTCAGATTCCAGGCACTGATTGTAGGACCCACCACCACCGCCACCACTCTGAACAGTGATCTGAACAGTATTAGTTTTATCGGTGCAGCCACTCTTGCTGGCCGTAATCGTGTAGGTATAATTTCCAGGAGTGGAAGGAGCCGTAATGTTCAAAGGCGAACTACTTCCGCTTACCCCATTACCGCTCCATGCATAACTTACCCCGTTGCAAGCTGATCCAGAGCAGATATAACTCAGCGAAATACTCTCCGATGGGGATGGATTGGAATTAGATACCGATCCGCTTATGTTATAATCACAAGGATTAGAGGCTGTACAACTCCATATATTCTGCCAATAGCTATCATCCGTCATATTAATAGAGACTGGATTATTATCCGTAGTAGACCAGTTGTCTCCATTTGCAGTTCCCCAGGAACTAAACAAATCAGTTCCGGTGAAAACAGTCGGAAAAAGATTCTGGGTAATTGGAGATTGACGGGCCGGTGCAGTGTAGCCAGAAGATAAATAAGTTGACCGGATGCCAGCCAGTACTGGTCTTAGCTGGTCTATTTCTGTATCATTAAAAAACATTGCCAGATGTAAGTAATTCACTCCATGTTTATAGGCTCTCGCCATCCATTCCGTAGCAATACTGGGTATTATGGTAGGAGAGGAATTGGTTTGTCCAAGGTCCTCCTGATCGAACTCCATACCTGCAATTTTATTAGCATTGGTTCCCTTTATGACATCTATGGGCTTGATTTTTTTCCATAAATCTCCGGTAGATACTCCATCAGTAGTATAAATTCCATCAAATTCATTAAGTCCCATTGGCATAGAGGCTGAATGCAAAAAGTATACATTTCCCTGGCCTCCGCCAAAGTCAGAAATATAATAGAGGACTTTCATAGATGAATTATAGCTTTTAATGATATCGCGGAAGCCTTTATAAAAGTTCATTAACCCCCATGAAGCAAACCGGTGGTATTCTCTTTGATGCTCATTGTTCCAATCCCCATAAGCACTAGTAGCAGGAGGAGCAGAAGCAATAGCATACGTATTCCCATCCCAGGTTACGTTAGTCTGATTAGGATAACGGCAGGGTAAATATTGCGTACGCCAGGCCGATAATGCGTTGTCATCATACATTCCTTGTTTTAGCTGGCCGCCTACATTAAGGTAGGGCATGGCAAATTCTTCCGCTGAACCATTTCCCATTTGACAATATAGAATCTTATCTAATAAATTATTCGCAGCCAGCTGATTCATTACATCGGTAACAAACGCATAAAATCGTTGTTTTCCAGTAGGAGAATAAATAGAAGGATTTGAAAAGGTAATAGTTTCACGAACATAAGATCCATCACTGGTCTTGGCAAGATCGCTATTATCAAAATATCCATCAGTAGATTGACCTGGCTGCGGCCCCGGCCGCTGATAGGGAAAATGTAAGGCGATTTTCATCGTCCCGGATTTTAAATTGAGAATAGTTTGAATCGCCTGTACAAGCTTAGCTCTTCCCTGGTAATCTCCGGGGGTTGGTTCGTAATTGGTCCAATCAACATAAAAACGCACCGCCGAAATGCTGGCGTCCTGACCGTTATAAGTCAAGTTGGCGAACTTCTGGATGTAACTCCATTTTCCAGTGTCAATACCATTTGGCGTTGTCTTATCAAAGCCGTTTCCGGTAGTGTTTAGAATCAACTCCCGGTTTGTATACTGGGCATTCGTAGAGAGAAATAGAAAACATAATAGAAAAAAGAAAAGATTTTTCATATTCATGGATTTATGGTTAAAAAAAAAATTACATGACGAATATAAAAGAATTAACAGAATTAACAAATAATTATCAACATTTTTGATGTTTATATGTAAAATGATATATTCTTAGTTAAAATTTTTATAGTTTTCAAATAGAGAACCTCGCTACTGAGTGCAATTCGGGCAATTGATTTGCTGTTTTGGTGTATACTATTAGCAATCAAAGAAATAAAGGGATATTCATTAGTGATATGTTGACGTTGGATAATTGTTGGCTCTATTTTAAATACATTTTTAAAATAGTTCTGTAATCCATTTTGTCCGTATTGCTCCAGTTAAAATCTCAACCATTCCATTGTAGGTTACTTCATTTATTATCGCCACTTCAACCATCTTTTTTTCTTCAGTTAAGTTGTACAATACATAAACTGTTATTTTAAAATTTTATCTGTTATAGGGATGATGTACTAAATATTGGTGGCTTGGTTTTCTGGTAAGAAGCCCATAAAGTTTGAGTTCGATTTCTGAATCCTGAGTAAAAATTATCGCTTCATTTACGAAACCGTTTTCGCAAATTATTTCAGTAAAAATATTCGGGTGTAAGATGAAAATTGCTGGTATTTGTTGGTTTACTATAATTTACAAATCTGTATTTAAAGTTTGAAATATTATTGTACTATTAGCCTAAGACGGTTTACTTCAACAAACGCAAAACGATGATAAAAATAAACATGAAAGAACTTGCAAAGGAATTGAAAGTTTCCGTTGCAACTGTTTCAAAATCCCTAAGCGATAGCTATGAAATAAGTGACCAGACGAAAAAGAAAGTACTGGAAGCAGCTAAACGGCTCAACTATACACTTAATCCCTATGCCGGTAGCTAAAGGAACAAAAAAAGTAAACAATAGCTGTCATACTCCCGGAGGTGGCAGATTCTTTCTTTTATAGAAACCATTGTACTCCCATCCGTTCTTATGGAGAGAAGTTCCTCTCCAATGGTTCAGGAATAGAGAGAACAAAATTATTCCCGATGAAGTTTGATGATGATATTATTTTAAAAAATCTGTGATTATTTTAAATAAATAATATATTGTGAAGCCTTAAACTTTTTTTATCAAATCTATATGAGCCTTCACATTGCAGATTATCTCATCATTAGTGTTTACTTTATTTTTGTTTTAGGGGTTGGTTTTATAATAAAAAAGCGCATTAAATCAAGCCGCGATTTTTTGGCAAGTGGAAGAAACATTCCATTATGGATCACCAGTCTTGCATTTATTTCAGCCAATCTCGGGGCGCAAGAAGTATTAGGGATGGTAGCTTCCGGCGCTAAATATGGAATCATGACTGTGCATTTTTATTGGGTGGGCGCCATATTTGCCATGGTTTTTCTTGGCGTATTTATGATGCCGTTTTATTATGGCAGCCGGGCAAGAAGTGTTCCTGAATTTTTAAAATTACGTTTTGATGAAAAGACAAGAGGATTAAACGCCATTTCATTTGCCGTAATGACTATTTTTTCCTCAGGTATTTCTCTATATGCATTGGCAAAATTGCTGGAAGTTATTTTGCATTGGGATTTCGATGTGTCCATCTGGCTTGCAGCAGGCATTGTAATGATCTATACTTTTCTTGGAGGCTTGACGAGCGCAGTTTATAATGAAGTTTTACAGTTCTTTTTGATTGTACTTGGTCTTTCACCACTTGTCATTGTTGCATTGCATGATGCGGGTGGCTGGTCAAATATTCAATCTGTGCTGCAACCTGAATTAACCCACGCATGGAAATACATGGACCATGCAGATTCAAATCCGATGGGAATTAATTTTATGTCGCTGATTTTTGGATTGGGCTTTGTTATGTCGTTCGGATATTGGTGTACCGATTTCCTGGTAGTACAAAGAGCGATGATGGCTAAAAATATGAATGCCGCCCAGCGCACGCCAATCATTGCTGCCATTCCAAAAATGTTTATGCCCCTTATTGTTGTGTTACCAGGTGTGATTGCGATTGCGCTACTGCAACCTGCATTAGCTTCAAAGGGTTTCAGCATTCCCTCGGATGGAAAAGGAGGCCTTGATTATACCATGGCCTTACCTTCACTTATTTCTCATTATTATCCTACCGGCCTTTTAGGAGTCGGCATTACAGCGCTCATTGCTTCTTTTATGAGTGGAATGGCGGGCAACGTAACCGCTTTCAATTCAGTGTTTACTTTTGATATTTACCAGTCTTATTTCGTTAAACACAAACCGGACAGGCATTATCTTATCGTAGGAAAAGTGGTAACAGTGGCGGGCATACTTTTATCAATCGTAACTGCCTACATAGCGAAGAGTTTTAATAATATAAATGATTTCCTGCAATTGGTTTTCAGTTTTGTAAACGGACCTCTTTTCGCTACTTTTCTGCTGGGTATGTTTTGGAAAAGGACCACCTCTAATGGCGCATTTTTTGGACTTCTTATCGGAACGATAGCCGCAGTGCTGACTCACGGTCTAACATTGGCAGAAGGAAAAGGAGGATGGATTTATCCTTTATATGAAATACATAGCGGTATGGGTCAGGCATTTATTGTAGCATCCTTTTCATGGATTGCAAATTTTTTCACAACTATAATCGTAAGTTTATTTACTAAACCGAAGCCGGATAGCGAATTAGTGGGCCTTGTATATTCCTTAACTGAAAAACCCTCTTACCACCAGGATAAATGGTATCTTAGAGTAGTACCGTTGAGTTTGATTTTAATTGCAATTACGATCCTTCTTAACATCATTTTCTTTTAAACAAAATTCACCATGTATAAGAAATTAAATAACCTCGGTTTTATAATTGGAATTTTCTTTATAATTATTTCTCTTATACTTCTTATCGGAGGTTTGTTATCTGATGCTTTAGACAATAAATTAGATTATTATACAGGATTTGCTTTCATTATTTTCGGAACGATTATGGTATATTTCAACAGAAAAAATGACGTGCCTTCCAATGAAGAATAATTTGATAAACCTTTACGTCAATTGTATAGTTCATCTTCCAGCAGATTTCATTGCTTTGCCATGACAATATATTTCATTTCGATTCTTTAGGTTTTGTACTGAAAACGTTTGTGATAAAGGACTGTAGCTGAACTCACTTATTTTTATCCGCTCGTTTTTGTAATTCTTTAATGGGCATAGAAATAATTCGCCCCATTGGTTATTTATCCCTATAGGTGATCACCTTCAACATTGTGGCATTTTTATTAAATATAGAACGGAATTTAATTCCTGGCTCATTTCAATCACTAATGATTGCCGAATAATTAAGTATTAAAGTACAAGTGGATTCATTTCAGAAACAGCTAACTCACCTATCGGTACATTCATCAACCAATTCTTATGGTCATCAATCTGCCATTTGTTTTTGGGTTGGCTGATTCTTGCTCCATCGGCAATATATATAATGGTTAGTACCTCGCGCATGGTATAAGAGTGATTGCCTGGTGCACTATGAATGGTACTTCCGTAATGCCAGGTAGCATCACCGGCGTTCATAACTGAAGAACGTACTATAGGAAAATTATTTTCTTTCACATACTTTTCAAACTTCTCCTCCGATTCATCTGAGATCTCATTATCAAAGACCACCCCCTCTTTATGAGAGCCTGAAGCAAAAGTAAGCATGCCCATATCGGCAGTTATATCTACTAATGGCATCCACATAGTAATCGTGTTATGCGTATCAACCGGCCAATAATATTGATCCTGATGCCACGGGGTTGGTCCACCTCCAGGTTCCTTAAAAAGAGCCTGGTCATGATAAATACGCACGTTCTTTACTCCTAACAACTTTGCTGCTATCGAAGCAAACCGTTTAGCCAAAACAAATTTTTTCACGTTTTCGTCCTGGCGCCAAAGATTGGTAATCTGTAAAAACGCCTTCCCATACGTATCACGGTCCTCTAATTTTCGCTTTTCGGTATTAAACTTATCTGCTGCTTCCACAATCACGCTTTTATAAGCCGCTACCTCTTCGGAGCTGAGTACATTATGAATTAAGACATGACCGTTTTCCCTGAATTCATTGATTTCAACCTCTGAAATTTCTTGTTGGTTGTTCAGGATTGGCAATTGATTATTATTTATCATGTATTTATTTTTTTCAAAAGAAAGGAGGTAAATTTCAGTAAAGTAGTTTTGATATTTAATTCTAAATTTTTCTCTCTCAAAAATAAACTATAATTGTAACTGCGAACTGTTCAAATTTACCCAAAAATGATACTACGTTTTCCGAATCCTCCATTCTTTAGGGCATATTAAAAAATAATTCAAAAAAACGAATACAAGTTTTTTAGGACTATTCATAAGCATCATGATAGCGAAGAATACAATTTCCCGATATTTTATCAACAAGGTGGGCTAAAGTTTGTTCATGTAAAATCAAATCATTTCTATTTGTGTTACTCATTAATCCCAATGAATGCAACATACCAAACTTTGTATTCAATACATTTCAACACCTGTTAATTTTTTTTCTCTGAAATACTTTTTGGAACGGCATTTACTAATTCAATAAATCGCGATAATATTTTTTGTTTACCCACAAGATCAGGAGTCATAAGATAGAATTGGTTGCCATTTTTATTTTCAGTGAAACTTGTGACTCCTTCCTTATTCACTTTAATTGATCCAGGCTTACTCAGGGTGAAATAACCTTCTTTTGGCTCCAGTGCAAATAATACGGCAGTAGGGTCCCAAGTAGGCCGGTCGTAAGGCATTGGATTATATAACTTATATCCTTCCACAAGGGGATTTTTATGAACGTAGCCAAGGTTCATTTCAATGCTTTTTGAAGGGAAATGAATATTATTACCCACTTCAAAAGGACTGCTATAAATTGTACCCGGCCATAATTCATAAACCTTTGTGGCAGCAGAAATATCATTTATAATATTAAATTCCGATGAGACAGGCTGACTAAAATTGCCAGCCATTACACTTAGGTATTTTACCTTCTTTTTAATTAAATCCATTCCGTTGAGGCTTGAGAATTGATCTGGCTCCGACTCCAGCAGACGAGCGAGGTTTGTAAAAAAACCTACGGATATTATCACTACCGATTTGTCGGGCTGGACTGATAAAATTTGCCTGTATAAATTCACTGATTCTTTTACATCGGTGTATTTTCGAATCTTGCTCTTAAATACTTTTTTGCTGTTTATTGAATGATCAATTACTTTTTTGGCAAAGCTCTTCGATTCATCTTCTCCACTCTTGCCATTTTGAACAGTACCTATCGGAATATTTGGATAATGATACCACCTATTCATAAGATCAATAAACCTTACAGAATTTATACTTTGTTTATTGTTACTGATAGCAAGTAGCTCAGCCTTCCCCTGCCCGGCATATCTGTAAAGCATTGCCAGGGCGATGGCATCGTCGATATCATTTCCCATGTCTGTCTCAAAAACAATTTTTACCGGGACATGTATCACTTGAGACTGAGCAACTCCACTACTACAAATAACTGTCAGTGCCAAAGTGACGAAGAACGCACTTGATGGAACGTTATAGAATCTTTTCATGATTTACCATCTTAATTTTGAAATTTAAAAATAACAAATGTCACTCGTGTTGGTTTTGAGAAATAAAGAATTTATCTATCATGGAGTTTCTCAATCTTGTCATACATGCTAAAATACTGGTTTTCTCTTTAAGGTAAATCTAGAAAAAATAAAAAGATCAACTAACGGTGTGGTATAAACGAAACTACCTTTTCGAACATCAACAACAACCCTATAATTACAGGTGGCAGTAAACAAACATCTAAATGAAATTCCTATTTCAGATCTGGATCTCAAAACGGATCCACATCGGGGACTACAATAACACTTCTAAATCTTTTCTCTGTCTTCAACATGCCGATATGATTATTGATTACTTTCTTCTGAAGCTTCAATAATGCTGCATCTTGTGGTAGTTTGATTAATATTTCCATCAGAAACATATTCCTTATCCGATTAACAACAGGTGCGGCAGGGCCAATCAAATTTTGAAAATCTTTTTGTAATGAATTTGCCAGAATATCGGCTGCCTCAAATACTTTTTCTTTAATGGAATGTTTCAAAACGATGCGAATCAACCGGCTAAATGGCGGATAGAAAAATTGTTTTCGCATTTCCATTTCAAAATTGAAAAATTTCAAATAATCATGTTGCTGCACAAATAACAAAACCGGATGATCAATCTTTGACGCCTGGATCAGAACCAGCCCTCTCTCTGATTTTCGGCCCGCTCTGCCACTTACCTGTTCCATTAATTGAAACGCACTTTCATTTACTCTGAAATCAGCAAAAGTTAGTAACCCATCCGCATCAAGCACCCCAACCAAACTTACATTTTCAAAATCCAGACCTTTTACCACCATTTGAGTTCCTGCCAAAATATCAATGCGATGCTGCTCAAAAAGTTTTATCAAAGCATCATGTGCATTTTTTCCTCTCACCGCATCAACATCCATCCGCGCAACTTTATTGTTTGGAAAATCACGGTTCAGATCTTCTTCAATTTTTTCAGTTCCAAAATTTTTTTCCATCCAGTTTACACTCCCACAAGCAGGACACGAAACTAACTTGGGGTAAGTATTACCACAATAATGGCAATGCATTTTATTGGAATATTTGTGTAGCGTTAATGTAACCGAACAATTTTCACATTTAGGAATAAACCCGCAAGTTCCGCAGATCAAAAAGGGAGCATAGCCGCGTCGGTTTTGAAAAAGAATTACCTGTTTCTCGTTTTGCAAAGCAATTTCAATTTCTGCCTTCAACTGTGGTGAAATCATCACTTTACCTTTCCTGGAAGCCGCAACTGTTTTGGTATCTATGATTCTTATCTCAGGCAACTGTGTACCGCCAAATCTTTCTGTAAGTGTTACAAGTCCATACTTATTTTTTTGTGCGTTATAATAACTCTCCAAAGAAGGTGTAGCACTTCCCATCAATACTTTTGCATTATAAAGGCTGGCATAAAAAACAGCCGCATCACGTGCATTGTACCGCGGTGCAGGATCTTGTTGTTTGAAAGAGGAATCATGTTCCTCATCAATAACAATCAAGCCAAGATTTTTGTAAGGAAGAAACAAAGCACTTCTTGCGCCGAGAATAATTTTCAACTCACCGGTCTTTATCTTGTTCCAAATTTCTATCCGTTCATTATTATTGAATTTAGAATGATAAATCGCAATGTTCCCACCAAAATAAAGTTGTAATCTTCGGATGATCTGGGCAGTCAATGTTATTTCAGGAAGCAAGTACAAAATTTGTTTTCCTTTTGCCACAAACTTTTCTATTTGCTTAATATACAACTGCGTCTTGCCGCTGCTGGTAACGCCATGAATCAGGCATACTTCTTTTTTTTCGAAAGCAAGATCAATCTCATGCGACGCTCTTTTTTGTGACGCATTCAACTCAAAATTTACTTCCATTTTTTTGGGAAGAGATTGAAGACGATCCACACTTCTTTTCTGTATGGAAAGAATATTTTTGTCAACTAACGATCTTAATTGTGCAATATTTGCTCCTGTTTTTTTCAGAAGTTTTGTTTGGGAGACTTCGCCTTCTGTTTTAGAAAAATGCAGGAAACCCAATAAGAGTTCCAACTGTTTCGGAGCTCTTCCAAAATCATCCATCAAACTGTTCAACTTTTCATCAGAAGAATATTCCGGATTAAGCAAAACAAAATTTTCTTTTTTTTCCTGGTATTTATCAGTAAGTGATTCCCAAATAAAACAAACTTTTTTCTCAATTAGTCTTTTTATCAAAGGATAAACATGAATGATATTAACGATCTGCTGCACTTCATTCATCTTCAATTCTTTCTTTATCAATAATGCTTCTGCTAATAAATATTCTTCATCGTCCAAAGCAGAAAAATCTCCGCCATTTTCTTCATTGTAAATCAAAATAGCTTCACTGCTTAGTTTCAAATGAGTTGGAAGTGCTGCTGCCATTACTTCACCTTCGCTACACATATAATATTCACTGATCCACTTCCAAAGTTTCAATTGCTCCGGATAAATTACCGGATCATCATCAATAATATTCAAAATTTCTTTGGTGTCATAAACCGGCTTGTCGTGCGCAATTGATTTTATGATTCCAGCATACTTTTTATTCTTCCCAAAAACTACTTCAGCGCGACAACCAATTTTTGTTTTCGTGATCAATTTTTCCGGAACGGCATAAGTATAAGTCTTGGGAATAGCCAAAGGCAAAATCACTTCTACCCATGTACCAATACGATTTTCAAATAAATTTGATTGATCAGAATTTGTAATCATTCATGCAAATATATTGAGTAGCACCTTGATATTATTTTATCTCAGCCAGGTAATCGAATTTCTCAATTTTTTTGTATCCAGCTTGCTTCATATCTTATCAAAGCTTCTTTCATCTGATCATAGATTTTCTCTTTTAAAAAAGAAACATCTTCAATCGTCAGATTTTCAGTAGAAGTTTTTGAAAGAAAAACGGCCCGACATTTTCCGGGGTTTAAAGAAAAAATACTTTTATAACTCAATCGATCATACGTATCCAGGAATAAAATCGGCTGAATTGGTTTTTTCGATTCTATGGCAATTCTGAATGCCCCATTGTAAAAATTTTTTAAAGCCTGGTTCGTTGTATTGAAAGTCCCTTCGGGGCAAATAAAAACAGAAATATTTTTATTGATAAATGCAATCAACTTATTCAAACTTTTGGCGCGGGCAATAACATTTCTTCTATCAACAGAAACAGCGCCTCTTTTATAAATAGATCCAAAAATGGGAATCTTATTCATTTCCGCTTTTCCAAGAATTCGGATATTTTTTCTCCTGATTACTTTCATCATCATCGGAATATCAAGATAAGAAATATGGTTGCTGATAAAGATATACTCCTCATTGTTATCATAAGGTTGTTCATAAATATTCCGGTGGTCTATTCCTATCATAAAAAAAAAAGCATCTGCCCAAAAACGCGAAACTTTATAAATAAGATTACCACCTTTAACCGGTTCTTCTAAAAATGCATAGATAAATATTGGAAGCAAAATAAACATCCATACTATAAACACTGTAAATCCATAAATGCTGAAAAAGAACTTTAAAACTTTACCAGGAAAAGTCATATACCAATTTAAAATAAACAAATATAACGTTCGGATTCAAAAACAGGCTACATATACCTATTGGATCTCAACACTTTAATACTAATAACCGAAAAGTTAGTTTTAAAAAAGATTTTAACGGAGCAATTTACTCAAAAATATCTTACATTTGCACTCCAAAAAATTGGAAAAAAGTATGTTTGCAATAGTAAAGATTGCCGGTCAGCAATTTAAAGTTACACCAGGCCAAAGTTTGTATGTTCCTCATCTTTCTGCAAAGCAAGGTGATGAAGTAGAATTTACTGAAGTGCTTTTGCACGACGACAATGGAAAAGTATCTGTTGGCAGTGATGCAAATGTAAAAGTCAAAGCAGAAATTGTACACGATCTGGTGAAGGGCGATAAGGTAATCGCGTTCAAAATGAAAAAAAGAAAAGGGTTCAGAAAAAAACACGGTCATCGTACCCAATATACTCACATAAAAATAAAAGAAATCGCATAAGAATTTCTTATAAAAACGATTGAAAAATTATTTCAACAAATTATTTATCAATCTTTAATTCAAAATTATGGCACATAAAAAAGGTGAAGGTTCTGTAAAAAACGGACGCGATTCTCAAAGTAAAAGATTGGGAGTAAAAATATTCGGAGGGCAAGCTGCTACTTCAGGAAATATTATTCTTCGTCAACGCGGCACAGTATATCATCCTGGAAAAAATGTTGGTCTTGGAAAAGACTTTACCATCTTCGCAACAACTGATGGAGTAGTTGAATTCAGAAAAGCAAAAGGAGATAAAACAATTGTTTCGGTCACCACTCCGCAAGTGACTGCATAAAAAAAAATTAAATAAGTTTTGACAGTTAACAAAATGTTTTTATTTTTAGTTTTTATTTACTAACAATTAAATTCTAAAAACATGGCAACTGCAAAAAAAGCCGCTCCTAAAAAAGCTGCTGCAAAAAA
>JBDTKF010000069.1:0-11318 GCA_039935455.1 Ginsengibacter sp.
TATAGGAGAGTAAGGTTATTCAAAAAAATTTAATTGAAAATATCTGATCCTAAAATTTACATCAAAACTCAAAATATTTTTCTACCACCATTTTCAAATAAGTACCAGAATGGTTTTTTGTGTTTCATATACTTCAACCCAAATGCGAGAATACTTTTTTGCTTTATATAGTCAATGGCTTCGGGAATCGAATCGGTAACTATATATAAACTCTCATCAGCCTCAGAGATGGTTCCCGCCTCAAGCATTTTATGATTATGCTCCACGATTTTTTGATAAAAATCATTATCAAAAATAATGATAGGAAACAATTCTATTTTTCTGGTTTGAATTAATGTGATGGCACTAAAAAACTCATCTAAAGTTCCAAAACCACCAGGCATCACAATAAAAGCATAAGAATATTTAATGAGCAACATTTTTCTCACAAAAAAATATCTGAGATCTACCCATCTATCCAAATAATTATTATGATGTTGTTCATGAGGAAGTATAATATTACATCCAATACTTTTTCCACCAACGTCCTTAGCACCGCGGTTTGCGGCTTCCATAATGCCAGGTCCGCCTCCCGTCATGATGGTGAAACCGAGTTTAGCAATTTCTCCGGATAGTTCTCGGGCTTGTTTGTAAAACGGATGATCTTCTTTGAAACGTGCAGACCCAAAAACGGTCACACATGGACCGACAAAATGTAGTGCTCTGAATCCTTTTATGAATTCAAAAAAAACGCTGATCGCGTATCCAAGATTCTTCCAACGGTTTTGTGGTCCATCGAAGAATTGGATTTCTTTTTTTGCTTTCGATGTTAGTTCTGCCATTCTTTTAATTGAACTTAATGGATTTAAAAATTTTCCTAAAAACTTATTTGTTGTACCAACCAGGCCAAAGGCTCAGGACAAACTATGAAGGCTTATTATAATACTTGAAACTGTTCGTACTGAAACAGATTTATAGTATATAAGTAATATCCCATTAGCTATATCTCTTTCTCAATAACTCCATCATATAAATATTCAGTTCCCACTGATTGGCAATAGGCTTTGATGTAGCGGGTAGATGTACCATATATGGATATGGTCCAAACTCGGGTGTGATGGTCATCACACATTCATCCAGTTTCTTCCGTTCTACGATTTTATCCCACCAGTTAAGGTGAGTATTTAATGCATCTTGCCATTCGGCCACTCGTGGATCGGGTACTTGTGGGCCACAGGGATAACCGACTCTGGCATGCAGGTGTTCAGTACGATCAAGTGCTAGTTGCACCGTTTGTTGTTGATCCTCCAAAAACGACTCGTTTACACATACCCAATGTGATATATCTAATGTGAGTTTTAAATCAGGTATTTTTTCGAGATATTGTTTAGTAATATGTGCGGCAAACGAAAATTTATTGCGGTGGGTTTCGTGTAGAATTTGAATGCCCTTTTGTTGACTCACTTGCGAGGCGGCATCTATCAACGAACTATTTTGTTCAATACTGAAAAAGTCCTTGCCAGTTTGAGAATTAATTTTTACGCAGGGTAACGCTTTTACTTTCTCAAGCCAGCCACAATACAATTCGTAATGTCTTGTGTAGTTGGCTTCGTAGGTGTCATAATGTTGTACAATGATCCGAAGATTATGTTTTTCAGCAGTGTTCCATATTTCCTGTAATTCTGCATCTGTAGTTGTTTGTGCTATCCCAACTTCAAAACCATTGTAACCAGCGTTTTTTACATTCTGGCAAAAAGTTTCCCAATTCAAAGCCTCACTTCCCCAACGGGGACAAAAAAATTCAATAGTCATGACTTTATAAATATGTTTTAATTTTTAATATTTCTGGTCGAAGGTATGGTTTGCTGACATCTACTATTCCTTTCCATACATACGGGTCTTCTCCTGCCACCATTATGATGTCTCTAAGATCCTCTGTGGGAGAGAGTTTCCCATCCTGATCCCACGGCAACATAGATTCAGCACTCATATAATGGTTTACCAATGCGCTACGAAAGCTGCCAGTAGTTTTGTTGCGTTTGGAACTATGCAAAGTATATCCGTCAAAGAAAACAACGGAACCTTTTTTAACTTCAACAGGTATTGGCCCCTCGGAACCATATTTAGATACATCAATGGTATCCACATCAGCATACTCATCACCATGATAATCTACTCTACGCATCATGTACCCAGGCTTTCCCGGAATAATCCACAGGCATCCATTTTCAATGCTTGCATCGTCAATCGCAATCCAAGTACCAGTGAGGGAACGGTCTCTTGTTGGGATGTAAAACTCATCCTGGTGCCATGCTTGTCCTGCTTTTCCCGGTCCTTTTACAAACAGCATAGATTGCATACATTTTACATTAGGGCTTATGATATTCGTCAATATATCTATTATCTTTTGGTGACACAAGTAAGCCTGAATAACGGGCGAAATTTTATGGGGAAAATGTATGGCAACGTATTTTTTTAATACGTCCATATCAGATTCATTTTCTTCTACGGGAAGCATGCCTTCTACACTTCCTCTTTCGCCACGGAAGATAGCAGCAGTTTCTTTTTTCAGCTCATCAATTTCGGTGGGAGACAAAAGCATGGGAGCTACCAAATAACCAAATTCTTTATAAAAATTGATATTCTCAGGGCTAATCCGGTCATTTTTTATATAGCCATTTTCGTTTGTCATGTTAATAATTATTTATGAAATGAACAATGTTTCAATTTCTTCTAACGATTTGCCTTTTGTTTCTTTCACTTTGATGAACATATAAATAAAAGCTAAGGAACAAAAAATTGCATAGCAAAACATGGTAACCGATACACCTAAATGCTTTGTCATGATCGGGAAGCTAAGTGTTACGGCAAAGTCAGCCAGCCACAACGAAAGTGTTGCGATAGATAATGCCAGGCTACGAATAAGGTTAGGAAATATTTCGGAAAGATATACCCAAACCACTGCACCCATGGTAGCACCGAAGGAAGCAACATAAAGCAACATAAATACAAGCACGAGGTAATTATCGAAATATTGGTAATGAAAACAAAGCCCCACTGCAGTTAATGACAATCCCATTAGCACACTACCAATTAAAAGCAATTTTCGTCTTCCTATTTTATCAACCAACCCAATGGCTACAAAAGTGGATGCCACATTTACTACTCCAATAATAATGGTTTGGAATAATGAAGAACTACTGCTTATCCCGGTTTCTGTAAAAATTACGGGAGCATAATAAATGATAGAGTTGATCCCTGTAATTTGTTGAAATACAGCAATCATAATACCGATAAACAATACAGGACGATAATTTTCTGTGAGCAAAAGTTTCAACGTAATGCGTTGTTTGTGATAAAAACTTTTTTCAATTTCCATTAGCTCTTCATCAACTGGCAAGCCGGATGAAATTTTTTCGAGAATATCCCTGGCTTCCTGCTTCTTTCCTTTCATGATAAGCCATCTTGGTGTTTCAGGTACCCAAAGCAACAATAAAAAAAATAATATAGAAGGAACCGTTTGCGAAGCGAACATCCATCTCCAGCTATTTTCACCCAGATTATTCAAAAGATAATTGGTAAAATAGGCAACAAGTATACCGATCACAATTGCCATTTGGTAACCAGCAACGAGCCGTCCACGCCATTTTGCGGGTGCTATCTCGGCAATATACATCGGAGACACCATGGCTGCAGCACCAACACCCAAACCGCCTATTAGACGAAATAAAATAAATAGAGAGAGTTGATGGGACATTCCAGCTCCAATGCCCGAAATAGCAAACAGTATTGCACACACCATCAGTGAAAACCGACGTCCATACCGGTCGGCAATTTTTCCAGCAAACATAGCTCCCACAGCACACCCAATCAGGATTGAACTTACAGACCATCCGATCATGTACTCATCCATGGAAAAGTATTTAGTAATGTAAGGGATAGTACCCGAAATAATGGCTGTATCAAAACCAAACAACAGCCCTCCTAATGCTGCCACTCCGCTGGTAAGTATAATAAATGACATGTTAGGCTTACTCGTTCTATCCATTGTAAGGTCGATGATTTTCGTTGTTGAAGTATCCAAATTATTAATTTTCAGCAGCTATAGTTTTATATATAAATTTGATTTCAAATTTCTTACTTTCAGCGACACCATGCGACACCCAAAATTGATTTTTCTGCATTCTACAAAGTCAGTAATACGAAAACACTTTTCAAATTTTTTTACATCTTCTCCAGCATATACTTTTTATTACACAAACTTTAATTTTTCGTTTTGTTTATCCTTAATTTCAAAAGTCTTCCAGCAAAGAGTTTATCATTCAGAAGAGTGATTTCACACAATGGAACTGGTTACACCTGATTTTATCAGGAGCAAAATATAACAAAGAACAAAAGCACAATATAAAGTTTTTGGACTTGAAAGTGCACATTATAATAAAGAATATTTTCCACTCTTTAAAGTAAAAGATCGAAACTATCTTTTTAATTCTAAATAATTACTATCCGATAAAAATACAGCATCCTAATTTCAATAGTTGTAACAGTTGACTAGTTGCTGGATTCTGTTTTCAATATCCGAACCTCCACGTTTTAAAAAGTTATAGGGATTACTGCTGGAAAATAGCGTATTTTTTCAGCCAGCATTTTTTTATTTTTCTAATTCGAAAGATGGTAACTAAAAAAGTGTGTCCAAAAACTTACCAAATTACTAAATGACACCTACTTTTTTGAGTCTTTTTCTTTATACCAGTCCCTGCGCTTTCATAGCATCTGCCACTTTCACAAATCCGGCAATATTGGCCCCGTTTTCATAATTGATATATCCATCTTCTCCCTTACCATATTTTTCACACTTTTTATGAATCTGTTTCATGATTTGCCTCAACTTAGTATCTACTTCGTTGCGGGTCCAGGAGAGACGCTGTGAGTTCTGCGACATTTCCAGACCTGAAACAGCCACTCCTCCAGCATTTGCTGCTTTTCCAGGGCCATATAAAATCTTTGCTTCATTGAATTTATGGATAGCTGCAGTGGTCGAAGGCATATTAGCTCCTTCTGCCACACACAAACAGCCATTTTGTATTAGCAATTTCGCGTCATCTCCGTCAAGTTCATTTTGTGTTGCATTCGGGAACGCAATATCACAAGGTACCTTCCAGGGCCGTTGACCTTCAAAAAATTCCAAGTCGTATTCTTTTGCATAATCCCTGATCCTTCCTCTGCGCTCATTTTTCAATTTAAAAATAAAATCCAGTTTCTTCTCATCTATCCCCTGTGGGTCATATACAAAGCCCTCGGAATCTGAAACTGTAACCACTTTTGCTCCCACTTCAATACACTTTTGAATGGTATATTGAGATACATTGCCCGAGCCTGAAATAGCAATTGTTTTGTCTTTCAATGACTGGCCGCGGGTTTGCAGCATTTCTTCGGCAAAATAAACAAGGCCATAACCGGTTGCTTCGGGGCGAATAAGGCTACCTCCAAACTCACTTCCTTTTCCTGTAAGCATTCCAGTAAAACGACCGGTGATGCGCTTATACTGGCCAAAAAGATATCCAATCTCTCTTCCCCCTACTCCAATATCGCCGGCAGGTATATCTACATTAGAACCAATGTGACGATATAACTCGATCATAAAGCTTTGGCAAAATTTCATCACTTCATTATCCGATTTACCTTTGCTGTCAAAATCAGATCCTCCTTTTCCGCCACCCATCGGAAGTCCTGTAAGGCTATTTTTAAACACTTGCTCAAACGCAAGAAACTTGAGTATACTTAATGTCACACTATGATGAAACCGAAGTCCTCCTTTGAAAGGGCCAATAGCGCTGCTCATTTGCACGCGGTAGCCCCTGTTTATTTCTATCTCTCCTTTGTCGTTTAACCAAGGAACCATGAACATAATTACTCTTTCAGGTTCAGCAATTCTTTCTAAAATTTTATATTTTTTATACTTGGGATGAGTTTCTATGAAAGGAATTATAGATTTTGCCACATCATGTGCCGCCTGTAAAAACTCGGGTTCATGATGATTCTTTCTTGTCAATTCTTTCATAAACTCTTCTACTTTGCTTTCATTCGTTAAAACTTTATCCATGATTTTTCAATTGATTTATAATTATTATTTATTGGAATTTTTATATTGGATGAATTGGGGAGATTCAAAATCCATCTATGGTGTTTGGAATTGATTAAATTAATCGTTGTTGTTCATACATCGCACTGCTGATTCTTATTTCTTTTGTTTGATCATCATTAAATTCTTTTCGCCTTGAGTTGCACAGTGAAAGGAAAAAACCTAAAGATTCAGAAACGTTCATAATTAATAATTTTCATGTGAATCCGTTTGAGAATGTTGAGATTGAATCTTGTAGGTGAATTGTAATTCTGTTGTTTTTTTAGGAAGTGAAAGATTGCCTAAAAGCATTGCGGGAGTAAAAAGCAGTATCGGTTTACGATTGATTTTTGCAGTATAATCGCCATGTTCATGGTGCAAAGATATAAATAACTTCTTAGTTTATCAATATCATAATATCATCATGGTTGCACTTTTTCAAAACTTTTCTATCTTTACATAGTAAACCGAAAATTTTTATTTTTTCATGCTTGAAAACAAAGAAATATCAGCCTTGTTTCATCTTATCGATGATCCTGATGACGAAGTTTTCAGCTCTGTTACTGACCGCATTATTTCCCATGGCCGGGCGATTATTCCCAATCTGGAAAACTTATGGGAAAACAGCCCTGATGAAGCCGTTCAGGGAAGGATTGAAATGATTATCCACAAATTACATTTCCGTGATTTGGTAGAAGAATTCAAAGATTGGAAAAATGGGAGTTGCGATTTATTACATGGTGCTTTATTGGTTTCAAAATATGGTTACCCCGAAATGATTGCTACATCAACTCTTCAGGAAATTGAAAAAATAAGAAGAAATATCTGGCTCGAGCTTAACAGCTATCTTACTCCCCTGGAACAAGTGAATGTGATTTCCGGTATATTATACAGCTACTATAAACTGAAAGGGAATGAAGTAAGTTACGACCTTCACGATGATTTCATGATTACCAAATTGATTGAAAACAAAAGAGGAAATTCAATAACTAATGGGATTCTATACCTTATTCTTTGCAATCTGCTTGATATTCCGGCGAAGGCCATTAAAATTCCAAAACAATTTATTCTCGCTTATTTTGATGTCGATTATAAGTTTCCGAATCCCTCAAAAGAGCGTTCTGAAAAAATTAATTTTTTCATTGATCCACTGAATGGCCAGGTCTATTCACATAAAGATGTGGAAAATTATTTCAAAAGAATTTCTGTTCCTCCCGTTCCTTCTTATTACAAACCAATAGACGATAAAAAAATCGTACAGCATTTGCTGGAAGAATTCAGTAAATGTTTTACTGATTCGGATAATATCTACAAAAAAAACGACTTACTTTTCCTTGTACATTTATTGGAAAATTGATTTCTAAACCAGGAAAAGGACTAAAATAAAAACTTCGATTATTTATCCGTTTACTGTCTTCGATTTGTAAATGGGAAATCTTTCTTTTAGGAAATACGCACTCGTTCATTTTCCGCTTTTGAGCCTGTTTACCTGGGATTAACATTGAACACAAATTCTTAGTAGCCAATTAAATTATAATCAACCGAAAATACTCCATATTATTGGCCAAGTAATTGATGATCTTTCAAGTTCCTAATTCATCTAAAAATGTTTGCCATGATCTCTCTTAATATTTCGTTCCCAAAAATATTCTTTCCATTAATTTTTGCTTATCTCCTCTTTTTACTCTCCAGTTGTAAAAATGATAAAAGTGGAAATGATCAAGTCAATGTTTTGAATGATACAAGCCAGCAAGTAACCGACGCACTTTTTAAAAAGTACAAACTTGATAAAATAAAAATGCCCGAAGGTTTCAAGATTGAAGTTTATGCCGAAGCGCCGGGTGCAAGAAGTCTTTGTCTTTCAAATAATGGGACCGTTTTTGTTGGAACCCGAAACGAAAAAGTATTTGCCATCACTGACAAAAATCATGATGGAAAAGCAGATCATGTCTATGAAATCGCCAGTGGACTTAGTTCTCCAAACGGAGTGGCCTTTAAAGATGGCGCTTTATATATCGGTGCTAGTTCAACTATTTATAAAATGGATGAAGTAGAATCACATCTTGGAGCTCCTCAAAAACCAGTTGTAATTTATAATAAGTACCCGTCTGATTCACATCACGGATTGAGATATATTGGTTTTGGTCCGGAAGGAAAATTATATGTTGCTGTGGGTGCTCCTTGTAATGTTTGTGAACCATCTAAGCCGGTTTATGGAACAATAACCCGCATCAACACTGATGGTACAGGATTTGAAATTTTCGCAAGCGGAGTTCGAAATACAGTTGGCTTTGACTGGGATCCATCTACGAAACAAATTTGGTTTACCGACAATGGTCGGGATAACCTTGGCGACGACATTCCCAACGATGAGTTGAATACAGCACCGCAGGCTGGGATGAGTTTTGGATTTCCATATTGTCACCAGGGAAATATGTTAGATCCCTCTCTAGGCAAAGGGAAAAACTGTAGTGATTATACATCTCCCGTTAAATTATTAGGGGCACACGTGGCAGCATTGGGTATGCGATTCAACACCGAAAATAGTTTTCCTTCGGAATATAAAAACGCTATTTTTATTGCTGAACATGGTAGCTGGAACAGAAGTATTCCGATTGGGTATAGGATTTCCGTTGTAAAACCAAAAAATGACGGAAAATTAGGAACCCCTGAAGTATTTGCCAGTGGCTGGTTACAGGATGAAAAGACTGTAAACGGCCGGCCGGTTGATGTTCAGTTCCTCAACGACGGATCCATGTTGATGAGTGATGACTATAATGGTGTGATTTATAGAATTAGTTATAAAAAATAATTTAAAATCAAAAACATGGCTTACAGTTTTTAATTTTGAAATTAAAATTCCAAACAACAATATAATAGAATGAATGAAGTAATTCATGAAGAAGATCATCTGCAAAGCTCAGACTTTTTGCGCGATATTGTAATTGGAATGAGCGATGGATTAACCGTTCCTTTTGCATTAGCTGCCGGCCTTACGGGAGCCGTGGCTCTTAGCTCAATCATTGTAATAGCGGGCATTGCAGAGATTGTGGCTGGAAGTATTGCCATGGGACTGGGAGGATATCTTGCCAGCAAAACAGAAGAAGATCACTTCAATAGTGAATTAAAAAAAGAATACGAAGAAGTGGATAGAATTCCGGAAATGGAAAAACAAGAAGTACAAAATTTTTTTGAGAACTTAGGATTAAGTACCGAGATACAATTGAAAGCAACCGAAGAAATTTCAAAAGATAAAAAACAATGGGTGGATTTTATGATGAAATTTGAATTGGGCCTTGCAAAACCGGATCCTAAAAGAGCAACCAAAAGTGCTTTGAACATTGGACTCGCTTATGCGGTTGGTGGTATTATTCCCTTGAGTCCCTATTTTTTTATAGATGATTCAAGAGAAGCTTTGAAATTTTCTGTCATCGCCACGCTCATCTGCTTGTTTATTTTTGGATATTTCAAAAGCAGGATTACGGGTGTGCCTGCAGTTTCAGGAGCTTTAAAAGTTATGCTAATTGGCGCTCTTGCAGCCACGGCTGCTTTTGGAGTTGCTTTATTTTTCAAGTAACCCAATCTTTTCTACACGTAAAATTTCTGCGATTTTTACGAGACTGTTAGTCAACTTTACTCGATTTTTAAAGTCCACAAAATAATTAATGAAGACTGGCGTTTTTAATTCATCAATCCGTTGCTAACCAATTTTTTCATTACAAATTATGCCACAATTTTATACTGACTTTCCATTTGAAACTTACATGTATCATAAAACTTGAAATTTTTGAACGAAGATGGTTGATGACTTTTGCTCATCAACATCGCCGAATAAAAACCTTAATGGATAATCAGTTTTTGAATTTTGGAGTCCCTTCATTTCTATGAAGGGATATTTTTTTAGGTATTAGAATCATGCTTTGCATCCTTTGAGATATTTTTGATTGTCCAGGTAATTCTTTTTTCAAAATTATGCTGACGTACCATACAATTTTGTTTATGACAGATCTGGCAGGAATAATCTCTGCAAGGATCTGAGTGTACAAACAATTCTACCGCCTCGCCGAATTCATTTTTTATCAGAGATCCGAGAGCTTCAATTTCCTGGTGCGCTTCATTCACATTCAAATACCAGGGTACCGTAAGATGGCAATCGCAATGCAACGTGCTGCCATATTTTATAATCCGCATGTTATGAAGATCGATCCAGTTTTCCTTCCGGTTTTTATTCAAAAGCAATACAATATCCTTCAATAATTTCTCATCGGCTTCATCCATAATACCTGCAATGGAAACCCTGACAATTTTATATCCGGTATAAATGATGAGAACTGCTACGATACAGGCAATCACACTATCAATCAAAACATAGCCAGTGAAGTAAATGATCAATAAACCGGCAAGAATTGCTGATGTTGAATAGGTATCGGTAACTAAATGTTTACCACCAGCAATTAATTGTAAAGAATGATTTCTCTTTCCGGTAGAAATACATATTTTCCCAACGATAAAATTTACAACCGCAGTAAATGCAATTAAGTATATACCAATATCCAGTTTTGCAATTTCATGCGGATAAAAAAAACTTTGAACTGCTTTATAAATAATAAAAAAACCCGCTATAATTACCAGGCTTCCTTCAACTCCGGCAGAAAGAAATTCTACTTTTCCATGTCCGTAGGGATGGTCTGAATCTCTCGGCTTGGCCGATAAATTCAAACTAAATAACCCCAAAAAGCCCGCGACAATATTTACAATACTTTCCATCGCGTCTGTAAAAATTGCTAATGAACTGGTCATGAACCAGGCAACTAATTTTACAATAAATAATATTATAGCAACAAGAATGATGATTCTTTGAAGCCGTAAATTTTCTTCTGTAGATGTCAATAAAAAAAATTATGAGTTGCAAATTACAGAAATCAAATTTATGAAGCGCACGATGATTGCTGATACTTAACAATAACTATCATAAAAGCATTTTGCCTTTCAGCATATTTTTGGATTCTTACAATCAGTATCCATTAAATTTGTATTCATGCGCAAAACACTTAATATTCTTGCCAATTCTTTTCGGCTTACCATGCAGGAACTGATGGTAAACAAATTGCGTACTTCCTTGTCTCTGATTGGAATTTCATTTGGAATCTTTTGTATCATCGGCGTGTTAGCTACCGTTAACAGCCTGGAAATGAATATTCAAAATCAGATTAAAAGC
>JBDTKF010000070.1:0-44193 GCA_039935455.1 Ginsengibacter sp.
ATTGCTAACTGCCTCGTGAAGGTTCGAACCCTTCCCCTACAGCATTTTAAATTGTAAGCCTTTGTAATAAAAATACACAGGCTTTTTTTATGGACTTATATTTTTGTCTTCAGAAAAACTCACTTCAAACTATCTTGCATCCTATTTTACCTCAGTTCAATCTGCGGGTGATTATTTTTATTCCAACATTTTAATTGCATGATCAGTATTATTGTAGGTAGTATCATTTTAAGTTTATTGCATGCCACAATTCCGAACCATTGGCTTCCGGTTATCGCCATCGGGAAAAAAGAAAAATGGACCTTACAGGAAGTAACAAGAGTCACTTTTATTTCTGCCGTGGCCCACGGCCTCAGCACTGTTATTATTGGATTCCTTCTTGCTTTTGTTGGCGCTCAACTGGCTGACAACATTGAATATTTTACCCATTTTTTTGCACCGGTAATTTTAATTGTCCTTGGGATTGTGTTTATATACCGCCATCATAATCACCAGCATTTTCATTTGAATGAAGGGATTAAAATAAAGCATTCCAAAAAAAAGATTATCATCGCATTGGTACTTGCTATGTTTCTTTCACCTTGCATGGAAATTGAAGCTTATTTTTTATTAGCGGGAGCACAGGCACCATGGCTAATTTGGTTTATTGCATTTTTGTATTTGATTATTACAACAGCCGGAATGGTCATATTAGTACGTTTTGCCTATCTGGGAATTCTAAAACTCAATTGGCATTCGCTCGAACATAATGCAGGTATTATTACCGGAATAACTTTAGTGGTAACCGGAATTCTCGCATTTTTTATCCATTGAAGTAGTGAACAAAATTTCTCATCTAAATCTTCCTCATAATCCAATCTCAATTCTTTGGATATAATCATTTTCCACTTAAGTTTGCATCTATCATAATATATGAAAGTAACTGATCACATAAAAGAATCAAAAGGGACTGCTATTTCTTTTGAAATTTTGCCGCCATTAAAAGGAAAAACAATTGAATCCATTTACAACCATTTAGATCCCTTAATGGAATTTAATCCGGCTTTTATTAATGTGACGTATCACCGTAGCGAACAGGTTTTTAAAAAGAAAGCGGACGGCACATTTGAAAGAATAGAGATACGGAAAAGACCCGGTACTGTAGGAATATGTGCGGCGATTATGAATCATTATAAAATTGATGCTGTTCCTCATCTGATTTGTGGCGGTTTCAATTTGCAGGAAACAGAAAATGCATTGATTGATCTCGCTTTTCTGGGCATAGATAATGTATTATTACTTCGAGGAGATGCAGCAAAAAATGAAACGGTTTTTGAGCCGGAAAAACATGGGCATGCTTATGCAATTGATCTCTTGAAACAGGCCGCTAATCTGAACAACGGAATTTATTTAGAAGATGATATCCGCGATGGGAATAAAACAAAGTTTTGCATTGGTGTGGCGGGGTATCCCGAAAAACATTTTGAAGCGCCAAATCTTGAAAGCGATTTGCGATATTTAAAAATGAAGGTGGACGCAGGAGCGGATTATATCACTACGCAAATGTTTTTCGACAATCAAAAATATTTTGACTACGTAAAAAAATGCAGGGAAATTGGAATTTCAATCCCCATTATTCCCGGATTGAAACCGATTACTTCCAAAAAACAACTTTCTGTTTTACCACGCACTTTCCATGTGGATATTCCAAAAGAATTAAGCAATGAAATCATAAAATGCAAGACTGATCAGGAAGTAGAAATTGTCGGTAAAGAATGGCTGGTTCACCAATCGGAAGAACTTAAAAAAGAAGGAGTTCCGGTTTTACATTATTATACACTGGGAAAACCTGATATTGTTGCAGAAGTGGCAAAAAGGATTATTTAAACAAATGTTCCTCAAAAAAAAGGCTGCTGAGTTGTAACTCAGCAGCCTTTTTTTTTAATAATAAAATTTATTTTCCGCCGAAAGGAACACCTAATGAGATGCTAACAGTACGGTATTTATTTTTATCGTTTGAACTATTATTGGTTTGAGTAGAATTAATTTTTGCAAGTCCCAAACCATAATTTGCTTTCAATAATATTTTTCCTAAATCGAAGCCTGCCCCCAGGTTAACGCCATAATCAAATCTTTTGAGTTTATCATAGCTTGCATCTTCCTGGTCGGAAGTTGTAGGATTGTCATTATTGAATTTGATATCCTTGGTAGAGTTTGTAACTACTCCAAGAAATTTACTTTCAACCTTAGATTTTCCGGCAATACCCATCGCAATATAAGGACCGGCATTTATAAAAATATTAGACTTACTCTGAAGTGGTAGCCTGATAATCAAATTCACCGGAACTTCAAGATAAAGCGGATTGAACCTCGTTTTAACGTAATTATCATCTGTCGAAGAGTTGATGTAAGTGTTTGCTTTTGATCCTCTGCCATCCAGCAACAATCCGGCTTCCAATGCAATTGGTTCTGCTAAATTTGAACGACCCATTATGCCGGCATTGAATGTAGTAAGCATATTGTTTTTTTCTGTTGCTCCAGAATTTGATGTAGAAATATTTGCAAGATTTACTCCACCTTGTACATAGATCTTTTGTGATTTCGCATTCATGAACAACCCTGTACACAAAGCAATTGCCAATAGTTTTTTCATTGTTTAGTTTTTAGTATTTAAAATTTCTTTGCGCGGTATCTTTCAAAAAGTTTGCCAACAGATTGATTTGAAAAACTCAATTGCATAAATATTTGCTAAAAGGAAACATATTTCCAATTATGACGAACGAAAGAAATTAAAATTTCTTACTGTTTAATAATTTTTTAAAAGCCTGTTCATTCACTTTTACCGGGTATTTTTTCTTCAATTGTTCGACCCATTTTTCATCCAGATAATTTTGATAATCACTCACCACTAATCCGCGCGAATCCTGAAAATCCCTTGGTTGGTGCGGGGTGTATAGATTTAGTATTTTTATAAAAACAGCAGTACTATCGTTCTTATTGATCTCAGGTTTTGTGATAAAGCCGCTTCTAAAATTTTTGCGATCAACGACCGGTAATTGCTCTAATTCAAATCTTCCAGAATCACACTGAATATGCGAAGGATCATCCTTCATTATTTGTCGCCAACTTTTTCCATTTTCCAATTGTCTGATTGTATTGTCAGCCATCTTCCCATTCGAGCATGAAAAAATGACTGCCTCCGCACTTGCATTCCAAAAATAGTTTTGAATGTGCGACTTGTAATACTGTTGTAGCGCATTAGTATCTTCGGATGCCTTTGCCCAAATTTTCTTTGTCATAATTTCAAAAAGCATATTCCCTTCTTTAAATTCTTCGATCCGCGCTTTGAAACCCTCATTGAAATTTTCCAAACGGGATGCATAATTTGTGGCAGCAGACGCATTTATGAAATCAGAGAATATTTTAGTATAAGAATCATGTCTTTCTCCAGGAACCACTTTATTTGAATTTCTCAAATAAAGAATCCAGTCACGCACTTTTACTTTTTGATGATCGTTAAAATAAAACAGCGTCGTGTTTTCATTTACATTCCCAGACGTTACATTTCTGTTGACCAGCAAAGAACTATCACTGACACGCCAAAGGTTTTCTTCATTTACATATTCCTTTTCATAACCGATTAGTGGTTTTATTTCTTTAAAGAATTTTTGTTTTGCGATTTCGGCACGCTTGTCATTCAAAACTTCCTGTTTTAAATTATACATAAACGCTTCGTCATCTGTTGTAGAAGGGACGGGCATTGCAGCAATCCTCTTGATGATATGGTAACCAAATTTAGTTTCAAAAGGTGGGGAAATATCATGGTCGTTTTTAAGATTAAAAGCCTGATTCTCAAAAACGGAATCGTAACTGGCGGTTCCGAATTCCGGCACCTTACCGCCATTCATGAATGTAGTTCTGTCATCGCTGAATTGTTTTGCAAGCATAGAAAAGTCGCTTCCATTTCGCAATGCGATGTAAACCGAATCAGCTAACTTCCTGATTTTTTCTTTTTGTAACTCATCCCCTTCCGGAACAGCAAATAATATCTGCGCAATAGAAATTTTCCCAACGGCTTTCCTTTCGCTAACATTTTTAAAAACATACCAGCCCTTTTTGGTTTTGTAAGGAATACTAACCTGGCCTGGTTTTAATGTATAAATTATATTCTCAAATTCATATGGCAAAGAAAAAACAGTTATAAAACCGGCATCATTTTTTTCAACCTTCACCTGATAAGATGTATTTATTGTTGAAAGAATTTCTTTTTCGGGTTTATTATCTTTTAATTTACCAGCAATCTCTTTAACCGTGTTTGAAAGTTTCAAAGAATCCATATCTTCAGGAGCACTAATAAAATAGTAAATCGTGTGAATATCCTTTTGACCTCTATTGAACGCTTCATAGACCAACCTGTTTACTGTAGGTTCGTCAATTAAATAATTCCCCTGAATCTGGCTCCGAAAATTCTGTAGATCTGCCACTAACGAGGGAAGCGTATCAAGTTGCATGTCACTGGCGGCCTGGACTTTTAATTTGTAGTCAATATAAAGATTGAGGTAATCGCGTAATGCTTTTGTAAAATTTATTTCGGATGTTTTATTTTTATTGAATGCCTTCAAAAACTCGCCGGAACTTACAGAATGATTCCCGTATGTAAAAAGCGTTTGACTATGAGTAATGATCATAAAAAATGTAAACACAAGCCAGAGGAGCAGTTTTTTCATTAATTGTATTTTGAAGGAATTTCTTTGTTTACTATAAATTATTCCGATCGCTATTTTAATACCTTGTTTGACTGATTTTTGATCTTCACATCAAGCAGATCGTCCAATTGTTCCATAGTCAATTTCTTTGCAATAATTTTTTTATCCTTATCTAAAAGAAACAAAGTAGGCGTTTGGATTACATCATACAATTGTTTGTAAGAAGCTTGTTTTGACTCTTCAATTATTTTTCGTTGTGCATCGGTTTCATAAACGTTTACCCATTTATTCATCTTGTTTTTATTGATAAACTCTTTCCATTGCTGAAAATCTTTTGTTTCAGTAAGCACTCCATAAATTTTTACGTTCTCATTTTTCCATTTGGCTTTATAAATTGAATCGAGGCGCGGAACCTGCACCCTGCAATGGCCACACGTAGGATCCCAAAAACAAACAACCACATAATCGGCTTTGACGTTATAAAGAGAGCTGCTGACTCCATTGGAATCAACCATTTGAAGATCTGCGGCCTGTTGACCAATCAGATTAGACATCAACATATATGCTCTGTTTGAAATTGCTTTTATTTGTTTTTCATTCAGCCATTTCGAAATTCCTTTCGAATGGTATTTCTCAAAAAGATGTACAAAAACTGCATCCTGTCCCATGTATTTGGGATTAATATATTCATCTGTTAACCAGTTCAATAAAAATTTATACATCTCAGGAGCAGATCTGGCCAATAATAAAAAGTAATCAGATTCTTTTATAATCGAATCGGGAACGGGCGAAATTACGTTTCGAAAATATTGCTCCAACTTTGGTAAAAAGAAAGGAGTTCGAATAATACGGTCATCCATAAACGAAATTCCATCCCAATAATGCTTCTTATAATACTGATAATTTTTTAATGAATCCTCTTTGGTTTCAGGATGTAAATTTAAAACCGGTGGCTCTTTCATACTTACCAAAAGTGCTGCCAGCATGGATTCTGGATGATCTATTATCAATTTGTTCCGGTATTCATTTAGTTCGTCTGATAATTTTTTGTATTTCTTTTCATGAGCAACACTATCTTCTTTTGTTCTAGATCTTTTATACGCTTCCAATTCTTCTTGCAGAAATTTTCCTTTTGAGTTTACAAATTTTTGGTATTGCTCAAAAAGAATATTTTCTTTTGATCCGGTAATTTCTGTTTTGTTGAGCAAATCAGTTGTGTCTGCTTTTATATGTATGTTCTGACCTTTATCAACCAAAAAATCAAATAATTTATTTTTCCCAGGAAACACAATCGAATAAACGCCTGGTAACAATTTTTCTTTCCCTGCGAAAACAGCAATCCCTTTGGAGTTTATCATTGCGGAATCCTGCACGTTCATATTTTTGCCGTAATAATAAGTGAAATAGGCAAGGCCGCTATTGTAATCAGGAGATTGTAATATAACCTTATAGCCTTGCGCATTTGAAAAAGTAATAGCAAAGCAGGATAGCAAAAGTGAAAAAGTTATTTTCATTTGACTGAGAATGATCAACAAAAATATTCAATTTGAATTGGAAACAATAGGTCAATAAAATAGTTAACATTTTCATAATTCACTGAAACAGATTCACAACAAAAAAAGGATCGATCCTGCCTGTTTTGTAGTAAATCAATAAATAAACTGAATTATAATTTTACTCAAACTATTTTTGTTTCAGAACCGTAAACCGGTTGGCATATCAAAATAAGACTCAGACTTATTTATAGACACACATCAATTATTTTTGCCAACGTGAAAAGAAAAAAGTTTGTTTTAGAAAACATCCCTGTAACGGGGTATGCCGCCGAAGGGAAGGCTCTGGCACGTATAGACGGTAAAGTAATTTTTATAGAAGGCGCCGTTCCGGGCGATATAGTGAATGTATTAATTACAAAAAATAAAAAAGATTGGGCTGAAGGAAAAGTGAGTAAAATTATTGAATTGAGTGCGGAAAGAGTAACGCCTTTTTGCATTCATTTCGGGATCTGCGGGGGTTGCAAATGGCAAATGCTTCCATACGAAAAACAGCTTGAGTACAAAGAGCAGGAAGTAAAAGACATCATCAAAAGAATCGGGAAAATTGATACTTCCGTGATGCCGATCATGGGGTCTGAAAATACCAGATACTACAGAAATAAACTCGAATTTACTTTTAGCAACAAGAAATATTTAACTCCCGAAGAATTCGAAAATCTCGGAGAAGAAAAATGGCCCGGAGGCGCACTTGGATACCATGTTCCAAAACTATACGATAAAATTATTGACATCAAAGAATGTTGGTTAATGGATGATGTAAATAATCTAATCAGGAATACGCTCCGCGAATTTGCTGAAAAAAATAATTACTCCTATTATGATATCAAAGAACATAAAGGATTTTTAAGAAATGTGATCATCAGAAATTGCACGACCGGAGAATTGATGGTGAATCTATTTTTCGGGAATGAAGACAAAGATCAGATAGATCGTATCTGCAATTATTTATTGAAAGAAATTCCGGCCATAACTACCTTACTTTATACCATCAATCAAAAATGGAATGATAGTATGAACGATCTTGAACCCAAAATATTTTCCGGAAAAGGATATGTCGTTGAAAAGCTGGGAGATTTTAATTTCAAAATCTCTCCAAAATCTTTTTTTCAAACCAACACAAAACAGGCTGAAGTTTTATATAATGTGGTGAAAGAATTTGCAGCTTTAAAAGGGAATGAAATCGTTTATGATCTTTATTGTGGAACGGGAAGCATCGGAATATTTCTGAGCAGTAATGCAAAAAAGATTATCGGCGTTGATGTAATCGAAGAGGCAATTAATGATGCAAAAGAAAATGCAGCGTTCAATGATCTTCGCACAGCGCGGTTTTTTTCAGGTGATGTAATTGAGATTTGTGATGATAACTTTTTCAAATTAAATGGTAGCCCGGATGTAGTAATTGTGGATCCTCCGCGTGCAGGACTTCATAGTAAACTCACTGCCAAATTATTAGAAATAGCCGCACCAAAAATCATTTATGTAAGTTGTAATGTTGCCACGCAAGCGCGCGATCTGCAATTGATGAATGCAAAATATCAGGTTGAAAAAATACAACCCGTCGATATGTTCCCTCATACACATCATATTGAATCAGTGGCTTTGTTGACAGTAAGGCACGAATAAATATTTTACGATTCATCTTCCTCTTTCAAATCTGAAATCAAATTAGCAATAAGGGCTGTCCAGCCTGTTTGATGACTGGCTCCCAGACCACGCAATGAATCACCATGAAAATATTCATGGAATAAAATCAAATCTTTATTTTCTTCTTTCTTATAAAACCAATTGTATTTTCCATTTGTCAACCTTTCATTTTGATCATTCTTTTCAAAAATATGCAGTAGACGGCGGGTTATTTCATTCGAAACTTCTGTCAGCGTTGCATACTTCCCCGAATGTGTCGGGAACTCAATTTTGAATTCCTCTTCGTAAAAATATCCAAAGGTTTTGAATGCATTTATAAACAAATAATTTATCGGCATCCAAACGGGGCCGCGCCAGTTCGAATTTCCTCCAAACATATCAGAAGTGGAATCCCCCGGATCATAGTGTATCGAATAATTTTTACCGGCATAATCTATTGTATACGGATTTTTGTCGTAAAATTTTGACAACGCCCGTATGCCACCTTCTGAAAGAAATTCTGATTCATCCAACAATTTTTCCAGTAAATATTTCAACTTCTCTTTATCGACCAAAGAAAGTAACGTGCAATCAAAACTTTTATTCTCCTCACTTGGCATAAACAAATTATTAGTCTCTCGATAGTTATGAAACCATTCCATACGTTTTGTAAAATCCGGGAGCGCTTCAAAGACTTCTTTCTGAATTACCGTGACGGCAAATAACGGTGAGAGGCCAACAACAGAGCGGACTTTCAAAGGGTAAGTATCTGATTTATTCAAGGAAAGCACATCATAAAAGAAATGATCTTTTTCATCCCACAAACCAAGTTGGTTAAGTGCTTCAGCAATGATTACAAAGTGTTCATAAAATTTTGTTGCAGTGTCTTCAAATGAAATATCATGCATCGCAATTTCAAGGGCCATATTCATCATGTCCAAAGCATACATTCCCATCCAGCTGGTTCCATCAGTTTGTTCAAGGAGCACATCATCCGGAAGGACGATACTGCGATTGAATAAGCCAATATTATCCAGTCCTAAAAACCCTCCTTCAAAAATGCTATTACCGTTTGCATCTTTCCGGTTGATCCACCAGGTGAAATTGATGATTAGTTTTTGGAAAATACTTTTCAAAAAGACCAGATCTTTTTTTCCGTATAATCGCTCTTCAGTTTTGTAAACCTGTAGCGCAGCGAAAGCATGCACAGGTGGATTTACGTCTCCAAAATCCCATTCATATGCAGGCAATTGCCCCTGTGGACTCATATACCATTCCCGCATCAATAAGATCAATTGATGCTTTGCGAAAACCGGATCAATAACGGCCATAGTTATACAGTGAAAAGCCAGATCCCATGCGGCATACCATGGATATTCCCAGTCATCAGGCATTGATAAAACATCCTGGTTCTTTAAATATTTCCATTGATGATTTCTTCCATTCTCCCTTTCTTCTGAAACGGGTGTAATACCATCGCTTGTATGAAGCCATCGGCCTACATCATAATGGTAATATTGCTTATTCCACAGAAGACCTGCAAAAGCCTGGCGCTGAATATTTTTTTCATCCTCAGTGCATGAATCGGGATGAACGTTATTATAAAAAGTATCAGCTTCTTTCTTTCTTTTTGTGAAAATGTCCTGAAAACCTGTTGGAAAATAATCGACCGATTTTATATCCGTAAGTCGTAAGTAAATTGTTTCTGATTCCCGGGGGTTTATATCCAGATAATAAACAGGCGAACATTTCGTTCCTTCTTTTTTTTGTTTTAATTTTTGAAAGTCCGTTCCGTGAATTATAGCATCGTGAAAAGAATCTTTTACGAAACCGGTTAAATTGGGTCTATTGAAAAGCCGCTGAAAATTGGTCTCATTTTCTGTGAAAATTACATTATTTGTTTTTTGAAAATACAAATAATAATCGCCTAATTTTTCATGAGTAGCTTTAATGGATTGATCCGATAAAAAGCTGATAGCAGGCTTGTTCTCTTCGTTGTTATATTGCCAGCTATTGTAAAACCACAAGGTCGGCAATACTGTTATAGCGGCTTTTTCATCCCCCCTGTTTACTACTTCTATTTTTATATAAATATCATTGCTACTTTCTTTGGCATATTCGATATAGACATCAAAATATTTACCCTCATTGAAAACTCCGTTATCAAGAATTTCATATTCCGGATCAAGCTTTCCACGTTTTCTATTTTCATTTTCAATGTCTTCATAAGGATAGGCGGCCTGGGGATATTTATACAAATATTTCATGTAATAATGCGTCGGAACATTATCCAGATAATAATAAAGTTCCTTTACATCTTCACCATGGTTTCCCTGTGGATTCGACAATCCAAATAAACGTTCCTTTAAAATCGAATCTTTCCCATTCCATAAAGCAAGTGCAAAACACAATTGCTGATTGAGATCTGAAATGCCACCTAAACCATCTTCGCCCCAACGGTAAATCCTGCTGCGGGCGTGATCGTGCGGAAAATAATTCCATGCATCCCCGTTTTCACTATAATCTTCGCGAACTGTTCCCCATTGACGATTCGATAAATATGGGCCCCATTTTTCTAAAGGAATATTTTTACTTTCATTCTCTTCTAATCTTTTTAATTCAGGGTTTTCACTCTTCATTGCAACATATTTTTCATTATTTCTTGGCTATTGTTTCAATGGAAGCCTTTTAATTTATGAAAAGGATATTATTTGCTCATTCCTCTCTACCCATTGGTCGAAAATCCGGGATAAAGCAGCATGCCGCCATCAGCGAAAATGGTAGTACCAACCAAATAGTCTGATTCATCGCTCGCCAGCCAAACAGCAACTTTTCCAATATCACCCGGAACGCCAATGCGTTTATACGGAATTAGTGTAAGTAATTTATCAAGCGATTCAGGCGTGCTCCATGCAGGTTTATTTATCGGAGTCTGTATCGCACCGGGGCCAATTGCGTTTACACGTATTTTTTTTGGTGCCAGTTCCTGGGCCATACTTTTCATCATCATCTCTATTCCACCTTTGCTCGAAGCATAATTTACATGTCCGGCCCAGGGAATAATCTGATGAACACTGCTCATACAAATAATTTTTCCGGCGGCACAGCTTCTTTCCTGAATTACCCCGCGTCTTAAAAATTCTTTCACAGCTTCCCGGGCACACAAAAATTGACCGGTAAGATTAACATCAATTACCTTTTGCCAATCGTGAAGACTCATACTTTCAAAAGGTGCATCTTTTTGAATACCAGCATTATTTACCAAAATATCTATCGTTCCAAATTCTTGTATCATTTGCTGAAACATAGATTGCACTTCACTTTCATTACTAACATCCGCTTTGATTGCACTAGCATGGCCTCCATTTTTTTCAATCTGCTTTACAACAGCGTCAGCTTTTTCCGGGTGGGTTACATAATTTACAACCACATTGGCACCATCGTTTGCCAATGCGATCGCAACCGCTTCGCCAATGCCACTATTGGCTCCGGTTACCAAAGCGCTCTGTCCTTTCAACTTAGGATTAGGATGCATTAATGAATAATTTTAAAAGTTACGATTCGAACAAATGTTATGTTTCTGGTAAGAGAACTATGAAAAGTACTATCGAATAAAATGCCAACAAATATTAAATAACAATATTCACTCCGAATGAAATAATATTTATGAGAAATAAAAATTCGAATTATTTATTCGTTTACTGAAAAATCAGTGGATATTTTTCTTCAATTCAAGAATTGAAAATTCACTCTCATCTCTTACAATCCTGTTTTTTAATTTCCCAAGTCCTTCAATTTCCATTTCTATTTCGTCGCCTTCTTTCAACCATTGCGGCTGATAATCAGGATCGTTCAACTTCCCGGTTCCGTTCAGTTCGAGGAAACAGCCACTACCAACGGTTCCGCTTCCAATTACGTCACCTGGAAACAATTGCACGCCATAGCTGGCTCTTTCGATAATTTCTCCAAACGTCCAATCCATATCTGAAAAATTTCCTTCGCTAACCAGCACTCCATTTACGCTGCAAGTCATTTTTAAATTGTATGCATTACCGACATGAAATTCTTTTGGAAGAATTTTGTAGTCTTCCAATTCATCCGGCGTTACAAGCCATGGGCCCATCGCTGTAGCAAAATCTTTTCCCTTAGCAGGTCCCAGATTCAATTTCATCTCTTCCATTTGTAAAGTGCGCGCGCTCAGGTCATTCATAATCATATAACCCCCAATATATTTATCTGCTTCAGACGCTTTTATATTTTTTCCGGGTTTGTTAATAACAATTGCTATCTCCAATTCAAAATCCAGTTTTTGTAAATGATCAGGCATACAAATTATGTCTCCGGGGCCGGTGACGCTGTTGTGATTGCCAAAATAAAAGACCGGAAACTGATCAAATTCTGCAATCATATCCACTTTCCTGTTTTTTCGGGCAGTAGCCACATGTTGGCGAAAAGCATATGCATCACGAAGACTGGCAGGGCCTGGAAGCGGCGCCAATAAATCCACTTCTTCCAACAATATCGCCCGATAACGATCCGTACCTGCGGTCAATGTTTTATTCAGTGTATGGGCAATAGGAAAAAAATCATCCCAGTAATTCAAAAACATGGACATCGTTACCGGTAAATTTGGATGTAAATGATCTGTATCAAATAATAATCCATTTACCAAAATGGCCAACTGTTCACGCTCTTCTTTTAGATAGGAAACTAATTTCATTGAATAGGTTTTATTGTCTTGCAAGATAATTTTTTTTAAGAGGATGTAAAACCCATAGGATTACAATGGGATACCTGAGTCTCAATCCGGGGAAATTTGGAATATTTTCTACAGTCTAAAGAAATTCATTTGATCGATTTTATAATGATTTTTTTCTTGAACGAGGATTTCCCAAATTATAAAAATGGTATATTTTTCGCGTACTTTTGTTAAAGGAAATGAACGCGTATGAAATTCGAGAAAATTCATAATAAAGGCCAGGCCCAAATCTTCAGAAACCAATACTTAGAGTACTTTACTAAAACCCATCCGCTCGTCATCTGGGGATTATATCTGCCACTAATTATCTTTTTACCATATTATGCAAACCACAAATATGGAATTGCGGCAATCAGTATCATTTTGCTATTTTTGGGCGGTGTATTTTTCTGGACATTCTTCGAATATATGATGCATCGTTTTGTTTTTCACTGGGCAAGTGATAATCCGCGGGCACAAAGAATCAGCTATGTGTTGCACGGAAATCATCATGAATTTCCGAGAGATAAGCAACGGTTGTTTATGCCACCGGTACCAAGTATCATAATCGCATCAATTGTGTTTTTTTTGATGTACGCAGGGATGCGTACGAGTTCATTCGCTTTTTTTCCCGGATTTATTTTAGGGTATCTTCTTTACGGCAGCATGCATTATGCTATCCACGCGTGGAATCCTCCTTTCAAATGGATGAAGCCGATCTGGCGCAATCATCATTTGCATCATTATAAAAGTGAACAAAAAGGTTTTGGAGTGAGTTCCCATTTTTGGGATAAAGTTTTCGGTACCGGTTTCGACCTGGAAAAAGAAAAAGAAAATAAAGAGGAAGTGCAAAGGTTGATGTATAAAAAAAAAGCAACACTAATTTCGTAATTTATATAAGGGTTTTACCACTCTTCTTCATCCGTCTCAGTCCGCCTGGGTTTGCTGAATTGTTTCCGGGTTTCTATCTTTTGTATTTGTCTTTCAATAATCAAATCTGCAAAAACCAATGCCGCATCTTTCTCAAAATTTTTATCTAAACAGATGCTGATTTTTTTTTCATCCACATCAACACGGTAAAGCAATTGCAGCAGCGCATAGAAGTCCTTATTGATTAATTCATTTATCAAAAAGATTAATCTTCTGCGTATTTCCTCATTCGGTTTTTCTGTAATAGAATTTGTCTCAGAAAATATTTTATCAGGAAGGGATTGTTGATCTTCTGGCTCCAAGCTTCAAATTATTTTGATTCAAAAAGATTGTTTACAATTGAACTTACAATTTTTAAAACTAATATCTTTTTGAAACCCCCAAACCAAATAAAGCAAAATCATATTTTACCGGATCATCCCGATCAAATTTTTTTAGTGACTCCGTTAATTCAATAGCAGCCAACCAATCTACTTGTTTTCTATTCAGTAAATTGAACTGCTTCGAAACTCTTGCTACATGTACATCGACAGGACAAATCAAATGTGAAGTCGAAATTTTTTTCCACAAACCAAAATCAACACCTTTATTATCGTCGCGCACCATCCACCTTAAATACATGTTCAATCTTTTACAACTGGAGTTTTTTTGTGGCGTTGCAATATGCTTCTTCGTTCTTTCAGGAACTTCATCAAGAGAAAAAAAATAACTATAAAAATAATTCAATGCGCTTTCTACAATATGACCCGGTTGGCTCAAACTCTTTTCATTAAAAAAAGCGCTTTCTAAAGACTCGTTATTCGAATAATGGAATTTTAAGAAAGAAACGAAATACAAAAGATCTGTACCGTTAAACGTCCGGTGACAAAATTTTTCCAGTTTCTTCAATTCATTATCCGTATGATTCAAACAAAAATCATACGGAGCGTTATCCATTAATTGCAAAAGCAATTTGCATTTGTTGATGATGGTTTTCCTGATACCCCATGCAAATATGGCTGAAAAAAAACCGGCAATTTCGATATCTTGTTTTTTCGAATATAGATGTGGAATACAGACCGGATCTTCTTCAATAAAACCAGGATTATTAAATTGAATTACTTTCTGATCGAGGAATTTCTTCAACTCTTCTCTGTATTCTTTTTTCACACTTTGTATGGGTAATAAAAATTTAAAGCCCTCTCAAAAATAAACAGCTCTGCTATCCGATCGCTTTATTCAAATCGTCAATCAAATCATCTATATCTTCAATCCCCACACTTAACCTGATCAACGAATCTACTAATCCGTTCTTCAATCTTTCTTCACGGGGAATACTCGCATGAGTCATTGAAGCGGGGTGCCCGATAAGACTTTCAACACCGCCAAGGCTTTCTGCCAGAGAAAAAAGTTTGGTTGAAGAAAGTACTTTTTTTGCTGCGTCAATGCGATCATCTTTCAAAGTAAAGCTCATCATTCCTCCATAACCGCGCATTTGTTTTTTCGCGATTCCGTGATTGGGATGGTCTTCAAATCCTGCCCAAAATACTTTGTCCACTTTTGGATTTTGCCTCAACCAATGAGCAATTTTCTCACCATTTTCGCAGTGGCGTTTCATACGCACATGAAGTGTTTTCAATCCCCTCAGGATCAAAAAACAATCCTGCGGGCCGGGAACTGCGCCACAACTATTTTGGATAAATTTTACCCGTTCGTAGATACTGTCATCATTGATAATTACACAACCGTGTACACAATCACTATGCCCGCCAATGTATTTGGTAGCAGAATGTACAACAATGTCTGCACCCAAATCGAGTGGATTTTGAAGATAAGGAGATGCGAAAGTATTATCTACACAAAGCATCACATGGTTCTTCTTTGTAATTTCCGCAACCGCTGCAATATCAGTGATATTCATCATCGGATTTGTCGGCGTTTCTGTCCAGACAAGCTTTGTATTTTTATTGATAAATTTTGAAACTTCATTTGCATCCTGCATATTTATAAAATGAAATATCAAACCATATTTCTGAAAAATCTTCGTAAAAAGACGATAAGTTCCGCCATACATATCATTGGCAGCAATTATTTCATCTCCAGGATTTAATAACTTAACGACCGCATCTGCCGCAGCAGAACCGCTGGCGAAACACAATCCATGTTTCCCATTTTCAGCAACGGCCAAAGCGGTCTCCAGCGCATGTCGGGTAGGATTCTGTGTTCTTGCATACTCATATCCTTTGTGTACACCGGGGCTTTCCTGTACAAAAGTCGAAGTTTGATAAATCGGGACCATAATAGCGCCTGTTGATGGATCAGGCTCTGCTCCTGCATGGATGAATTTTGTTTCCTGTTTCACAATATTTTTATTTAAAAGTTGATAATATTTTTTGAGTCGTTCATGAAGTATTACTCAAGCCATTTTTACAAAATAACTAATAATGCAGTAAACGAATAAATAATTAGGAATTTGAATTTACCAATTACGAAATTTATCAAGGAAGTAATCAAGCGATCTAATGAATGAGAGTTTGTAGTTTTTCAAAAGCGAATTTTTTCAATTCAGGAAAAAATTCCTGGTAATAACTTTCAAATGCGTCATAATGTTCGTTGAATATTTCGAATGCAATTTCTGATTCTTTCAAATACGCTGCCCGAAGAACAAGGCCTGCAAAACTTTTGTGGATTCCTTCCCTGTAACGATATTCAAATAGCCAGTTTTGCGATTTCATGTATGGAAACATTTTTTCAAAAGCAGCAGGAAAATAAAGAATCCTATCATCAAGAAAATTAAAAGTTGATTTGGTAAAATTTTCAAGTCCGTCATTGTCCCTAAATTGTTTTTCATCCCGTGCAAGAAAATGATCGTACACAATATCAACAAAAGCGCCTGAATACAAGCGATATGGAGAACGGAAATATTCTTTTGCTCTTCCTGTTACCGGATGAAAATCAGTAAAGTTGTCAATCTGGCGATGTAAATAAATTCCATTCTGAATTGATAAAGGATAGTCAAATTTTTTTTTCCCTTTTACAAAATCACTAATCATATTTCCGGTTA
Source organism: Ginsengibacter sp. (assembly GCA_039935455.1). Classification (GTDB taxonomy): domain Bacteria; phylum Bacteroidota; class Bacteroidia; order Chitinophagales; family Chitinophagaceae; genus Ginsengibacter. The sequence continues at coordinate 16,576 of JBDTKF010000070.1, forward strand.
AAATATCAGGATCATTGAAAGACAGAAATGCATGCGCCAAAAAGTTCATTGTGTAAAATAACATCATTATTCATTTAAAAAAATTGCAGAAACATAATTCATTCTGGCATATATTTTTCATTGAAAATTATAAATCAAATACGAAATAACATGGCAGATAAAGAAAGAATAACCAATCCATCAATGGGCAGCAATGAACTGGGAACCGAAACCAATGATAAAAGGCAGACTGGTGTTGTTTCAGCGGGAAGCAACACCCAACTTAAATTAGCGGCACTTGGTGGTAAAAAAGACAAAGAAAAAAAACTTAAAACTGAACATTCCAAAAGAAAAAGCCAAAAAAAATCCTCATCTTAAAAGTCTGACCAGAACTAGAATTGCTAAAAATATTTTGTTTGAAAGTCGGTTAATCCAAAAATGTCATTAACCAATTTGTAGAACAAAATACTCAACTCTAAAATCTTACAAATGAAGAAACTTGATAAACCAGGAGAGGTCGGAATTAAAACAAAAATCAAAACAAAATCATCCAGAAAGATGTCATCAATTCCCGATACCACACCAAAGAGTGCTAAAGGAACCAGGATGGAAAATAAAATTTTATTTATAACCGGTGCTGATAGCGGTATTGGGAAAGCTTGTGCCTTATTATTTGCAAACGAAGGAGCTGATGTAGTTATCGTTTATTTGGATGAACATGAAGACGCGAATGATACCAGGGAAAAGATAGAATCTTATGGTAAGAAGTGTTTGCTGATCGCTGGCGATTTGAGGGATGAAGATTTTTGTAAAGAAGCGGTCAGTAACGCCATAAAAAAGTTTGGAAGAATTGATGTTCTGATCAACAATGCCGGCACGCAGGAAGAAGCAAATTCACTCGAAAAAATCACCACTAAAAACCTGCTCAAAACTTTTGAAACAAATATTTTCTCTATGTTTTGGATTACCAAAGCAGCGTTGCCTTACATGAAAAAAGGAAGCTCAATCATAAATACGGCTTCTGTTACAGCGTATCATGGTCATCCTTCATTAATAGATTATTCTGCTACCAAAGGTGCGATTGTTACATTTACGCGAAGTCTCAGTAATAATTTAGTTGAAAAAGGAATTCGTGTAAATGCAGTTGCACCCGGGCCAATCTGGACGCCCTTAATTATTTCCTCTTCGCCGGATAAAAAAGAATCTGAGCATGGCGCGGGTACGCCCATGCATCGTGGTGGCCAACCGGCTGAAGTGGCACCATCTTATTTATTTTTAGCATCAAATATCGATTCGGGTTATATGTCAGGCCAGGTGTTACATCCTAACGGAGGAGAAGTTGTCAATGGTTAAAATAAATCCTATGAGCGAGACAGTATCTGAGCTTCCAAAAGTTTCTAAAAAAAAACTTAGGAGTATTATAAAAGATGAAGAAAAAACAGCACGGGCTGCGCATCTGTTTTATGTAACGGATAAAGAGCCGGGGATCGAAAGAAAAAAGAAAGGCGAAAAGTTCGAATATTATTATAAAAATGAAATAATCAAAGATGATGAGGAATTACTTAGAATAAAACATTTGGTAATTCCACCGGCCTGGGAAAAAGTTTGGATTTGCAAAAAAGAAAATGGCCATTTGCAGGCAACAGGTTACGATACAAAAAATAGGAAACAATATAAATATCATCCTCATTGGAATGCATTAAGAAATGAAACAAAATTTTACCGGCTTCATGATTTTGGAAATGCATTGCCTGAAATACGTTTACAATTAGAAAAGGATTTAAGAATTCCCAAACTCACTGAAAGAAAAGTTTTGGCAGCGGTTGTTAGTCTGATGGAGCGAACAAATATCAGGATTGGAAATGCTTTCTACGAAAAAGAATACGGATCTTTTGGCTTAACCACTTTGAAAGACAAGCATGTAAAGTTTAATGGGAATGCGGTCATGTTTTCTTTTACCGGGAAAAAAGGCGTTGGCCATAAAATAAAATTGAAAAGTAAAAAACTCGCGAACATCATAAAAAAATGCAGGGATGTTCCTGGTAAAGAATTGTTTCAGTATTATGATGAAGCGGGTAATCGTCATTCGATTGATTCAGGCCTTGTAAATTCATACATACGTGAAATAAGCCACCAGGATTTTACCGCTAAAGATTTTAGAACCTGGGCTGGAACCGTTCAGGCTTTCATTGCATTAGAATCAATGGGATGTTGCGAAACAAAAACTGAAACCAAAAGAAAAATGGTAGAGGCATTGGACATCGTATCCGAACATTTGGGGAATACAAGAACGGTTTGTAAAAAATATTATGTGCACCCACTCATCCTCTCTCTCTATGAAAGCCGGCAACTGCAAAAGTATATTCGGGATCTTGATAAGATTGAAAAAGACGATGGAAAAGCCAGCCTGTCTCCGGAAGAAAAAATAGTTATGAAAATTCTGGCTTCAAATTGAAAATACTTTTGTGTAAATTCGGCCTTATGTTTTCAATAGAGAAAAAATCAGAAGCCGGCTTTGAAAAAATCATTCTAAAAAATGATGTCACTAACAATTACGCCTCCATTCTTCCATCTTGTTGCGCTATGTTACATGAGTTTGTGGTAGAAGAGAATAACGAAAAAATCAATGTAATCGACAGCTATCAATCTTACAAAGAATATGAACAGGAACTTATGGAAAAAGGTTGTAAAGGCTGTAAATTATCTCCATTCGTGTGTAGGCTGAATGAGTCCACATACACCTTTGGCAATAAAAAATATTTTATCCAAAAATCTTTACCCGCTAAACATGCCTTGCATGGTGTCTTGTATGATAGATCGTTTACAATCCTTGCAGAATCTGCCAATGAGTTGAATGCTTCCGTTACCATGAAATATGAATACCGTGCAGAAGATCCCGGCTATCCATTCGATTACGATTGCATTGTTACGTGGCAATTAGAGGCCGAAAATAAATTAACTGTTACGACTGAATGCGTCAATCAGGATAAAGGTTTGATTCCTATGCAGGATGGATGGCATCCTTATTTTACATTGAGTGATTCAATTGATGAATTATCTCTTGAATTTCAGTCAAAGAATATGGTTGAATTCAACGACGAATTAATTCCTACAAAAAGATTCATTGAATATCAAAAATTTTCTTCTTTAGAAAAATTAGGCAATACATTTTTGGACAATTGTTTTACATTAGATACACAGGAATGCCAGCCACTTTGTGTTTTAAGGAATGTTCAAAAAAATATAGAAGTGCAATTTTTTCCTGATGAATCTTATCCCTATCTGCAAATTTATACACCCCCACATCGAAAAAGCATCGCTATTGAAAATCTAAGTGGAGTGCCTGACGGCTTCAATAATAAGATCGGACTTATTACACTTGAAGCTGGCCAATCTGCTTTATTCAAAACTTCTTACAAAATCCATTTCCTAAATAAAATTTGATGAACGAAACACTATCGAACGTAAAAAACATTTATAAAGAAAAATTCAAAGAAGAACCACATCTTTTTTACTCTCCCGGAAGAATCAATCTCATTGGCGAACACATAGATTACAACGACGGATTTGTGATGCCCGCTGCTATTGATAAAGGAATTTTTTTCGCCATTTCTACAAACGACTCTGAAAAGATAAATTGTTATTCCATCGATTTTGATGAAAGCATTTCCATACCTTTTTCAGAAGTAAAAAAAATGAGTGGATGGAAAAATTATGTGCTTGGTGTAGTGAATGAATTTCTAAAACTGAACTTACCACTAAAAGGATTCAACTGTGTTTTCAGTGGAAACATTCCTATTGGTGGGGGTTTGTCTTCATCCGCCGCACTGGAAGGCGGGATATCTTTTAGCCTGAATGAACTTTGCAATTTCAAAATGAGTCGCAAAGAACTGGCATTACTTGGCCAACGGGCGGAACATAATTTTCCCGGTGTGATGTGTGGAATCATGGATCAATATGCGAACATGATGGGAAAATTAAACACGGTGATCTTATTAGATACGATGCATGTTTCAAGCGAATATATTCCGATGCGAATGGATGGGTATGAAATAATTTTGATCAATACAAAAGTACATCATTCGCTTGCCGCTTCTGAATACAATCAACGAAGAAAAGAATGCGAAAAAGGTTTCGCCATCTTAAATAATCATTTACATATCCAGTCTTTCAGAGACATTAAAAATCCTGATGAACTCCTTCCTTTCAAGAAAGAAATGGGAGCTGTAATTTATGCCCGATGTTTATATGTTGTAGAAGAAATTTTGCGCACCATCAATGCCGCAAATCTTTTAAAAGAAAATGATCTCACAGGATTTGGTAAATTGATGTTTAAAACTCATGCAGGTTTGAAAAATCTTTACGAAGTAAGTTGCACAGAACTTGATTTTTTAGTAGATGCGGCAACAGAAAATACAGGCGTGATCGGTGCAAGGCTGATGGGTGGCGGATTTGGTGGCTGTACAATCAATCTGGTAAAGAGTGAAAGCGTCAAATCATTTTTATCAGAAATATTGCCTGCCTACAAAAAGCAATTTAATATAGATGCCGAAACTTATCAAGTAAAAGTGGTTGACGGGACAAACAAAATTTGAATCAGCAAAGTTTCCTGTTCTAAAATTAAAAACGGCAATATTTATTCGTTCACTGTGTGGCATTTTCTGAATACAATTTCTGCACTATTGCCCCCTAAAAATTCCGATATATTTGAAAGTAATTTCAAAAAAATATATTTATTATGAGTTTCAAAAATAAAACAGCTTTTATTACAGGCGCTTCAAGAGGAATCGGCAAAGCAATAGCACTAAGGCTTGCAAAGGAAGGTGCTCATATTGTTATCGCTGCAAAATCAACTGTAGAAAATCCAAAACTTGGAGGAACAATTTTTAGTGCCGCAAAAGAAATAGAAGAAGCAGGCGGCAAAGCATTGGCAGTTCAATGTGATATTCGTTTTGAAGAGCAGATAAAAAATGCAGTCGAAAAAGCGGTAGAAACTTTCGGCGGAATTGATATACTCATAAATAATGCTTCGGCTATTTCTCTAACTCCGGTTGAACAAACTGAGCAAAAAGCTTTCGGGTTGATGTATGACATTAATGTAAAAGGAACATTTTTTGTCAGCAAAGCCTGTATTCAATTTTTGAAAAAAGGCAATAATCCACACATTTTGAATTTATCACCGCCAATCAATTTAGCCCAAAAATGGTTTTCAGATCATGTTGGCTACACAATGAGCAAATACAATATGACTATGATTGCTTTGGGATTATCCGGTGAATTAAAAAAATACAATATCGCTGCAAATACGCTGTGGCCTTGTACTACCATCGCAACAGCTGCGGTACGGAACTTGCTTGGAGGAGAAATGATCATCAACCGGAGCCGAACGCCCGAAATTGTTGCTGACAGCGCATTCTATATTTTACAAAGACCTTCATCCCTGTGTACCGGAAATTGTTTTCTTGACGAACAAGTGCTTGCGGAAGAAGGGATTACTGATTTGGAAAAATATGCGGTCAAGCCCGGTAGTAAGCTTTATACGGATTTATTTTTATAATCAGGTTGTATAACAATTTTTTCAAGTCGTTGTAAAGATTGCCCCATATTTTTAAAAACTTCATCGTATCCAGGCAATATTTTTCCAGTATAAATAAAAAATACAGCGATCGTTTTATGATCAATGAGTAAAGAATTCAATAGATTATTTTTTTGCAAACGATAGGATTCCCGCATTAATCTTCTTATCCGGTTTCTGTCAACGGCTCTTTTGAAATGGCGGGTGCTTACTGTAAAGCCAGCCTGTAAGGGTGAAAGCTGGCTTTCAATTTCAAGAAATACTACCCTGGAAGGAAAATGTGAAAATGATTTTCCTTCTTTAAAAAGACGTTGAATGATCTTCAGGCTTTTTAATCTCTCATCCCTTTTCAAAGTAAATCGCTCAGTGATAAAATAATATTTGAATGAAAAATATAATTAAAGATAAAATAAAAAATAGCCCCTGTAAAAGAGGCTATTGTAAAATATTCTGGAATGTAAATGTATCTATTTTTTACTTCCGTGTTCCTCAGAAACGGTCAGTTTATAGCGTCCTTTCTTTCTACGGCTTGCCAAAACTTTTCGGCCATTTGCAGTTGACATGCGTTCTCTAAAACCATGCACACTCTTACGGCGGCGCTTATGTGGCTGATACGTGCGTTTTTTCCCCGGCATTATTATTTGTTTTTCCTTTTATAAAAAATTGTTTCCATCCTCAGCCGGGCACCATCCCTGCTGCTTGTGAAAGGGCAGCAAAAGTAATAAAATAATTTTAGATTTTCTTTCCTAATTAACCCTATCGATAACAACGTATAAAGCTGTACATAGCTCTGGTTTTTCCAAAGTGAACTTTTATCATCTACAAAAAGAACTTCGGAAAGTAACGATTTAAATAAAGTTTATACAACAGTAAATCAACAAATAATGTGATTTTTATTTCTATTTTTTTCGATGGATTCTTACAGGTCAATATGTGATGAATTTACTTTTTCGCCAAAAAATATTTCTGAATGTTTATTGAAATCAGTTTCTGAATCTGTTGTATAAAACTCTAATGTGCCATTTTTACTGCATTTCTCATCTATCTCAGGATGCCTTTGCAAATAATCAGCGAGGCTTTGGGCAACGATATTTCCCTGGGAAATTACTTTTATGTTTCGCGGCAAGTATTGTTTTATTTTGTTCAGTAACAGCGGATAATGAGTGCAGGCCAATAAAATGGTATCGATTTGTTGAGATTTTTCCAATAAAATATCGATATCTTTTTTAATAAAGAAATCAGCGCCAACCGAATTGTATTCATTATTCTCAACCAACGGAACCCAGAGGGGACAAGCATGTTGAAAGACTTCTGTTTCCGGAAAAAATTTTTCAATTTCTATCAAATAGGACGCTGACTGCACTGTTCCTTTGGTTCCTAAAATTCCAATATGGTTTGTTGAAGTATAATTTCCAATAATTTCTGCCGTTGGCCTGATTACACCAAGAACTCTCTTCCCGGCTTGAAAAGAAGGGAGGTATTTCTGTTGGATGGTCCTCAAAGCCTTTGCTGATGCGGTATTACAGGCCAGAACGATGAGTGGACAATTTTTTGTGAACAGCCATTTTACCGATTCCAATGTATATGAATATACGGTTTCAAAAGAACGAGTGCCATACGGTGTTCTTGCATTATCACCCAAATAAATGAAATCGTATTGGGGAAGCTGGCTTTTTATTTCTTTCAAAATAGTAAGTCCGCCGTAGCCGGAATCAAAAACGCCAATTGGGGTTTTATTCATTTTACAAAAATAAAACAAGCCACCCGGTTTAATGAGTGGCTTGAACAATTAATTTATAATCCGATTATTTTTTAGCCGGAGCAGTTGCGTTTGCCGGTTCTTTGAGGCCAAGTTTTTTAATAACCAATGGGCCAATGTCGTTTCCTGGAGGCATTATAATTAAAGCCTGTGTTGGCATCACGTATGTATAACCGTTTTCTTTAGCTACTGCTTCAATAGCGGTCTGTAATTTCTTCTGAATTGGAACAGAAAGCTCTTGCCTTTTTTGTTCAAAATCATTCTGAATCCGCTGTTGTTCGCCGGCTAACTCCTGGCTTTGTTTCTGAAGATCACCTCTTTTTACTTCTTTCAGGCTGGCACTCATTGTTGATGAATCTTTTATGAATTTAGCAACCGCTTCATTTAGTGCGTTCTGTTTATCCTGAGCATTTTGATACAATGATTGCTGGTACTGATCAAGTTGTGTTTGTACAGTTGCGGCTTCTGGCATAAGCTGGATAACTTCATCAGCGCTGATATAGCCAATCTTCTGCGCATTTGTTGAAGTTGAAATTCCAAATATTCCTGTGGAAATAAGGAGAATTGTTAGAAATTGTTTCATTTTTTGTTTTAAGGTTTGTTTTTATAAAGTGTTTAAAATTAAGTTTTAGGCTGCACCTGTTTTTTTGTTTGACAATTATTTAACACCCAATTCTTTAAGCACATCATCACTCTTATCCAGTTTGGGGTCGGCAAATATAACGGTAATTCCTTCACTTTTATCTAAAATAAAGTCATATAATTTTGCGACTGCTAATTTTTGTATCGCATTATAAACCTTGTCCTGTATTGGCTTTATCAGCTCTTCGCGTTTTTTAAAAAGATCGCCCTGATAACCAAATCTTTTCCTTTGAAGATCGCGCACTTCTTTTTCATTATTAAAAATTTGATCTTCTCTTTTTTTTCTCAATTCATCACTGAGCATTACTTTCTCTGCATCATAATCTTTATACATCCGATCAAGTTCGGCAGATTTCTGATCAATTTCCTGTTGCCACATTTTACTGAACTGATCTAGTTTCTGCTGGGCATCTTTATATTCCGGAACTTTGTCCAAAATATATTTAGAATCAATTACTGCATATCGCTGGGCAAAACTGTTTACGGTGAATAAAAAACAGGCGCTTATTATAAAAAATAACTTTTTCATGAACCATTTATTTAACTTCTGAAATAATTCTTCTATCGAGTAAACCAGTAAACAAACAAATAACTCCAATTTTCAGCCAACAAATTATAAGCTCACCTCTTCTATTTATTCTGGTTCCTGGCCCAACATAAATGTAAACTTAGCAGCTCCTTTCAAACCGGTAGTAGAATTAACTCTATCCAGCCCGATTCCATAGTCAAATCCCAGCAAACCAAACATCGGTAAGAAGAAACGCATCCCAACACCAACAGACCTGCGCAATTTGAAAGGGTTATACCCTTTGAAACTATACCATCCATTAGCAGCTTCAAAAAATGTAAGTCCATAAATTGTACTACTTGCGCTTGTGCTGAATGGATATCTCATTTCTAAAGTATATTTATTAAAGATCGTAAAGAAATTGGCCGCCTGGCTGATATCTGGATTTATTTTTGGATTAGAATTATCATAGACGGGATACCCACGGTGTGCAATGATATCATAACCCAGCAATCCATAATTATTACTTAATCCTGCATCACCCAACTGAAATCTCCCAAATGGAGAAATTGGCGCTTTGTCGGAATATCTTCCCATGAAGCCATATTTTGCAGCAGCATACAAAATGAATTGTTTGTCCTTATTTTCCCCACGTCCCTGTCCAATTGGGACATACCATTGTGCAGTAAATCTTTCTTTATGAAATTCAACCCATTTATACTGATCAGTCGATGAAAGTGCAGCTCCATTTCTAAACAGAGAATACGGCGGTGTTAACTCTGTGCTTAGAATAAAATTAGAACCACTGGTGGGGAAAATAGGGTTTGGTCCCGCAGAACTTCTTGCAAGGGTAATTTTTAAACTAATATTATTTGAAACGCCATTTAATAATCCAGGGAAAATGTTATAATTCTTCAACTTATAACGCTGATAATTCAATTGATAAACCAGTGAAAAGAAGTCATCAGGCCATTTCAATTGTTTACCAAGTGAGACACTGATTCCTGTATTTTTTATGAAAGAAGAATCTGCATAAGAACGGTTGTAATAACCGGTCCTCGGATCATAAGCATTGGCATATTTTGTATCATAATACCCGATGGTAAATGGATTTCTTTTCTTACCACCAAGCCATGGTTCAGTAAATGAGAAATTATAAGAACGGAATTGTTTCCCATTACTTTGAGCTCTTAAACTTAATTTTTGTCCATCGCCAACCGGCAGAGGATCCCAGGCTTTCTTCTTAAAAATATTGTAGATAGAAAAGTTGTTGAAGGTAACACCTAATGTTCCCGTCAGTCCAATTCCCCCACCAAAGCCAGCTGAAAGTTCGAGTTGATCAGAAGATTTTTCGACAAGATTCCACGTGATATCTACAGTACCGTCAGCCTGGTTTGGAACAATGCCCGGAGAAATTTTTTCAGCATCAAAATAACCCAACTGAGAAAGCTCACGCTGGGTGCGAATAATATCCTGCCGGCTGAATTTTTTTCCAGGAACGGTTCGTAATTCACGGCGGATCACATATTCTTTAGTTTTGTCATTCCCGCTTATTTCTACCTTACCAATGGAAGCCTGCGGCCCTTCAGAAATCCGGATCTCATGATCAATCGTGTCATTATAAACTGCCGTTTCCACAGGAGTTACATGAAAGAATAAGTAGCCGTCGTCCATATACAAACTACCAAGATCACCACCTTCCTGGGAAGGAATTACGCCCAATTTTTTATTTAAAGTTTCGGCATTATAAATATCTCCTTTTTTGATTCCCAGAATCATATTCAGCAAAGAATCGGGATATTTTGTATTCCCCTTCCAACTGATGTTTCCGAAATAATAACGATGTCCTTCCGAAAGTTTGATTGCTACATCTAAATCTCCTTTGTCGTTATAAGTAGTATCAGCCATGATCGTAGCATCACGAAAGCCGAGAGAATTATAATAATCTAAGATTTTGTTTTTGTCTTCAAGATACTTTTTCTCATTAAATTTTGAAGAAGTAAGAAACTTAAACCGGACGTAAGGATCCAGAAGTTCTTTTGTCATTGAAGGGAGTAGATACCCATTATCACTAAAATACTGATTAAAGGTAAGGTGGTTATTTTTTGTGGAATCGTAAACATTATAATCTGCGGAAGGAAATAGAGTGAACCGGCTTTTTTCTTTTGTTCCCTTCATTTGCTTTTTCAATTTCAGATCCGGTATTTTCTGGTTGCCTGCAAAATAAATATTGCTAATCCTGACCTTACCATTTTTATTGATTGTGAAAAGGATATTGACCGCATTTGCTGCTTTTGAATCTTTTATCTGATTGATCACCACATCAACATTTCTATAACCTTTGTCAACAAAGAATCTCTTGATGGTAGCAATGGAAGAAACTTTAAAACCTTCTGTAACGCGCGTTACTCTTCCCTTTTGCAGATCCAGCTTTTTAGTAATATCATCCGCTTCCGTTTTTGAAATCCCTTTAAATTTAAAATTTGATAATACCGGCCGGTCTGTAATATGGAGTTCGACAGATAGACTGTCATCGACCAATTGTGTCAAATAAATTTCCACATCCGACACCAGGTTTTGCTTCCATAAATTTGTGATAGCTGTTGCAAAATCATCGCTTCCTGGAAGAATAATTTTATGACCGATAGACAGGCCCGAAATTGAGATAATTAAATTCGGATCGAATGTAGTGCCGGTAACAGTTATGTGTGCTAAAATATATGGCTTCGGGTTTTTTGCATTGAAGATATTTTCCAGTTCAACATTTACTGATGAAGGAATGGAATCATTCTTTATAACCTTCGAAAGGGTATCAGTTATTGGAGTAAGGTGAGGAAAAGTATCTATTTTAGGGTACACCGTAGGTACAGAATCCTTCACAATTTGAGCGAAAACAACATTTTGGGCAGTAAAAGTGACAGCTACCAAGAGAAGGATCTTGTAGATCTTGTGCATTAAATCGATTTTAATAGGGCGGCAAGATAATTTCAATTATTAAAAGTTTTTGTTAAATCAGTCACAAGAAGATTGCAGAAAAAGCGGAATTATTACTGACTAAAGGCTTTCAGGCTGCTAACTTCAGGTGATTTATATAATTGTATTTATCTCATAATTGTTCACTTATTTTTCCAAATCTTCTTTCCCGATTTTGAAAATCAAGGAGTGCTTCATATAAATTCTCTTTTCTGAAGTCAGGCCAAAGAGTTTCAGTAAAATATAATTCGGCATAAGCAAGCTGGTATAATAAAAAATTGCTAATCCGATATTCACCGCTGGTCCGGATCATTAACTCCGGGTCCGGAAAATCAGCAGTACATAAATATTGCTCAAAAACTCCTTCTGTGATTTCTGTGGGAAGTAGTTTCCCGTCCCCGATTTCTTTTGCTATACTTTTTACCGCATGAAGAATTTCCCAGCGACTGCTGTAACTAAGTGCCATAATGAGATTTAGGCCGGTGTTGTCTTTTGTTTCTTCACAAGCTTCTTCCAGTTCTTCAGAAGCGTTTGGAGGAAGTTGATCGATACTGCCGATAACATGCAGCCGGATATTATTTTTATTGAGGGTCGCTACTTCTGTTCTAATTGTTTTGACCAACAACTCCATCAAACCAGAGACCTCATCTTTGGGCCGATACCAGTTTTCCGTACTGAAAGCGTAGAGGGTGAGATATCCAATTTGCAACTCTGCACAGCCTTCTACAATATTACGTACACTTTCTACACCGCTATAATGACCATATAGTCTGTCTTTGCCTTTTTCTTTTGCCCAGCGGCCATTGCCATCCATTATAATGGCAATGTGGCGCGGAAGCTTTTCGGCGATCAATTTTTCTTTTAAACTCATTGTTTTTTTGCAAAAAAAGAAACCAGGCATTCAGAGCAGCCTGACAGAAACAAAAGTAAGGAATAGTTTAAACAGAATTAAGGTTAATATTTTATGGCTTAACCGTAGGACAACGATAAGAAGTAATGTTAAATGAAACGCCGAATTCAGCGATAATATATTGATCTTTTTGTTTACTAAAGCCACGCTGACGGCCTTCAATTCCAATGGGAGCTCCTATTTCAGCAGAACGATCCTGCATGATCGCTGCTAAAGATTTTCCGCCGCTGGAAGATGGGAATTTGTCAACACCAATATACGTTGTACTCACATCATCTATATAATCAGTGGTTGTAAAGCGATGGGTAACTTCAAAAGAAAGATTGACCTTTTCATTAATCGCATATTTCAAACCAAAACCGATTGGAAAACACATGGCGATATTTCCATAAGATTTACGCCCTTTATAGAATCCTTCGCCCTCAGTAGCTAAGGGACGCAAATACACTTTCTTATTGTTATAAAAAGCATAAGGATCATAACCGAAAAAACCAACGCCCAGCGTGGCGTAAGGCGTAAAAGAGTGTGAAGGATCTGTAGGGATAAACTTAAAGAAATTGAAATCGCCCTGGAGGGCAATTTCAAAAATATTTGTATTGAAACTTAAGTTTCTTCGTATCTGAAAGGAGTTGTCGCTATAAATATCGCTGTATCCTAAAAGTGCGTAATGAGCAGAAAGCCGAACAGAACTATAGTTTCCAAACTGTTTTCGTACAAAAGCACCCAGCGCAATTTTTGGCCTGTTCAAATTGCCCCGGTTGTTGAGATCACCAAAGTAATGTGCTAATCCGGCAGTTATTCCAAATTCACCCTGCTGTTCGTACTCATTCATTTGAGCATGACCATGAAGTGAAAAGACGAGTATTAAAAAAAAAGATGAAATAAGTTTTTTCATAATTCCGGATCAAAAATACTGACTCTCAAACTTGAAAAAGTAAGATTGAATCAATGATAAAGTTAAAGTTTTCAATTCCTTTTGTCCAGCCCCCAGGATAATTTACTTCTGAGAGTCTGCAAAAAGTTATTTTCGTTCAACCGAACAAGGTTAATGCCGAAAACTTCTTTGCGAATAGCAATTAAGACTTCTTTGGTAACAATTTCCCGGCGGCTGTCGAGCGTACATAAAAATCCATCAGTCCGTCCTTCGACTTCAAATGATATTATGGAATCATCCGGAATTACCAAGGGACGAATATTTAAATTATGTGGCGAAACGGGGGTAATTACGAAACTGGCCGAATCAGGAAAAACAATGGGGCCGTTACAGCTCAATGAATAACCGGTAGAACCAGTAGGAGTGGCTACGATTAAGCCATCTGCCCAATAAGTATTCAAAAATTCACCATTCAGATACGTATGAATTTTGATCATCGGAGAAGTGTCTTTTTTATGGATAGTAAATTCATTCAGGCCATAATTTAACCCATTAAAAAGGGGCATGTTAGCATCCAGATGCACTAAAGATCTTTTGTCTAACTTGAAAGTTCGTTTTACTAAAGCTTTCAAAGCAGAATGAATTTCATCTTTTCGGATACTTGCCAAAAAACCAAGGCGGCCATAATTTATTCCCAATACAGGAATTCCTTTGTCGCCCACAAAAGTGATCGCATCCAATAAAGTACCGTCGCCACCAAGACTAATCATGAAATCAATTTCCTCCAGATCAGCAGAGCAATTGAAGCTGGAATATTTATTCGTGATTTGAATAGAAGAGTAAAATTGATTAAAAAAATCCTGAAAGATTACTGGTTCAATCTGGTAATTCGAGAATTCTTCAAGCAATACTTTCAGACCTTCTAACTGTTCCGATTCTAATCCGCGGCTATAAATCGCTATGCGCATATTTTTTCAATTGAATTTTTATTTCTGCCTGGGAATTTCAGAATCTGTAAAAATAATTCCTTTTGAATTAAATCCATTTTTCATATTCCTTTATAGAAAATAGAAATAGTGATTATTTGTAGGTTTACTGCTTTAGATCTGCAGATAATTCATCAGATTATTATAATTTAAATCAAGATCATCTTCGAATAATTCTTCTCCGGAATAATAAGAAACAGAGTAGCTGTATCTTTCGAAAGTAGCAAGAATTGTAGAAATTTCTCTTTTATTAATTTGTAAAGTTACTTCTATGAGGTTTGGCGAAGGATGTGGAGTAACATTGAGATGAAGAATCGTAGCTCCGTCACTTTCAACCAAACTATTTATTTCAGAAACAGCATAACGGGTGCGCTCCATTTCCAAAACGATTATGGCTCCAAACTCGGAAGAACCACAAAAGCTTCCCAGCGCTTTTATTAAAGCACCGGAAGAAATAGTACCCTGCAATTCGTTACTCTCATTAACTACAGGGATTACGTTTGTTTGATACAAGCTATAAACCGCAGCCGCTTTCAAAAAAAAGTTATTAGAATAAACCGCAGCAGACAAAATAAAATTCGATTGAAATGTTTCGAGCACTAGTTTCTTATCTTTTTCATCATTCAAATCATTTTCACTTACCAATCCCAAAAAAATTTCTTCAGAAACTACCGGAAGATGGTTGGCCCTGGAATCACTCATTAATTGTAAGGCATCCGCCACTGTATCTGTCAAATGTAACGATGGATATATATTATCTGCAAGCTGTAGGGTTGTCATATTGATTCATTTAAATTTACAGCAATAATTTTACAATCAAAGACAATATAACTCAAAGAATCGTTGCAGCAGGTATTTTTAATTTTGAAAGAAATGCAGCGAGGATCTGGTTGAATTCCTGGGGCACTTCCATCATGGGCGCATGTCCACACTTATCAATAAAATGCAATTCACTATTTGGGATCAGTTTATTGAATTCTTTTGCAACAAAAGGTGGTGTGATCGTATCATTATTACCCCAAATAAGGCAAGTAGGCTGTTTAATTTGATTCAGTTCATCGCCAAGATTATTTCTAATTGCAGACTTTGCTAAAGAAATAATTTTTATCACTTTGATGCGATTGTTGGTAATTTCAAAACACTCATCTACCAGTTCGTCAGTAGCCATCGCAGGATCATAAAAAGTAAGCCGCGTTTTTTTTCGGATATATTCTTTATCTCCACGTTTGGGATAACTGTCACCCATTCCGCTTTCAAACAATCCTGAGCTTCCTGTAAGGATCAGCGATTTCACTCTCTCGGGATTTTTCAATACATACACAAGAGCCACATGTCCGCCTAAAGAATTACCGAGTAAATGAATGTGATCATAATCACGGGTTTCAATAAATCTTTTCACAAATTTCTGTAATCCGCCAACAGTTGTATGCAACAAATCCAAATCAAAAAGAGGAAGCAACGGAACAATAACTTTATGCGTTTCTTTAAAATGATCAACAAGATGCGAAAAATTGCTTAGTGCTCCAAAGAGTCCGTGCAACAATATCAGTGGTTCCCCTTCTCCTTCTTCCAAAAATTTAAATTTCCCTTCTTGTCTTAATTGATATTCCATTTGTGAGTGAATAAAGCAATTTTGTATTGCTGGTTAATTATTGCTAAAATAATTATTTCTATTGAAAAAAACAGCTAATAATAATTTAGCAGCAAATTCAGGTCTTAATTTTATAGCTTAAAGTCTCAAAAAAAGATTGAAGCTGTGTAAACATATCTTTGAAAACCGGAACGATCTTTCCGAGATTATCAATCACTTTCGGTCCCCAGGGAGCAACGTAATCATGCATGGTTGAAGCAGCAATCGTTTGTGGTTTTACAATAAAAGTTTTTTCAGCAAAAAAAAGAATTACACTAAAAATAATTGTATAAATAATTACATAAAACAGAATGCCCCCCAGTTTATCAATCCATCCAAGCATGACCATCCGGATTGTTTTTCTTATGACCCGGGCACCAATATTTACGAGCAAAACAACAATTATAAAAACAATTGCGAACGAAATAACCGGAAGCCATTTTGCCATCATTCCCACTGAAGATTCAAACCGGGATGCAACAACTGCTGAAAGCTTCAAAGCCGCAGCCAGTCCGATAATAAAAGCGGTGAACGAAAAAATACCAACAATCAATCCTTTGCGAAAACCTTTGAAAACAGCAATGATGAATACGATTAAAAATGAAAAATCTATAACCATTTACTGCTATTTAAATAAGGTTTACTATCAACCATCGGTTTGCCCGTTTATGCAAATCCTTTTATCTCATTTTGACAGTATTTCTTTCACAATTCCCGCAATCGTTTTTCCGTCTGCTTTTCCGGCAAGTTGTTTATTGGCTATACCCATTACTTTTCCCATATCCGATGGCGAAGCAGCACCACTTTCCTGAATAATTCTTACAACCACTGTTCTAATTGTTGCTTGATCCATTTGCTCGGGCAAAAACTTTTCGATCACACTTATTTCTTCTCTTTCCTTTTCAGCAAGATCTTCGCGGTTTTGCTTTTCGTAAATTTCCAAAGAATCTTTCCGCTGTTTTACTAATTTTTGAAGAAGTTTTATTTCTTCTTCTTCTTTTACTTCACCGCCAGATCCTGCAGTTGTTTTTGCAATAATGATTGCTGATTTTATGGCACGAAGAGAGCGCAAGGATTTTTCATCCTTCGCCAACATTGCTGCTTTTAGATCGGTCATCACTTTTTGTTCTAAAGACATGATTATTATTTAAATGATAAAATATTACCAGTTACGGTTTCGCTTTTTCTTTCTCAACAAACTTGGTATGAAAATCCAGTGCGAACTTTCTTATGTCCTGCGCAAGATCTGCGTGTTTTGTGGCTCTTTCAAATGTATCACCCATCGTTATGAAAAGCTGATAATAGAAATCAGCCATTTCGTCCGTCATCATTTCTTTGGTCCAAAGATCTATTCTCAAAGCCGACTTTTCAATTCCATCCCAAAAAGCCAAAAACATCGCTTTTGCATTTTGCGCAGAATCAGCAGTGCTGTCAGAGGCCGTCCAGCTTATCTGTTGTGGAATTTTTTGCGGATCTAACTGGATCCTGATATCTATATTTGATTCTGTCATAAGTGGCTGCAAATTTAATACTATTGGCTATGAAATCGGATTCCTATTTAACCTTTCTTTAACCATGTAACAAATACATTTGCCAACTTAATCTTATTTATGAAGAAAATTGTTTTTGTAGTTACAAGTTGTCTATTCTTTTCAATGGCTTTTTCACAACAAACCGATACAACAACTACAAATAGCAACAAGCTTACATTTACAAACCGTTCCGGCGATCATTTTATGTTTCAGCTTTCATCCGATCATTGGGCTGGGATGCCGGATAGTATTAGCAGCCATCAAAATGGTTTTTCAAGAGGATTCAATGCCTATATTATGTTGAATAAACCATTCAAAAGTTCCCCGAAACTGAGTCTTGGCCTGGGCGTTGGAATTAGTACCAGTAACATCGTTTTCAACAAAATGGATGTAGATTTGAAAGCTGCTCCCGGCTTATTACCATTTACAGCACTCGATTCGGCCAATCATTTCAAAAAATATAAGTTAGCAACAAGTTTTCTTGAAATTCCACTGGAATTCCGCTATACTTCCAAGCCAAATAACCCAAATAAAAGTTTGAAAGCCGCTTTGGGTTTAAAAGTCGGAACGCTCGTAAATGCACATACAAAAGGGAAAAACCTGCAGGATAGAAATGGAACAACTTTGAATGCTTTTGTGCAAAAAGAAAACAGCAAGCGGTTTTTCAATACAACTCATTTCATGGCGACCGCCAGAGTAGGTTATGGTATTTTTTCACTTTTTGGATCTTACCAAATGAATAAGCTGTTGAAAGATGGTGCTGGACCAGATATCAAATTATACCAAATAGGTATTTCGATGAGTGGATTGTGATAAGTCTATTTTAAAATAAGAAATGCAGAGTTTTCCACTGCAATCTTATCGAAAATCTCAAATTATCAATATACAAATCCTTGATTCTAATTATTATTCCCTAATTTTCTTAATTCAATTTTGAACCATCCTCATCATTAATGAAAGTATGAGATCTATTAGGGTTGTCAAAAAACTAGATGGGTTATTTTTGTCATTAAAATATTTCTGTTGCTCGAAAAAAAAATCAATTATAACATTGCCATTAAGGCTGTTCTTGTGTCCGTAATTCAGAATGGGCAAACGGAACACCTTGTCAAAGAATATTTGGATGAATTAAAATTTCTGGCTGAAACCGCCGGTGCGGAAACTATAAAAATGTTTACCCAAAAATTAGATCATCCGGATAGCCGCACTTTTGTGGGCAAAGGGAAATTAGAAGAAATAAAAGAGTATACCCAAAGAAAAAATGTGGATCTGGTGATTTTTGATGATGAACTTACCGGTTCGCAAATTGCCAATATTGAAAAAGAACTAAACATTACAACCATAGACAGAAGCGATCTGATTTTGGATATTTTCGCTTCCCGTGCAAAAACGGCCCAGGCAAAAGTGCAGGTTGAGTTGGCTCAATATCAATATATTTTACCGCGGTTAAAAGGAATGTGGAAACATCTTGAGCGTCAGGGAGGTGGCATTGGAAGCCGGGGACCGGGAGAAACAGAAATCGAAACCGATCGGCGTATTGTAAAAGATAAGATTAGTTTGCTGCGCAAAAGATTAGCGGAAATAGACAAGCAATCTTTTACTCAAAGAAAAGAGCGGGGCGAATTTGTGCGGGTAGCTTTAGTTGGCTATACCAATGTGGGGAAATCAACCATCATGAATTTACTAAGCAAAAGTGATGTTTTTGCGGAAAATAAATTGTTTGCCACATTAGACACAACTACCCGAAAAGTTGTTCTTGGGCACACTCCATTTCTTTTGAGCGATACAGTTGGATTTATCAGAAAACTTCCTCATCATCTGATTGAAAGTTTTAAAAGTACGTTGGATGAAGTTCGGGAAGCAGATATTCTATTGCATGTGGTAGATATCTCTCATCCAAAGTATGAAGACCAGCTTGCTGTTGTAAATAAAACTTTATTGGAATTAAAAAGTTTGGAAAAGCCCATTGTTACTGTTTTTAATAAAATGGATGAATATGAAAAGAACACCTTTGACCAATGGCTGGAGCCATCAGTAAAGCAACAATTATTGGAAGATTTGAAAGAGCGATGGCTACAACAGACCAATGGGAACTGTGTGTTTATTTCGGCGACTGAAAAAACTAATTTTGACCAATTAAGGCAGGTGGTTTTGAACCAGGTCAGAGAATTATATCAGAAAAAATATCCTTATAAAGCAGAATTCTTTTATTGATGTGTAAAAATGGAAACTGGATAAAAATTGCTGACTATAGGGAAGAAATTGATTTTAATGATCACCATATTGCCTGCAAACAGATAAATGGGCGTTCAGTCTGTATCATAAACACTAAAAATGGTTTGAAAGCTTTTTCTTCAAAATGCCCTCACGCCGGTGGTGACCTTTCTTCCGGCTTTCTGGATATTAGAGGAAATATTATTTGTCCTGTACATCATTATCGGTTCAATTTAATAAATGGGATGGATACAAACAGAGAAGGATATTTTCTTAAAATATTTCAAACGAAAGAAAACGAAGATGGGATTTTCATTGAGTTAGCATAATGATAAATATCTTACTGGCATAATAATATAAAAGCCACAATTTAGTAACTTCGCAACCCTGTCATTTTGACTTCGAAATTTTTCTGCATCAAATTTGACAACCAGCATTTATCTATATCAGTTAAAAATAACAAATTTTTTATATGGCCGGGTTTCTCTCAATACTATTTGGTGGCAATAAAAGTGAAAAAGATGTAAAGGCAATCAGGCCACTCGTTGGAAAAATAAATTCTTTCTTTGATCAATATCAAACTATTTCTAATGACGAGTTGCGCGGCAAAACAGTGTTTTTTCGTGCACGGATAAAAGAACATCTCAAAGAAATCGATGATCTGATTGAATCTAAAAAACTGGAAGCGGATCAGCTAAACTCTGCAGATATTTCCGGCCGCGACGCCATCTACCGGCACATTGATGATATGCGGAAAGACCGGGACAAGAAGTTGGAAGAAGTTCTTCTGGAAATTCTTCCCGAAGCATTCGCGGTGGTAAAAGAAACCGCGCGCCGTTTCAAGGACAATATTGAACTGGAATCTACGGCAACTGAACTGGATAAAACTTTTGCCGTAAGTAAGGATTATATCACGATAAAAGACGACAAAGCCATTTATAAAAACAGTTGGAAAGCAGGAGGAAGTTTAATTACCTGGAACATGGTCCATTATGATGTTCAGCTAATTGGTGGTATCGTATTACACCAGGGTAAAATTGCTGAAATGGCCACAGGTGAAGGAAAGACATTGGTTTCTACTTTACCCGCTTATCTAAATGCACTCGCCGGCCATGGGGTTCACATCGTTACAGTAAATGACTACCTGGCACGAAGGGATAGTGAATGGAATGGAACTTTATTTGAATGGCTTGGGCTTACTGTTGATTGTATTGATAAACACCAGCCCAATAGTGAAGAACGCAGAAAGGCGTATGGCAGTGATATAATTTATGGGACCAATAATGAATTTGGGTTCGATTATTTACGGGATAACATGGTACATACTCCTGAGGAAATGGTTCAGGGGAAACATCATTTTGCAATGGTGGATGAAGTGGATAGCGTATTGATTGATGATGCCAGAACTCCATTAATTATCTCCGGTCCAATTCCCCGTGGTGACCAACAGGAATATGATCAGCTAAAACCCCGGGTTGAAAAAATAGTAGAAGCACAAAAGAAAGTGACGAATGCTTTTTTGATAGAAGCAAAGAAAAAAATAGCGGAAGGAAATGATGATCCGAAAGACGGTGGGTTGGCGCTTTTCCGTTCTCAGCGGGGATTACCAAAGAACAGTGCTTTGATAAAATATCTGAGTGAGCCTGGAATGAAAGTGAAGCTTCAAAAGTCAGAAAACTATTATCTCGGTGAACAGCAAAAAAACATGCACATCGTAGATGACGAGCTTTATTTTGTAATTGATGAAAAGAATAACCAGGTCCAGCTCACGGATAAAGGAATTGCTTTAATCACCAAATCGGGCGAAGATCCTGAATTCTTTATCATGCCGGATATTGGCGTAAAACTCGCGGAGATTGAAAAAAGTAATTTGGAGCCGCAACAAAAATTAGAACAAAAAGAAACTTTATTAAATGATTATTCAATAAAAGCAGAAAGAATTCATACCGTTCAGCAATTATTGAAAGCGTACACGCTTTTTGAAAATGATGTAGAATACGTTGTAATCGAAGGACAGGTAAAAATTGTGGACGAACAAACCGGACGTATTATGGAAGGCCGTCGTTATTCCGACGGATTACACCAGGCAATTGAGGCAAAAGAAAATGTAAAGATTGAAAGTGCGACACAAACTTACGCGACCATTACTTTACAAAACTATTTCAGGATGTATCACAAGCTTGCCGGTATGACTGGTACAGCAGAAACAGAAGCGTCAGAATTCTGGGATATTTATAAATTGGATGTGGTTTCCATTCCAACAAACGTTCCTGTAATACGTGATGATGTGCAGGATTTGGTATTCAAAACCAAACGTGAAAAGTTTAAAGCAGTAATTGAAGAAGTGGAGAAAATGAGCGCTGCCGGAAGACCTATTTTGGTTGGTACAACCTCAGTAGAAGTTAGTGAACTGCTGAGCAGGATGATGAAGCAAAAAGGAATTACACACAACGTATTAAATGCAAAACAGCACGCAAAAGAAGCACAGGTTGTTGCTGAAGCGGGACTATCAGGAGCAATTACCATTGCTACAAATATGGCCGGACGTGGTACGGATATCAAACTTGGTCCGGGGGTTAAAGAAGCTGGCGGCCTCGCGATATTGGGTACTGAAAGGCATGAAAGCAGGCGTGTGGACAGACAGTTGCGCGGTCGTGCTGGAAGACAAGGTGATCCGGGTTCTTCCAAATTTTTCGTGTCACTTGAAGATGATTTGATGCGCATGTTTGGAAGTGAAAGAATTGCCGCTTTGATGGATAGAATGGGTTACAAGGAAGGGGAAGTCATCCAACACAATATGATTTCAAAAAGTATTGAACGTGCGCAAAAGAAAGTTGAGGAAAATAACTTCGGTATCAGAAAAAGATTGCTTGAATATGATGACGTTATGAATAAGCAACGTACCGTTATTTATGGTAAAAGAAACCATGCATTGTTTGGCGAAAGGCTTGCCCTTGATCTGGATAATGCTTTCTATTCTGTGGCGGAGGGAATTATCAATTCATTTAAAGAAATAAATAATTACGAGGAATTTAAGTTAGCCGTAATTATGAATTTTAGTGTAGATACTACAATTACAGCGGAAGAACTTGATAAAGAAGATTTGAATGCGCTGTCAAACAGGTTATATTACGAAGCGAAAGATCATTACAATCGCAAGAATGAGTCAATGAACCAACAGACGCTGCCGGTTATTAAAAATATCCGCAAAGAACAAGGTTCACATATTATAAATGTAGCGGTGCCTTTTACGGATGGTAAAAAGGCAATGCAGGCCATTGCCAATCTTGATAAAACAATTGATTCTAACGGATCTGAACTTACCAATGCACTGGAACGAAATATCACATTGGCCTTGATTGATGATGCATGGAAAGAGCACCTGCGGGCGATGGACGATTTGAGACAAAGTGTACAAACCGCCGGTTACGAACAAAAAGACCCATTGGTAATTTATAAGATTGAAGCTTTCGGCGCTTTCAAACAAATGGACGACCAGGTAAATAAAGATATTGTAAGTTTTCTTGCACGTTGCAGCATTCCTGTAGAACAAAATCAGGGAACAAAGATTACAGAAGAAAGAAGAAGAAAAACCGACATGAGTAAGATGCGCCAACGCAAAGAAGAATTTGCCGGAGCTGCCGCCGGGCCTGACTATCTTCCGGGCGAAAATGAGTATAATGATCCTTCAGAAAATATAAAACAAGAACCCATCAGAGTTGGCCCAAAAGTTGGAAGAAATGACCTATGCCCTTGTGGTAGTGGAAAAAAGTTTAAAAATTGTCACGGAAGAGCAGAAAGCTAGACTGTCTATAAATTGATTAGATTATGAAAAGAGTTTTTTTTATTGCGGTTATACTTATTTTATCTGAATCTGCTTTCTGCCAATCTAAAACCAATAATCAGGACTTAAACTCTTCAACCCCATCGAAGACTTCCCAAACTTCGCCTGCGCATAGGAACTTATCAGCTTTGAATTTCCCAACTGTCTATACTTTTATTGGTAATGGTAATTGGTCTAATCAAAACAACTGGGACGCAAACGGTGTTCCACCAGCAGATACAAGCCCGGGCAGCTCAATTTATATAAAAAGTAATACTCCTGGAGCAAAATGTATTTTGGATGTTCCTTATACAGTGAAAAGTGGCACCAATCCTACAACAATCACCATATTTACGGGCAATAACCTGGTCGTTCCGGGAAGTTTAACCGTGAAGTAGATTTCTTTTTTCCTTAATAAGATAGAAAAACAAAAGATTTATTCGTTTACTATAAAGAATTATATATTAACTACTCTACAGAGTTTTAATCTTGTTAGTTCCGCTTTTGTTATTATAGAGAAAATCTCAATATTCACCGATCGATTTGGATTCAAATCCATATTGATTCTTCAACCATCTAAATTCGATTAGAATTTTTTCCAAAAACACGAGATTCTTTTCTGTGTCTTTGCCAAAATTATGAGGGTGCCACCATAGGTGGTAATTCTCCTTCTTTTTTGCCGCATATACCATTGCATTTTTAATTCTTCTGAATTTGAGTTCTTCTAAAAAACTCAAACGCTTCGAATAAGGTCTCAAAAATTTACTGGCCGGCACATTGACCATACCCGGTACATTTTTATCAACTATAAAAGTATTCTGGCCCGAAAGATTGATGTACGCATCCATAAACCGAAAAATCCGGATCAAATTATTCTCTTCTTTGAACATGCGGGATTTGTATAAAGAGAAACCCGGGTTTCCCCGATAAAATCGTAAACCTGCTGAGCCAGCAATTTCCAAACTTTTTGAATCATACTGATTTCGCGGAAAAACGATACTTCGGATTTCGTTTTCTTGCACTTTGATTGCGGAATCAAGATCACTTTTGAACTGTTCGGCGGTTTGCCCCTGCTCCAATGCATAGTAATGGCTTAGCGTGTGTGTGGCTATTTCCTGATACGGAGTTTGTTTGATTAATTTGATGCATTCAGGAGCAAAATGAAATTCTTTTTCCAACGGGTTACTATCGATGTAATCATAAGGATTATATCGCTCAATGGTATATTGAGGTAATTCTTTGGGGAATATTGAAAGAAGTTCTACCTTATCTTTTGCATACAAAAATCCGACAATGGCCCACGTGGCGTGAATTTCATACTCCTGAAACAAGTGTAATATTTTAGGAATCACTACGTGTACATTGCGAATATTTTCCGAATAATTTTCAATAGTAACTACATCTCTCATACCCCAATAGAGTTCGAAATCGAGCGATATAGTAAAGTTCCCGTTATTACTCATTTAATTCGTGGTGCTTGTTGTCATAAACGCTCTTTCAGATAAATCCGACCTCGTTCTCCCGATGTGTTTTATATAAGTATCCATGTTTCAAAAGGCTGTAAAAATATTATTTATTATCGATTTACCAACCGGATTTGCTTTTTCGTCAAGCCAATTTAAGCTGCAAAAAGTCAGTAAATTTAAAGGTAAATAAAAGGCTTGGGCCAATTGTGCAACGCAGAAAATAAGAATTCGAAGTATTTGTTTCTTCACTGGTCATAAAAAAAATTCAAAAACGGGATCCGACTTTAAGCGTTTAATCTTTCCGGCAGGATTTTATTTCTACAGGTTGTGCCGGGATTAATTTTGTTGATTGATGTAAGAAACATGCGGTAAATAAGTATCGGTTCTTATTGTTGCATTTAATTCATTCAACAGCATATACAATCCAAAGTTGGTCCGATTTACATAAATGAAATGCTTGACTCCGCGAGGTTGTTTGAACTCAGGCATCGAGGTAATTTTTTCACCATGTGCATAAATATTTTCAAAAAACTCAGGCTCACTAAAATCAAAAGTACTGGTAGCATACGGCAGGAAAAAAAGAGAGATCATCTCTTTATATGACTGGTAATAAAATTCTATTTGTTTCTTATCATCCTTCGGATGAATCATCTCCAACTCGCGAAAAGCCTTTATGGTTGCAGCTTTGTCATCAATCATACCGGGTTTTGCCAACGCAAAAAAAGGATGATAAAAATCATCAGGCAATTCTTTGATACAACCAAAATCTATGACTGCTAATTTCTCATCGGGAGTGATTAAGAAATTCCCCGGATGTGGATCCGCGTGTACCGCTCTCAGTTCATGTTGCTGAAAATTATAAAAATCCCATAAAGCCTGGCCAATTTTATTTTTTAATTCCTGTGACGGATTGGTTGCCAAAAATTCTTTCAAATGCAATCCCTCCATCCAGTCCATGGTAATGATTTTATCAGAAGAAAGCTTAGGGTAATACTGCGGGAAAGCAAGGTTTTTTACATTCCGGCATGCTTTTGAAAATTCAATGGACCGACGAATTTCCAAATTATAATCCGTTTCTTCGAGAAGGCGTTCTTCTACTTCTTTAATATAAATATTTAACTCCTTTTCATTCATACCCAACAAACGAAAAGCAATCGGCTTTATCAATTTCAAATCAGAAGAAATACTATCGGCCACACCCGGATACTGGACTTTCACAGCCAGCTTTTTATTTTTCAAAATTGCTTCATGAACCTGACCGATGGAAGCAGCCCGCGTGGATACAGGATTAAAAGCATCAAATATGTCTTCCGGAGATTTTCCAAAGCTTTTTATAAAAGTCCGGATGATCAATGGTCCGGATAACGGCGGAGCATTATATTGGGATTGACTAAACTTATTCACATAGGCTTTAGGCATTATGTTTTTATCCATACTCAGCATCTGTGCTATCTTCAATGCTGAGCCTTTCAGCTCACTCAACGAGTTATAAATATCGGTTGCATTGTCTTCATTCAATTCATCCCTGGTCAATTCAGGATCGAATAATTTTTTGGAATAATGCTTTACATAATTTCCACCAATCTTAAAACCCGTCGTTACGAATTTTACGGAGCGCTCCACCTTCGTGGTCGGCATGGATTCCTGAGTTTTCATACGGTTGGTTATATGCCCATTTTTTCTTTGAACTTACTATTGCGGGTAAGGAATTTTCCATACTCAAAAAGATTGTCGATCGGAGATCTTTGAAAAAGGTCGAAAGTAACATTGATTCCTTTTTCGATGGCTTCATCGGTCTTTTCGAATGCCGGACTATTGTCGTCAATCCAGAAATTGATGATGAAACCAAACTGAATCCAAAGTGCATCTTTATAGCGGTTACTAAAAAATTTACGATCCGCCAATTCTCCTTTTTCCAATCCTTCATTAATAATTCCTTCTGCAAAATCATAGAAAATTATTTTTACACCTGATAACAGATCTGGAGTCGTTAACCTATTAGGATATTTTTTCAAAGTGTAAATGATGAAGCTGCGTTGTGTTTTCAACTTTTCTATATAACTGTAAAAAAAGGAGAGCACTCTCTCGCGTGCGGTGTATTTCGCCCAGACTTTCTGTTCTTTTATTTTCACGAGTGTTTCCTTAGTCATGTCCTCCCAAACCGCTTTTTCGATTGAGATAAATGAAGGATAGGATTTATAAAAATCCGCTTCAGACATCTTGAGCTTTTTAGCAAAATTATAAACGGTTTTCGGTTGTTCTCCATGTGTTAGAACGTAGTCTATATAGCCATTTTTTATCTGATCAGCATTTGTCATTGTGTTGGTTTAAAGAGCGTGAAATATTATATCATTTCAAGGATTATAAAGGTACGGGATTCGCAAATCAGGGAAAGGGTTTTAAAATCTTTATAACATTAGCTTCTTGGAGAATAAGATCGGGTACTCAAACAAAAAGGAACTCTCCAAAAAGTTGCCCCCTGGTAATCATTGGAAAGTTCCTAACCCTATTTTTTTTGCATTGTTATTTTACATGCTGAATTCAATCAAATGCGACATAGATTCCAGTTTGCCTTTCTCCGTATAATTTTCCTGTTTTATCGTGCCGATACCAGGAGCGATCCAGACATGTTCCTGTGTGGGTTTACCCATGTTTCTTTCCTTTCCTAACAAATTCATCGTCGTTTTTCGGTTTCCGGTTACTTTCACACAATCGAAGGTACCTGCAGGTGTGGTTATCTTTTCTTT
>JBDTKF010000071.1:0-14831 GCA_039935455.1 Ginsengibacter sp.
AAGAACAAACTCACCTTCATTTTTTTTCGCAAATAAATAATTAAAAAGGGCTGTACGAACGCCACCCAAATGTAATGCACCTGTTGGGCTTGGTGCAAATCTTACTCTTACTTTACTCATTTTGCAAAGATAATTGTTTGCATCTATCCTGTTTCCTGAAACAATGCTTATGCATAAAGCAGCGGGTAATAACCTTTATAACCATAAAGGCAGAAATAAAAAAATGGATTATTTCTGCCTTTACTAAAGAGTTATTCGTGGGCAATTTCTACCCGATTCTAGTTGAATATTAAGCTGAATTTCTTCCTGCATTAATAATCCCGAATGAACAGCGCATTACCAACTTTTCATACGTTTGTTTTAAAGGATCTTTTGTTTGTTCTTCTTCAATCCCACGAATATTTGACATCGCATATTGCTGAATGGTTACCAAAGGTAAAATCATTTTTTCACGCATGCTTACTGAAAGTTGTTCCACCGGGTAGTCAGCCATCAATTCATTGTGACCAGTAAGTCTGAAAAGATATTTTTTGGTGATCTCATATTCTTCATAGATCATGTTCCAGATATCACTAAACTTGTTATCTTTTGATAAATATTCAGTTAATGGGAAGAAACATTTTTTCATGGCCATTTCACAATTATCAATAAGTGTCCGGAAGAATAATGAATTCTGGTACAGATTTTTCATCTCAGCAAACTTTCCTTCTGCTTCCATTTTTTGCAAAGCTGTTCCCACGCCATAATAGCCGGTCACGTTTTGTTTGATCTGGCTCCATGAACCTACAAAAGGAATTGCGCGCAGATCTTCCATATTCATTTTCCCTTTTTTCCTTTTCGTAGGCCTGCTTCCGATATTTGTTTCGCTGTAAAATTTAAGCGGGCTTATCTGGACTAAATAATCCATGAAATCAGGATGATTTTTTAGTTTGCTGTAAGATTCAAAACCGGCTTGAGATACCTGCTGCAACAATTCTTCTTCTTCTTTTTTCAAAGTGATATGGTTGTTTGCAAAAATATCATTTGAAATTCCGGCATGTAACAATTGTTCCATATTATATTGGGCCGAATCTATGGTGCCGAAATTGGAACTAACTGTTTGTCCCTGGATGGTTAATTGAATTTCTTTGTTAGAAATATTTTTTCCCATCGAAGCATAAAATTTGTGGGTCTTTCCGCCTCCTCTTGCTGGTGGCCCGCCGCGGCCATCGAAGAAGACTACTTCAATTCCATATTCTTTACAGATTGCTGTTAATTGCTCTTTAGCTTTATAAATGCACCAGTTTCCCATCAAGTAACCGCCGTCTTTCGTGCCATCTGAAAATCCGAGCATTATGGTTTGGGTATCATTTCTGCGGCGCAAATGTTCGCGGTATTCCTTGTTTTGGAATAAACTTTCAACTGTATGCACTGCATTTTGCAAGTCATCAATTGTTTCAATCAGTGGAACGATATCTACTTTTAGATTTTCTTTTTTCCACCCGCATAAAATAAATAATCCGTAAATCTGAAGTACGTGTAACGGTGTCTCAGCATGACTAATAATATATCGATTGCAACCTGGCTCACCATTAAATTGCTGAATGGTTTTTATTGCTTTAATACTCTTGAATGTGTCATTAATAATTGGATCACCGTAATCTTTTTCGGAAAGTTCTTTTGTATTAGTAGTCAGAAACTCGATCTTTTTTTCATCGCTCAATTTCTCATAATCTGCAGGTAAAGGAGATCCGGATGCGGCAAGAGCTGCAAATACTTTTTTATGAATGGAACTGTCTTGTCTTATATCAAGAGATGCGAAATGTAATCCGAAAATGTGGACTTTATGAATAAGATCATCAATCAGGTGAAGGAACAATCCGTTGTGCTTATAAATTATTATTTCTCGTACCTCATTTAATATTTTCAGAATATCATCTTTACTGATTTCAGTACGATTTTCAGGAATAAAGATATTATTATACAATTGTCTTTCCAGGTCTGATAATAAAACATCTACTCCTTTGAAAGTCAGTCTGCGCTTTAATCTGCGAATTTCCCGATAATAGCATTTTATAATGGTACCACGCAATGCATCCGCAACTTTAAGGGTGATTTCTGTATTTACAAAAGGATTTCCGTCCCTGTCACCTCCTGGCCAGAAGCCCATTTTAATGACCCGGTTATTTTGATAATCTACTTCAGGAAATTGATTTTTTAAGAAAGAAAAAATTCTTCCGGCAGCAGGAAAAAAGACATTCTCCAAATACCAGATCAAACTGAGCGCTTCATCATAAGGTGTGGGTTTTTCTTTTTTGAAAAAAGGTGTTTTCCCTAATTGTTGTAAATACATATTTACCCGTGCAGTATCATTTTCCGCCAGTGATTTTGAAAGATCATTAATGATACCCAAAACCGATCCGGGATAAAACTGGGTGGGATGGGCAGTGAGCACAATTTCGACCGAAAAATCTTTTAGTTTTTCTGCCAGTTCTTTCTCCTTTTTATTTAATAAAACTTCAGTGCCCAACTGCTTCAAAGTTCCTGCACCATAGGTATCATGAACAAATTTGAACGAGGCGTCTTCGAGGGCGTCAAACAATACGACCTGGCGTTCGACAAACTGAATGAATCTAAAAAGAAGATCCAGCTTTTCTGACTGTGTGTTAAAAGATGCATCTTTCAAAAAGAATTCTTCGATAATTTGTTGAGGACTTAATTTCTTTTTGTAACCTTCTTCACAAATATTCAGAAACAAGGATAAAAGCATTCCTGTTTTTTCGATTCTGTAAAATGGAAGCGAGGTAAAAAGACTATTATACAATTGGAATTTTAAACCGACATAATTTTCAAAATTCTCAAGGCTGTGAGAAGAAGGGCGATCCATAGTATTAGATAAATTGTTCTTAAGCAATAAATAAAACTGTTAAAATTTTTGCGAAGTTACTTCAAAAAGAAATAAAGTTCCGGATGTCTGAAAATATTTTGATATGAATCCTTGCCAGCACTATGTTCCAGCGCTTTGATTTTAATTGTATCTTTGCGATCGATAGACCATGAAAAAAATACTTTTTATTTTATTATTAGCGGCTTCTTTTTCTTTGACGAATGAAAACGCAACAGCACAATGCTCAATTTGTTCTAAAACAGTTTCTCAAATGGGCACCAAACCTGCAGAGGGATTCAATACAGGAATCTTATATCTGATGGTTATTCCTTATCTCGCTATTGGTTTTTTTGGATATAAATGGTGGCAGAATGAAAAAAGAAAATCCTGAATTTGATTCCCTGAATTTATTTCGTATAATATTCTTTGGCAAAAAGATATAGATTAAATCCTGGTAAGGCAGCTGCCTCTGAAATCTCTTTCTTCATTTTTTCTTTGTCGAATTTTTTCATTTTTTCAGTTTGAATTAATGTCCAGATTTTTTCCGCAATCAAATTTATATGTTGTGGAAAGTGACCATCGAATTGCCAGTCATTGATTTTTTTATACAATTCATTAATTCCTTCTTTTTCAAATGCAATTGTTTTCATCACAGGAATTTCTTTGGACGTTTTCTTTAAAACCGGTCCCAGCATATGTTTCAAGTTGTTGTAAAAACTTTGTGCGCCTGGCCTGTCGAATTTGTTGATTACAAAAATGTCTGCCACTTCCATCAGACCTGCTTTCATGGTTTGAATTGTGTCGCCACCTTCGGGCGTAAGCATCACAATAGTAATGTCTGCCAGTGAGGCAATATCAACTTCGCTTTGACCTACGCCAACGGTCTCAATAATGACATAATCAAAGCCTGCGCTTTTCATTAAATCAGAAATCTCAATAATTTTCGGATGCAATCCTCCCAATGAGCCTTTACTGGCGAGTGAACGGATAAAAACATTTGGATGATTATACCATTCACTCATGCGAATTCTGTCTCCCAGCAAAGCACCTTTATTGAATGGCGAAGAAGGATCTACACAAAGAACGCCGACCTTCTTTTTATCATTGATCATTTCACCAATTAAGGCGTCAGCCAGCGAGCTTTTGCCCGCGCCAGGGGCGCCTGTAATTCCGATAATTTTTGACGTAGATGGTTCTAAATTAAATAAAATTTCCTCATAATTATTTGCTTCGTTTTCTATCAAAGAAATAGAACGCGCCAGAATTTTAAAATCTAAATTTTTATCAATATTGTTCATTTTCATTCATCATTTTGTCAAATTGAAATATTCATAAAAATAATCCGCAGGTTTCAAATTGATCCATTTGGCCCGGTTGGCGTTAAAATCTTCATAATTGAATTGGAGAATTTCATCCAAGCTATAATTTAAATTATTTTCTGATTTCCCTTTTGTAATAATTCCGAGGCCGTGGTCACAATCGAGCGTGAAAACATTTATATCATCCCTGAAACTTCGCAAATGCAAAAGTGTTCGCCACACATCTCCATTCCAGGTTCCACTTTTGTTTCTTGCTTCCCATTCTTCAAAACTGACACTGGCAGCCTTCGTTTTTGGATTGCAATCATGAAGCACTATTACCCCATTATCAGATAGATAATTTAAAGTGTTTTCAGCATCGCGCAAGGCAAAACCATATTCATGCATACCATCAATTAGGGAAAGATTTATTTTATTATCTGTAAATAACTGAGGTGCATTTTCATTGAAGAAATCATCGCTGGTTTTTTCAAAATATTTATTATATAAATTGAAAGGATTTGAGAAAGTTTTTCCGATTATTCTCAACTTGTCAAATTGAAAATCAGGATCGACTGAGACTTTAAATTTACTTTTTACTTTGAAAAATATATGACCATTAAAGACTCCAATTTCCAGATAATTGGGTAATCTTTTTTCTTTCATTAAGGTAAGAATTACTTTTTCCCGGTTCATATTTGAAAAGGTATTTACAGTAATATAATGGATTTTATAATAGATTTTTAAAAAATGAAAATGGAAGTAGTTTATTCCGCACTTTTATAAAATTTTTTTTAGCCGTAATTTGCAATAACAAAAGAAGATCTGAAGATTTAAGAAGTTATAGTGAACAAACAAATTATCGCAATTCTTATTTTCAAATGACCAATTTTATTCCCATATTTCCTTTATCAATTGTAGTTTATCCGCATGAATATTTGAACCTGCATATTTTCGAACCGAAATATAAA
The DNA here is from genome assembly GCA_039935455.1 of Ginsengibacter sp. Lineage (GTDB taxonomy): Bacteria > Bacteroidota > Bacteroidia > Chitinophagales > Chitinophagaceae > Ginsengibacter. The sequence continues at coordinate 5,136 of JBDTKF010000071.1, forward strand.
CAACTAATCTGTGAATGTTTTGGACAAAAAAAACTTTTTGGAATGCCGGTGGTAATCAATAATAAAATAGAAGAGCTGGGGACATTGCTGGAAATAACGGAGATTACCAAGACTTATAAAACCGGTGAAATGGATATCAAAACAAAGGGGAAAAAGGTTTTTAGAATTTTGGAAGTGATTGAGTCAGTGCCTGAAAAGCTTTACAGTGGCGCGATTGTGACTTATCCGCCCAATCATGAATATGGAAAAAGATTATTGATGAACAAAGTAATTGCTGCTACAAAACAACTGCATAAGATTCTCAATCTAAAAAAACCTTTGCATAAAAACGAATCCGAAATCTGGAGTTATGACCTGGCTCATTCTGTTGGTTTAACATTGGAAGAAGAATATGAATTGCTTTCTTTGATGAATGAACTTCAGCGCCAGGAATATTTGAAAAGACATTTGGTAAAAGTAATTCCAGTGGTCTCTGAAATGGAAGTTTTGAAACAAAAAATAAAAATGAACGGGCATTTTAAAAATATTTCCGGATTCAAGATTTCGTGATCGTAGGTTGATCTTTACTGGTATTAATTTTATTTTTCTTTATTTTGGAGAATAACATTCTCTTACCAGTTATTTTAAACTTGTATGATATTTTGATTACAACACTTTGTTTTGATTTTGGAAATACCCTTCTTAAATGTGGCGTATTTATTATTGATCGTTTAACAGAAACCATACATTTGGATGATGCACACCTGGGAACGATTTCGGCAGTTTTAGATAAATACAAACCGGAATGCACCATTCTGTCTTCAGTTATTGATCACCCGGAGGAAATCGAAACTTTACTTGCTGAAAGATCTTCGTTTGTGAAATTAAATTCGTCCGCTAAATTGCCTTTTACAACTCCGGTATCAAAACCTGAAACAATTGGCTCAGATAGATTGGCATTGTCCGCATTTGCGGCTACATATTATGAAGGTCAAAACACGCTTGTAATTGCCCTGGGTTCTTGCATCACGTATAATTTTATCAACAAATACAATAGTTTTATTGGCGGAAGTATTTCACCCGGAATGGAAATGCGTTTTAAAGCATTGAATCACTACACAGCCAAACTTCCATTGATAAAAGTTGATTGGAATTTTCCATTGATCGGGTATGATACAAACACAAATATTTTGAGCGGTGTGTTGCTTGGCATTGCTACAGAGATTGATGGAATAATAGATGCCTATAGTGAAAAATTTGGGAAATTTAACGTGCTTTTAACCGGCGGAGATACCACCAATTTTGCGCAGCATCTTAAAAACAAGATATTTGCCGACCCGAACCTGATCCTTAAGGGCTTATATGCAATCAGTAAATATAACCATGATATCAAAAATTAAAATTGTCTTTTTATTACTGACTGTGTCGCCGCTGTTTTGTTTTGCTCAGGAAAATTCACCTTACTCACGATACGGAGTGGGAAATATCCTTTCTTCAGCGAACATCGCCAACCGGGCAATGGGCGGTATCTCTGCCGGATACTCAGATCCAACTTCTATCAATACCATCAATCCTGCAACTTATAGTGATCTGATCTATTCAACACTCGATGTTGGATTGGAATATAACGGAAGAGATTTGAAAAGTAAGAATCCGGAAGGAAGTTATCGATCAAATAACGGAATCATTTCCTACATGCAATTTGGTTTTCCATTGTTAATAGGAAATAAAAAAGCACAGAAAAATAAAGTGGGTTGGGGGATTACTTTTGGACTGCAACCATTGTCAAAAATAAATTACAAGATACAAAATACCGGGTATGCCATCGACAGTACTTCTACAGTATACGAAGGATCGGGCGGCATAAATGAAGCATTTATCGGAACCGGCTTAAGGATTAAAAATTTTAGTTTCGGAATAAATTCCGGTTATCTTTTTGGTGAAAAAAATTATGATACCCGTTTATCTTTTAATAACGATACCATAAATTATTATAAAGCACATTACGGCAGCCATACACAATTTGGCGGGATTTTTCTTGACGCCGGGATTCAATATTTTGCGAAAATAAAAAAAGGATCTTTGCGTTTTGGAGCCTATGGAACACTTCAAAAGGCCTATAAAGGTTCAAAGGATGACGTTGTCGAAACATTCGATTATAATGTTGGAACGAGCGATGTTCAAACGATAGATACAATCAGTTCCAGGTCCAGTCAAAAAGGAGATGTTCAAATGCCGGCTAAGTTTGGCGCAGGAGTTACTTATTCAAATGATCATTTGATTGCAGGTGTTGATTTTGAAACAACGAAATGGGATACTTATCGTTTTTTTGGTCAGAAAGATTTGGTTAAAAATAGCTGGAACGCAAAAATTGGTTTGCAGTATTTGCCTGCTTCTCCAGGCGCAACAGGCTATTTTAATTATGTAAAATACAGGGCGGGATTTTCTTTTGGACAAGATTATGTTTCGGTAGATCATTCACTTCCGGTTTATACAATTAGCCTTGGTGGTGCCTTCCCGTTGAAACTAAAACATAGTTTTTATGATCACCAGTATAGTATTATGAACTTTGCTTTTGAATATGGCAACCGTGGAAATAGCCAGAATAATATCACCGAAAATATTTACAAAGTGAGTCTGGGTTTTTCTTTGAGCGACATTTGGTTTCTTCGCCAAAAGTATCAGTAGAATTAATTCATTGTACCTTCGCCTAATATATTTTTTGAATGAATTTTCTGAATTTTAATAGATTTAATTTTACAAAAGCAGCTTTGATCACAGGCTGCTTTTTTCTTTTATCCTGCGAAAATTCTCTGGAAGACATAAAAAAAATTACTTCAAAAAAAACCGGTATTGAAGTAGCAAAAGATGTGAAAATAATTTACTCTATCGGAAGTAAAACTAAATCCAGAATCACCGCCCCTCTGATGCTTCGCCATCAGGAAATTGTTCCTTATATTGAATTTACCAAAACAATTCATGCTGATTTTTTTGACGATAGTCTCCGTATAGAAAGCAAGATGGACGCGCATTATGCAAAGTATACAGAATCTGAAAGTAAAGTTTTTCTTAGAGATAGTGTGGTAGTGACCAATACTAAAGGAGATACACTTTATTGTAAAGAATTGTATTGGGACAGACGAAGAACCGGCGAGGAATTTTATACAGACAAGCCAGTGCGTATCCGCACGAAGACAGAAATTTTGGATGGGGATGGATTGGATGCGCCACAGGATTTTAGCAATTGGCATCTTATAAATGGCAGGGGAATTGTAAGAGTAAGTTCATCGGAATTTCCACAGTGAAATATGTATTGTTGATTTGGTGTGAATGAATCATGGATTGCGAGACCATTATTTTACCGAACTCGTAAATTCTTCTTCTTAACTTTCAAAAAAATGAAAAATGGAGTACAGACGTTTGGGGAAATCGGGCTTGCAGTTAAGTGTCTTAAGTTTTGGAAGCTGGCTAAGTTTTAAGAAACAAATACAGGATAAAATTGCTGATGAATTGATGGGGATTGCCTATGATAACGGTATAAATTTCTTCGATAATTCGGAAGCATACGCAGGTGGAGAAAGTGAAAAGATGATGGGCAGAGTTTTAAAAATGAAAAAATGGGATAGAAGTTCGTTTACTGTTTCTTCCAAAGTTTTTTACGGACTGAACGGGAAAGAAAATAAGCCGAATCAAAAAGGGTTGAGCCGTAAACACGTAATAGAAGCCTGCGACGCAGCTTTAACGAGGTTGCAGTTAAATTACCTCGATTTGTTTTTTTGTCACCGTCCGGATAAAGATACCCCGGTTGAAGAAACCGTATGGGCAATGAACACATTGATTCAACAGGGAAAAATTTTGTATTGGGGAACCAGTGAATGGAGTGGCGTTGAAATTATGGAAGCACATCGCGTTGCGACGGAATTCAAATTGATCGGTCCAACAATGGAACAACCGCAATACAATTTATTTGAAAGATATAAAGTTGAAAAAGAATTTCTGCGGATTTATGATTTTGTCGGTTTGGGAACAACGATCTGGAGTCCGCTCGCATCAGGGTTGCTAACCGGAAAATATAATCATGGAATTCCAGATAATTCGCGGTTTGCGTTGAGCGAGATGGCTTGGTTGAAGAATAAATTAGTGATTGATGATAAGCTCAACAAAGTGAAAAAACTGACCGAATTCTCCAACGATCTGGGTGTTTCAATGGCTTCGCTTTCCATTGCATGGTGCATTAAGAATCCACATGTTACAACAGCCATTCTTGGTGCCACAAAAAAGGAACAGCTGTTGGAAAATTTAAAATCAATGGAAGTAATTGAAAAACTGACCCCGGAGGTTTTGGAAAAAATTGAAGAAATTATGCAGACGAAGCCTGAGAAATGAACCATATAATTTTTAAAAACGATTCGAATAAATTCTTTTCATAAACATAAAAAATAAAAAAAATGAGTAAGTATGCTAACGCCGAATGGCAAGGAACGGCTAAAGAAGGAAAGGGAATTATTTCTACAGAAACAAAGGCTTTGAATAATGCTCCTTTTACATTTGCCTCAAGATTTGGAGATGCTAAAAACGACACAAATCCTGAAGAATTAATCGCTGCTGCACATGCCGGTTGCTTTTCAATGAAATTCAGTCTTGTGTTAAATGGGGAGGGCTTTACACCAGATAAGATCGAAACCAAATGCGACATTACTTTTGGCGATGGCGCAATTTCAAAATCCCATCTTACTGTAAAAGCGAAAGTTCCCGGTATCAGCAAAGAAAAATTTGACGCTTGCGCAAAAGAAGCTAAAGAAAATTGCCCAATTTCTAAATCATTGAATACTAATATTGAAATTTCAATGGACGCAACATTGGTTGCATAAATTTTCAAAATTCCAGCAGTAGAAATCATTTTACGGCTGGAATTTTTTTTATAAAAACAACAATCCTTCTCTCTGTTTGAATAATTTTTTCAAATTATTCAAACACTTCTTTTACAGTTTTTCATCTCATCTTCTATTATGATTTTGCTTTTATTGGAAGAAGTGAATCTTCCAATAATTAATTTCTTTTTAAGACTTTATCTTTGCGGACTTTGAAAGATGCTGTTTAAGCATCTTGAAGAAAAGTCAAAGAAACTATTAAAAAGTTATATCAAAATGTACAGGACACATACGTGCGGTGAATTAAGAATATCGGATACGAATAAAAAAATTACACTTTCCGGATGGGTACAAACCATTCGCAAATTCGGAAGCATCACTTTTATTGATCTTCGCGACAGATATGGAATTACTCAGTTACTTTTTAATGAGAAACTTACCGAACAATTGGACGAGAATCCTTTGGGAAGAGAATTTGTGATTCAGATAAAAGGATTGGTCGCTGAGAGGAGTAATAAAAATCCTCATTTACAAACCGGCGATATTGAAATAAATGTTTCGGAATATCAGGTGTTGAATAAATCTGCAATTCCTCCTTTCACAATCCAGGACGAGACAGATGGAGGTGATGACATCCGGATGAAATATCGCTACTTGGATTTAAGAAGGAACGTCGTCAAAAAGAACCTGGAGTTGAGATACGCGGTAAATCGTGCGACCAGAAATTATTTACATGAGAACGATTTTATTGAAATTGAAACTCCTTTTTTAATAAAATCTACTCCTGAAGGCGCACGCGATTTTGTAGTTCCCAGCCGCATGAATGCAGGAGAATTTTATGCACTTCCGCAATCTCCGCAAACTTTTAAACAACTGTTGATGGTAAGCGGGTACGACCGTTATTATCAGATCGTGAAGTGTTTTCGTGATGAGGATCTTCGCGCAGATCGCCAGCCGGAGTTTACACAAATAGATTGTGAAATGTCGTTTGTAGAACAGGAAGATATCTTGCAAATGTTTGAAGGACTCGTAAAATATATTTTCAAAGAAGTAAAAAATATCGATTACCAAGGTCCGGTAGAAAGGATGAGTTGGGAAGATGCCATGTGGAATTATGGAAATGATAAACCGGATATCCGCTTCGGAATGAAACTGAGAAATTTAAAGTCTGAAAATAAGGTGCTTCTTGAAACGTTGAATGATAGTGGCTTTGGAGTTTTTAATGAGGCAGAAACAATTCTTGCAATCTCCGTTCCCGGTTGCTATGAATACTCGAGAAAACAAATTGATGAATTAACAGAATGGGTAAAACGTCCGCAAATTGGAATGCGCGGACTGGCTTACATAAAAGTGAATGACGATGGTACTTTAAAAAGCAGCTTCGATAAATTTTTCAATGAAAAAAAACTACATGAGTTTGCATCTTTCTGTGAATCTAATCGTGGTGATCTTGTTTTGATTCTTGCAGGTAAAGAAGAGCGCACCAGAAAAGCGATTAGTGATTTGCGTTTATACATGGCTGATAGACTGGGTTTGCGCAAGGCAGATGAATTCAGACTTTTGTGGGTTACAGATTTTCCGTTATTTGAATATGATGAAGAAAGTAATCGTTGGGTAGCGCGTCATCATCCGTTTACATCTCCTAAGCCGGAAGATATACCGACTATGATCAATAACAATCCATTGATCGGAAATTCCGAAAAATATCTGGAACACCCTTACTCAAAAATCAAAGCCAACGCTTATGATATAGTTTTAAATGGCAACGAAATCGGGGGTGGTTCAATCAGGATTTTCCAGAGAGATCTGCAGGAAAAAATGTTCGCCGCTTTAGGAATGAGTAAGGAAGAAGCACAGCAAAAATTTGGTTTCCTGATGGGTGCATTTGAATATGGAGCTCCTCCGCACGGCGGCATTGCGTTTGGTTTTGACCGGCTTTGCGCAATTCTTGGCGGTAGTGAATCTATCCGTGATTTTATTGCTTTCCCAAAAAATAATTCGGGCAGAGATGTGATGATCGATGCGCCCTCTGCTATTGATGATAAACAATGGGAAGAACTGCAGATAAAGATGAATTTGAAAAAGTAATTTTATAAACCGATTGATCGATTGGGATGTTTCTAAAAATCATTCATTGATCCTGAATGAATCGGCGTCTCTCCAGAAGGGCATCCGGTCCCTGGTTTCGGTTACTTTTTCTTTTTGCAGGGTGCAGGTGAAAATATCTTCTTCTTTATTTTTTTGATAAATGATTTCACCCAGCGGATCAATGACTGAACTATCACCCACGTGTGAAATTTTATTTCCGTCTTCGCCTACACGGTTTACACCCACAACAAAGCATTGATTTTCTATTGCCCTGGCAGATAGCAAAGTTTTCCAGGCAAGATTTCTTTTTAAAGGCCAGTTGGCGACGTTTATTAAAATATCATATTTATTGTCAGGCTCTTCAGAAGGCTGGCGCGACCAGACCGGGAAACGTAAATCGTAACAAATTTGCAGATTTATTTTCCATCCGTTTACTGAAGCAAATAGTTTTTTAGTGCCGGCAGTATAATGCGCTTCTTCGGACGCATAAGCAAACAAATGTCTCTTATCGTAAACGCCAAATTTTCCATTGGGCAGCATCCAGATCAGGCGGTTGAAATATTTTCCGTTTTCTTCAATTATCACACTTCCGGTAATGATCAATTTTTTTTTCGCAGCAACATTTTTCATCCATTGAACGGTTTCTCCATCCATTTTTTCCGCGAATATTTCGGGCTTCATACTGAAACCTGTTGTGAACATTTCTGGAAGAACGACGATTTCAGTTTTTTCTTCAATCCGATCGATTTTTTCATGAAGCATTTTCAGATTTGCTTTTTTGTCTTCCCAAAAAAGATCAGTTTGAACGAGTGTGATGGTGAGTGCTGACATTCTTTTTTAAATAAGTTTCAAAGTTATTGTTTATGATGAGGTGAATCAGGGACGCATTCTATATATTTTTAACCACCTCTTTGACCAGTTCAATTTCGAAACCTTTTTGAAACAAAAAATCCTGTAATTTTCTTTTCTTGATGAAAATGTTTTTTTCGCTTTTTAATGTTTTCAATTTTTGTTCCGCCAGCTTTTGAAAGATTCTTTCATATTCTTTTGTATCAATTTCTTTCAATGCTTTTTTGATACAATATTCACTTACCTGCTTCAATTTTAGTGCTTGCTTTATTTTAATTTTCCCCCATTGTTTCATCCGGAATTTTCCTCCGGCATAAAGTATTGCAAACCGCTCTTCATTTAAATAATTCCCGGTGATCAATGTAGAAATAATCTCTTCTACTTCGCTTTTATTGAGCCCAAAAGAATACAATTTGTCGCGCACCTCCGAATGTGACCTTTCCTGGTAAGCACAATATTGTTTAATTTTTGGAATAGATTGTTGCGGAGTAAATTGCTGGAATGTCATACTTCAAAAATATTTTATATTCCTTGGATTTAGTTACTTTGCATAAATACCGGAATAAAAAAACAAACTTTTTGTTTGTTTACTGTTGATTGAAGAATGAGAAAACGCCTTACACAAACCAGGGTAACTATTTTGTTTAAAATTAGTTTGTGAACATATTCTTTCTTTGCCATGATCAATTCAAATTCTTTACGAAGAATATTTGATGTTTCTACTTTCCCGACACTAATTATATTGCCTGATGTACCTGATTTTTCGATTGTTGAGTCGAATGCCGCTTTTTTACGAGTGATAAACCGAACTAAAAAAGAGCTTTTTAATAAAAGTATTTTTGAGGTTTTTCCTGAAAAACAGGTGGACGCAAATCAGGGTATTTCTGACTTGCGAAGATCCTTGCAAACTGTTATTGCTTTCAAAGAACCGGATAAATTGCTTGTCCAAAGAATGGAAATTCAGACAGAACAGAATCAGCGCATCCAACGTTATTATGAAATAACAAACACGCCTGTTGTTGATGAAAACGGCGAAGTTGAATACATTATTTATACTTCCATAGATGTCACGGATAGGGAAATTGTGGAGAATCATCTTCGGACGACGGAAGAAAGGTTGCTGGCTGCGCAATCCATTGCCAAAGTAGGATATTGGAGATTGGATGTAATGGAAAATAATTTATTCTGGTCAAAAGAGATTTATCATATTCTGGGAATCAATGAAAATGATTTCCGATTGAGCTATGATTTGTTCTTTCAGTCAATTCATCCGGACGACAAACAATCTTTTGCAGAATTAAGATCCGCGGTCATTGCAGGAGAAAAAGAAATGGATCTTGAATTGCGGATTATCAATCCGGATGGAGTTCAAAAATGGGTCCACCAAAAAGGGAAATTAGTAAAAAACGAAAAAGGAGAGCTGGTTACTTTTGAAGGAACCATGCAGGATGTAACCGAATCGAAACTGCTCAAACTGTCTCTGGAAGAAAGTAACCAGAGATATCAATATGTTTCAAAAGCAACTTTTGATGCAATATACGATTGGAATCTTATCACAGATGAGTGTTATTGGGGCGAAGGTTTTCAAAAATGTTTTGGATATGATTTACGAAACCTTCGTTCAGACAAAAACTTTTGGGAGAGTCATGTTCATCCCGACGATCACGATGTGGTAGTAAGTGAAATAAAAAAAGCCGTGAACGGGACTAAGGAAAATTGGTTGTATGAATATCGTTTACAGAAATCGGACGATATCTATGCTTATGTTTTGGATCGGGGTTTTATGATTCGGGATAAAAAAGGTAAAGCGATAAGAATGGTGGGTGCCATGCAGGATATTACTGAGAAGATAAATTTGCAGGAGCTTTTAGACAATGCCAACCGGCTGGCCCGGCTTGGGAGTTGGATA
>JBDTKF010000072.1:0-5457 GCA_039935455.1 Ginsengibacter sp.
ATCCTCTCTACGTTTTACATAGCGGTCACAAATAGCCATACCATAGCTATAGAAAGAGTTATAGATTTTTTTTTGACTCTCCCTATGGTTCAGAGTGCAGCCTCTGATAAGTTGGTTCAATTCATTCGCAGATAACAAATACGTTATTTTGTATTATTAAATCGTAATTATCTCCAAAAAGGTTGCTTCGATTCAGCATCTATCTCCACGTTTCTTTCAACGATCCAAAATTAGTCATTCTTTAATAAAGAGATTTTACATTCATCTGTAGATGATATACGAAAGGTATTCAGGAGGAATGTAAACAACTCTTAAAAGCAATAATGTTTTTATCCAAAAAAATTTACGGCAAAATGATTTTCAGCATTATTTGTTGCTTTACTACATAAATGATTTGTAAAGTTGTATAAGAATGTGAAGGGTAAATTTTCAGGCAAAAAAAAACCGCTTCAAAAAAGCGGCATTCGTACCCGGGATGGGAGTTGAACCCACACGACCATTGCTGATCACAGGATTTTAAGTCCTGCGTGTCTACCAGTTCCACCACCCGGGTAAAACACTAAATAAAAAAAGCAGCCGAACTGCTTATTGATTTTTTTTGGAGCGGAAAACCGGGCTCGAACCGGCCACCTCGACCTTGGCAAGGTCGCGCTCTACCAAATGAGCTATTTCCGCAATTGTGAATAAGAACTTAAAAAGGTTTGCAAAAATAAGGTTTGTAGGCCTTGAGTCAAAATTTATTTATAGTCGGGATTATACATTGTGTTTGCAGGTATTTCAACATTTGGTTTGCCTTTATAACGATGCACATACATGGTGTAGCAGCCTCCAACTATGAGTGCTACAATAATGGCTACCTGACAATAAAATAGATATCGGGAGGTAGATACCCAACTATGTGCCACATCTTTTGCTGTATTATCATTTACTTCTTCGTGTTCCATATTTTATAATTTGCAAAGCAAAAATAACAGATTGATTTGAAATAACATTTTTAGATCCCAAGAATTTCAAAAAATGTTTTCTTTTTCTGAATAAAATAATCATAAACAACACTTCCTTTATACACTCCACGTAAGTCTTTCAATTTTATTTTTCGAAGATTATTATTTCTTTTATACCGAAAGCTCCACCTGATAAAATCAAAATGTGCTTTTTGAACTGCCTTAAAAGTAATCAATTCTCCTTTTGAAAGACCTTGCAGAGCCGCCAGATTGTCCAGAAAAATTCTTTGAAAAATTATTTTTATTCTTTCTAAACCTGATAAATTTTTAGCAAGCATCATCAGGTTGTTTCGGAAATTTAAATATACTTTTTTACGGTTGCCCATTGGCAATGTACCTCCACCTAAGTGGTACACAATGGAAGAAGGAACGGCAAAAATTTTGAATCCGGATCTTTGTATCCGCCAACATAAATCTATTTCTTCCTGGTGAGCAAAAAAAGAATCATCAAACCCATTCAACAGGTGGAAAACGGCTGATCTGACAAAAAAAGCAGCACCACTGGCCCAAAATATTTCTGAAATATCATCGTATTGACCTTTATCCTTTTCGCAAAAATCAAACACCCTTCCCCGCGCAAACGGATAACCGAGCCGGTCAATCCAACCACCACTTGCTCCGGCATATTCGAATGCATCTCTTTGATCAAAAGATAAAATTTTGGGTTGGCAAGCCGCAATTTTCTGATCACTTTCCATCAATGAAATTATTGGTTGTATCCATCCTTCAGTAACTTCTACATCACTATTCAATAAAATATAATAATCCGCGTCAACTTGCTTCAATGCGGTATTATAGCCTTTTGCGAAACCTTCATTTACAGTGTTTAAAATTATTTTTATTCCCGGATATTGCTCCTGCAAAAAGGGAACCGATAGATCTTCAGAGGCGTTATCAGCCACGATCACAGAAAAGTTATCGTAAGAAGATCTCATTACGGACGGAAGAAATTTTTCAAGAAAATGTTTCCCGTTCCAGTTAAGAATTACAATCGCTACTGATGGAGATGATGACAACTATTATTTTTTATTCAATTACAAACATAAAATATTTTCATTCTTCAGTGACGAATATTCCCGATAAGATTTAGATTTGAACAATGTTCGGGCAACTATTTAATCTACGTTCAGGACTCGCATTGATTGCAATTGCTATTGTTACGGGCACTATTTTTTACTCCAATTTTTTATCAAAAAAAATAGAAGTCGGCGAACGTGAAAAAATAAGCCAATGGGTAGAAGCGAATAAATTTATTGCTTCAGCTCCTCCGAACGTTGATCTCACACTGGCAAGCCAGATTCAACAAAAGAATACGGATATTCCGATCATTTGGACAAATGAAAATGACAGTATTATTGACTCGAGAAATATCGACTCAACCAAAATAAAATCTTCCAAAAACTATTTGCAAATAAAATTGAAAGAGTTCAAATCTGCTCATCCTCCCATCGTTCTTCAATTAAATAAAGATCCGTATGTAGCAGACAAATATTACTATGGCGATTCCAGATTACTGAAACAAATAAAATATTTTCCAATCATCCAACTGATGATTGTTGCGCTATTTATTTTTATTATTTTTTACGCAATTTCTGCAAGGAATAAATCGACTCAAAACCAGGTTTGGGCTGGCATGGCAAAAGAAACTGCTCACCAGTTAGGCACCCCAATATCATCCTTGCAGGGATGGATTGAAATGCTCAGGGAGCAGGATAAAAACACATCCATTTCGTCCGAAATGCAAAAGGATATAAATCGTTTAAACTTAATCAGTGACCGGTTTGGGAAGATAGGAAGCACGCCACAGCTGGAAGAACAAAATATTACAGACCAGGTAGAAAAAATGGTGGCTTACATTAAAAGGCGGGCAACAGAAAAAGTTCATTTCATATTAGAAAAGCCGGGAGAAAAAGTGATGGTAAAAATATCGGGGCCATTGTTCGATTGGGTAATCGAGAATCTCTTGAAAAATGCATTGGATGCTATAAATGGAAAAGGAACAATCAATATTAAAATACAAAACTTTTCAACACGGGTGGTTGTTGATGTAGCTGATAGTGGCAAAGGAATTAGCAAACATGATATCAGAAAAGTTTTCAAACCGGGATTTACAACAAAAAAAAGAGGCTGGGGACTCGGTCTTTCATTAGCAAAAAGAATTATTGAGAAATATCACCGCGGACAATTGTTTGTAAAATCTTCTGAGATTGGAAAAGGAACTTCATTCCGGATCATTTTGAACAAATAACTTTTGATATTTAGGGTTTCATCAATTCTTTCCGATCTATTTTCAGACTCTGATTTTTGATTTACAAGAAAATAAATCCAATTTGACAACTCTTTTGTACACGACAGTAAACAAACAAATATGACGATTTTACAGGATTACATTTTAAAGACTATCTGAAACCTTCAAGTCAATAAACATCATTCGCGTGAACAAAAGTTAGCTGGATCAGCTCTATAAATATTTTAAAAAAGCTCTGTATTTTTCAAAAATGATTTAAACCCGCCAAACTGTAAAAACTCTCTCTGTCTAATTCTTTGACAGCACCAGGAGCAATTCCATCAACTGATATATTTTCAATCTGCAACCTGATTAATCGTAAACATCTGTGCCTGACAGCAAGTGTCATCTTACGAACCTGGTGATATTTCCCTTCAGTAAGGGTTATCAACAACCACGAATGAGGATACATCTCGCGCTTATCTGTTGCCCATGGATAGAGACTAACAGGTGTGTGTACACGAAACAATTTTTTCGGGCGAGCCAAATACTCTTCACCATTTTTTATTTTAATTTTCACACCTTCTGATAAATGAGAGAATGTGTTTTCCGTCATTTCATTATGAATCATAACCAAATATGTTCTCTTATGAGGGCGCGATCCGGAAAATATCAATCGTGTAACAGCCTTGTCTGTTGTTAGCAACAACAATCCTTCAGAATCCCTATCCAGCCTGCCAATGGCGTGTGTACCTTCCGGAAAAGAAAATGAAAGATCACCCAATAACGGCACATTATGACTGCTTTTGAATTGTGAAACCATATTTACTGGTTTATTCAAAATAAAATAACGATCCGTCATTAGAGCAAAGTAATACAAAAGCGTAATATTTAAAAACGTACGTTAAAAATAACCGTCCCTGTAAATTCGCAGCATCATTGTTATAATATTGCAATCATTTTAGTAAGATGCGAATTGGAAAAACCTTATGCCTTTATGTAATATTACAGGTCTTTGTGGCCGCATCTGTGGCGGCTCAATTCATGGTATCCGGGAATATTTATGATTCTTCAAAATTATATGTTGTTCCTGATGTCATTGTTTCCAGTACATCAGGTTCCATTGCGGTTTCAGACTCTCTCGGCGCTTATCATATCACAGTAAAAAACACGGATTCTATTAATTTTGTTTATAAAGGAAAGTCCACAATTAAATTTCCGGTTAGTATTATAAAGAACTATAATTCTTTTGATATTTCTCTCAGGGTGAAAGTAAAAGAGAAATATAAACTATTAAATCCGGTCATAGTATTCGCGCCTTCTTATTATAAAGATTCAATGGAAAACCGGGATAATTATTATAAAATATTTGGTGACGAAAGGCCAGGAATTCATTCAACTTATGATCCGGGAGGCGCAGCAGGCCTGGACCTTGACGCACTCATCGGCATGTTTCAATTCCGAAAAAACAAACAACAGCTTGCTTTCAGAAACCGGTTATTGGAAGAAGAACAAGAACATTATATTGATTATCGTTTTTCTTCGAAAACGATAACACGAATTACCGGACTAAAGGGCGACTCACTTGAGAGATATAAAAAACTGTACCGTCCGGATTATAATTTTGTAGTGCAGACCACACTCACCCAGTTTTATGAATACATTTTGAATACATCATACGCATTCAAAAAAGAAGGAGCTAAATGATACAGAGATTGATTTTTGAGAAAAATAATTCCACAAATCACAGTAGATATTTTAGTTGAAATTATTGATAAACCAATCAGATCAACGAAGCAAAGTTTTGTATATTTCAAAGAGATGGATCGGAAATTAAAATCTCTTTTAATAGAATGGGAAAAAGGAGGATAAAAAATAAATTGATTAAATGATGCAGGCATTTTTTTTAACCAACCTGAAAACGAATCCTTCAAAAAAACAAAAGAAATCGACAATAGATATATTGAAACAAATGAACCAACAAGAAGCTGACAAAGTAATTATGGTTTCAAATCGTCAGGTTGAAATTGTTACGAATACACGCTGAAAGAAAGCAGTGGTGCAGGTTGGAAGTATTCCGCTAACGCTAGGAATTACAGATTCAACGGCAGTGAAAGAAAGGCCGCAAACTGTCGAATGAGAAATTTAAATACTCTATCAAGTATAAAAAAAGGCTGCTCCGAAGAGACAGCCTTTTTTTTAATTTTAAATTTACTATACTACTTG
>JBDTKF010000073.1:0-4519 GCA_039935455.1 Ginsengibacter sp.
CGTTCAAGTAATCAGGCAAAATTTATTCTGGGCATTTATTTATAATGTGATCGGGATTCCAATTGCAGCAGGAATTCTATTCCCCTTTACTGGATTTTTATTGAACCCAATGTTTGCAGGAGCCGCTATGGCACTTAGTTCTGTTAGCGTCGTAAGCAACAGTCTACGGTTGAAATTTATTAAATTATAAACTAAAAAATCAATTCAAAATGAAAAAATATCAATTCAAGACAAATATCATGTGCAATTCTTGTATTGAAAAAGTAACACCCGTTCTAAATCAATCTGTGGGTGAAAACCAATGGCAGATAGATTTGAAAGATCCAAAAAGAACATTGACTGTATCCTCAGAAAATATAATTCAAAAGGATATAATTAACGCACTACAAAAAGTTGGATACAAGGCCGATGAAATATAACAACCGGGGGCTGTCCTATAAAACGAAGATTGATTTGAAGTTTGAACATTGTTGCTTACACCAGATCAGATTGAATACAAAAGCAGTTATTGAATGTATAAGTTGGATCATACCAAATAACCAAAAGCGTCATCATCTTTTTTCAATTCTGTATAATTAATTTTATATAAATCCATATTTCTTTTTAGCGCATTATAATCTCTTTTATCGCCCAATTCAATCCCAACTAATGCAGGTCCTGCTTCTTTGTTATTTTTTTGCATATACTCAAAGCGGGTAATGTCATCATTCGGTCCCAGCACTTCATTTACAAATTCTTTCAGAGCACCCGGTCTTTGCGCAAAGCGGATCAGAAAGTAATGTTTCAATCCTTCATATTGTAACGACCTCTCTTTAATTTCCTGCATCCGGTCAATGTCATTATTTCCACCACTAATTATACAAACCACATTTTTGCCCTGTATTTCTTTTGCATAATCATCCAGAATTGCGATTGACAGGGCTCCCGCAGGTTCTACAACGATTGCATCTTCATTATATAATTGCAAAATAGTGGTACAAACTTTTCCCTCCGGAACCAAGTGCATTTCATTCAAAACATCTTTACAAACAGAATAAGTAATATCTCCGGCACGACTCACAGATGCCCCATCAACGAAATGTTCAATGTTTTGTAACGTTACAGGATGGCCGGATTTAAAAGCTTCCGACATAGAAGGAGCTCCTTCAGGCTCCACGCCTATTATTTTTGTAGCAGGAGAGAATGTTTTAAAATACGATCCGACACCTGATGCCAGCCCACCTCCACCAACAGGAATAAATAAATAATCAACATGTGTGAGATCTTCCAGAATTTCTAATCCAACCGTGGCCTGACCTTCAATAATTTTATAATTATCATAAGGAGGAATAAAAGTCATCTGATTTTCACTCGTATATTTCATTGCTGCTTCTGCACACTCTTCAAAAGAATCTCCAACCAAATGTATCTCCACAAAATTTTCACCAAACATTTTTGTTTGTTTCACTTTTTGTTTGGGCGTAATTACCGGCATAAATACAACTCCCTGGCAAGCCAATCTTTTACAGGAATAAGCAAAGCCCTGCGCATGATTCCCGGCGCTGGCGCAAACTACACCTTGTTTCAATTGCTCCAGCGGTAATGTGCTTAACATATTATAAGCACCGCGAAGTTTATAAGATCGCACCACCTGCAAATCCTCTCTTTTCAGAAAAACATTGCATTGAAATTTGTTTGATAAATTTCTATTCAGAGTCAACGGAGTCCGGTTTACGATCTTGCGCAATCGCTCAGAAGCATCCGCAACTCCAAGCCCATCAAAAACCGGAAAATAATTTTCCGGTTCTCCATTTGGGTTAAGTGTGTTATTCATTTAGTGCTAATTTTAAATGGCTTTTATGATGCGGGATCCTGGTTTTCAGGTCTCAGACTTCTGACTGTTTTACCTGCGCGCCACATTTCACTTTCACGCAATTCTTTTAATTCTTCATTTAATTTCTCACGATAATCAGGCTGTGAATTTGAGTTGATTGAAAGTGCTGCTTCCTTGCCTGCTGCTACACTTTTATAAAGATCATCGAATACCGGCAATGTAGCATCGCGGAATCTTTTCCACCAATCTAAAGCACCACGTTGTGCTGTGGTAGAGCAATTTGCATACATCCAATCCATTCCATTTTCAGCAACAAGCGGCATTAATGATTGCGTCAATTCTTCGATAGTTTCATTGAAAGCTTCTGAAGGTGAATGTCCGTTTTTGCGAAGTACTTCAAATTGCGCTGCAAAAATTCCCTGGATAGCACCCATCAAAGTTCCACGTTCGCCGGTTAGATCACTAAATACTTCTCTTCTAAAATCTGTCTCAAATAAATAACCTGAACCAATGGCAATTCCAAGAGAAATTACTCTGTCAAATGCTTTTCCTGTTGCATCCTGGAAAATAGCATAGCTGCTGTTTAATCCACGTCCCTGCAAGAACATCCGGCGTAAGGAAGTGCCCGAACCTTTCGGTGCGACCAAAACAACATCAACATCTTTAGGTGGAACAATCCCTGTCTGATCATTGTAAGTGATTCCAAATCCATGAGAGAAATATAAAGCCTTCCCCGGAGTCAAATGTTTTTTTACTTTAGGCCATAGCTCAATTTGAGCCGCGTCGCTCAGTAGATAACAAATGATCGTTCCTTTTTCCAAAGCTTCTTCAATATCAAACAAAGTTTTTCCTTCTACAAACCCATCCTGTACAGCTTTATCCCAACTTTTCGAGTTTTTTCTTTGACCCACAATTACATGGATTCCATTATCACGCTGGTTCAGTGCCTGCCCTGGCCCTTGTACACCATAACCAATTATGGCAACAACCTCATCCTTCAAAATTTCCTGAGCTTTTGATAACGGAAATTCTTCCCGTGTTACTACGTTTTCTTCTGTTCCTGCAAAATTTAATGTCGCCATGTTTTTGTTTTAATATTTAAGTTAAAAGGTTTTATGTTTTTCATTATTCTGTTATTAGATTATGCATACTCTCTTGTATTTACATAGTGAAAACTTCTTCCTGCTTATCCAAAAACTCATTTTCAATTACCTCTTCTCCCGGTTGTAGTTTTTCGAATTCTTTCACTTTTTCATGAAAGCCACTGCTCTCTTTAATAATTGCCACCCGAGCACTTCTTACAAATTCGATTAAACTGTAAGGTTCCAGCGCTGCAATTAATTTATCTGTTTCTTCCCTGTGGCCGGTCGTTTCAAAAACCGTATAATCTTTTCTGATTGCAACAACTCTTGCACCAAATTGATGAAGCAACCTTTCCACTTTCGCTTTTTCCATAATTACATCAGTCGGCACTTTATACAGAGCCATTTCCTGCCAGATGATTTCATCATTTGTATTGTAATACGCTTTCAACACATCCACCTGTTTTTCAATATGCCGGACTAATTTTTTCAATACATCTTCTGCTTCTTCAATAACAATATTAAAGCGATGAATAC
This sequence comes from Ginsengibacter sp., assembly GCA_039935455.1. Classification (GTDB taxonomy): domain Bacteria; phylum Bacteroidota; class Bacteroidia; order Chitinophagales; family Chitinophagaceae; genus Ginsengibacter. Next base: position 3,433 of record JBDTKF010000073.1, read on the forward strand.
CTGGCACTTCGGAAGGCGAAGTATTCAAATTGTGAATGTTGATTTTTCTACGGGAAAAAATCGTAGAAATCCGGTTCAGAATTCCAATTTGGTTTTCGGTATAAACCGTTATAGTAAATTCCTGTTTTCCAGTTATTGGAAAAGAGGAATTCAATGTATTTGTTTCTTTACTGTTCATCATAAAAAAATTTATTTTCTGTAGACAACTTATTAAGGTTTATCAAGCTTCAAACTTTTTCAGCTACAATTCGTAACCTTTTGTAATCGGCATGCCATTTATTGTTATAAAATCTTGTTGCAAAAAGTGATGTTTGTATTTCTCTCAACATGCCATCAACGGTCATTTCATCTAACCCATCAAAAAAATCTTTTCCAAACATTCTTATCCAGTCTATAATTCCATTCCCACTTTTAAGTTCTGTTTCACGATCGAAATGGACCGCATACACTACCCTGAATCCATGTGCTTCCAGTAGACTTGCATATTCTCCAATGGAAGGAAAGTACCATGGCTGGTTTGAAACTCTTTTCTCCAAATTATGTTTTTTCAATGTTCTTGTTATCGCATTGATAATTTCTCCGACATTATCTTTTCCTCCCATTTCCAAAACCAACCGACCCCCTTGTTTTAAATTTCCAACCAGTTTTTCAACAGCTTTCTCTTTATCTAAAATCCAATGGAGAGCGGCGTTTGAGAAAATCGCATCATAATAACCGGGCCTTTCATACTCCGTAAGATTTGCCTTTACAAATGCAATTCCAGGAAATTTTTCTTTTGCCTGTCTAATCATTTCTCCAGACGAATCAACCCCTTCTACAATTGCCCCCGAAGCCGAAATTACCGCAGTCAAATCACCGGTACCACATCCGGCATCTAATATAACCTCCCCTTTTTTTGGATCCAATAATCGCACAACTTCTTCACCATACTTCGAAACAAAACCATGTTTGGTATCATATAAAGCCGAATTCCACACCATAACTTCTCACCGTTTATGACTCGTTTTTTACTCCTATTTATGAAAAAATCCCATCTCTGTAATTATTAAGACAATCGTATTTCAGAAACACTACAACCTTGAGGAAC
>JBDTKF010000074.1:0-53314 GCA_039935455.1 Ginsengibacter sp.
CATATAAATACTTACCCATAGCCAGGAATCTTTATCATTGAGATTTACATACGCGAAAGCAGCGAATGCAAGGCAAAAAAAACTATTGAGAATAATTAAAAACATATTCATTCATTTTATTAAAAAAATTGTAGAACAAGGGTATGTAAGGTAAACAGTGTTTCCACTTCTTGTATTGACATTATGTCGCCATTGGTTCGTTCATGCTAAATCAAAGTTATCTATTTTTTCAATTCCAAGAAAGTCATCAGTTGTTAATTATAAAATATTTCAAAAATCCCCGGCATTTCCGCTGTCTCGTAAACCAGTCTCTTCGTTTTTTCGTGTGAGATTTCGAGTTAGAATGCCCGATCACAAAGTAACTTAACATCAAGGTTTTTCATTCCACTTTTTTTTAATCTTTTTCTCTAAAATGGTTTGGTTCAAATCATTTGAATGACACAGCTTATTTCACGTCACCTTCTTTTCCAGACAAGTGAGATTCAAGTTATCGTACTAAATTTATATTTTTTGGATCATTCTCCTTTTCATCGTGAACGATTCAATAATCTTTTTCTAAAGAAATTATCTCCTTCACTTTTTCCATTTTAGAATCTACTCCTTTCAAAATGTCATGCCAGTTCGGAGCAACATAAACATCCGGAATAACCCCGGTTCCTTTTACAGGGATATGCTTATATTGAATCAACTTAAAAAATGGAAGCCTGACCCTTAGTTTCGTATTTGGCAAAGTAATATTTGGAATCATAATTCCTGAATTTCCGTACCAGCCGCCACCAGTTTCTTCACCCACTAATTTAATGTTTTTTTGTCCTTTTACTGCGTTAAGAAACAAAGATGATGCAGAAAACGTGAGTCCGTTTGTAAGAACAAAAATATCACCATTGAAATGGTTTTTACGTTTCGGATAAAAAGTATGGCGTTCCCAATATCCGAAATGATATTTTCCATCCTTTTCTTTATGGGTTACGAAAAATAGCCCGATGTTATTAAAAAGGCCTCCTGAAATATATTTTGTAAATGGTCTTAGATTGTTACTGAGTGCATAAGAAGTGTCTGCGACTTTGAAGGGGGTATCGCGTAGAAATTTGGTAAGAAAGACTGATTTTATAATGTCCCCTCCTCCATTTGCCCGGATATCAATAACCAGATTTTTTGTATTATTATTTCGTATTTCACGAAACGATTTTCTAAAAAAACTTTTTAAATGTCCTTTTGAAAATCCATTTACTGTCATTAAAGCATAAGAAGAATCATATTCCAATGAGCGGATATTTTGCATCCGCTCTTTATAAGTAATCTTTCGCTTTCCTATTTTATGCTTTTTCTTTTTTATACTGTCTGGTAATGGTTGAAAATAGGGAATCAAAATATTTTTTTCAGTTCCGATCGTATCCATATAATCTACCTGGTAAATTTTATATAACCCAAAGATATTCCTGTGAAAGTATGGGAAATCTGAGCTTAGCCGGATATAGTTCACATTTTCCGAATAGCCATCTTTTACTAAAAAATGAAACATATATTTGATCATGTCAGCATTTTTTATTCCATTGATTGCAGTAATAAAAGCCCCATTCTCTATCAAACGATTTTTTGTATTCATACTTCCAATAACCATCATGCTGTCTTTCCAAACTTTCAGAAAAAGTGGAAAAGATGGGATCGTTTTATTTTTTATGAAGTGATCCCAGCTTTTGCTCATTGCGAAACTGGTATGTCCACAGCGGATTACAGAGGTAAGTGGTGCTAATATTTTCCAGCCAAACTGAAGCTCCGTCATCGAATCAATAATGGCATGATATCCACGATCAAAATAGTAGTTCATGCTATCTTTTGGTGTGTACCAATAAAGTGCAGGATGTTTTTTTTCTAAAATGTTACGAAGTAATGTATAGTCTTGTTGTAGTTGTTCTTTTGAATATTTTCGGTTAGGATCATAATGTTTAGAAACAGAACATGAAAAGAATAATGGCAAAAAGATAAAAAAAAATAGACGCCTCATGTATATTAGTCCGTATAAAAATTTTGCAATAATATTTCTTTAAAATTAAAAAAATCATTTGAATGCATTCCATCCTTGCGCAGTCAGAGGATGCTTATTCCCGCCTTTAGTGATGATCACAGAACCTGCTTCTTTTTCTGTAATATGTCCTACAATGCTAATATCGTTATTTGTAGAGACCACATCATAATCTTTTTGATCAATGGTAAAAAGTAATTCATAATCTTCGCCACCACTTAGCGCACAGGCGGTGGGGTCGAGTTCAAGTTTATATGCGAATTGGCGTGACATTTCATTTACCGGGATTTTTTCTTCATACAAAACACAACCTGCGTTGCTTTGTTTACAAATGTGCAAAAGTTCACTGCTCAGTCCGTCACTGATATCAATCATTGAAGTCGGCATGAGTTGCTTTTCATCAAAATATTCAATAATGTCTCTTCTTGCTTCCGGTTTTAAGATTCTTCCTATAATATAATCCTGGTTTTCCAGATCAGGTTGAACCCCTTTAGTTTCAAGAAATATTTTCTTTTCTCTTTCCAGCAGAGTTAATCCTAAAAAAGCACCGCCAAGATCTCCGCTTACACAAATCAGATCGCCTTTTTTTGCGCCGCTACGGGTAACAAATTTATTGGGCGTTATCTCCCCAATTGCCGTAACGCAAATAATAAACCCTTTCTGTGAGGAAGTGGTGTCCCCGCCAACTAAATCCACATTATATTTTTCACAGGCAGCATATACACCTTCGTAAAATTCAGTTAACGCTTCCACACTGAAACGGTTACTGAATGCAAGGCTCATCGTTATTTGAGCTGGTGATGCATTCATCGCATAAATATCACTGAGATTGACAATTACACTTTTGTAACCCAGATGCTTGAGCGGATTGTACATCAAATCAAAATGTATCCCTTCTACCAGCATATCGGTTGTAATCACTGTTTGTTTTCCGAAATGGTCTAATACCGCACCATCATCACCAACAGTAACAATTGTGGAAGCATTTCTTATTTCATTATTTTTAGTAAGATACTCTATGAGTCCAAATTCCCCGAGGGTCGAAACTTCTGTTCTTTCAGAATCCATTTTTAATCTTTATAGTTAAAATAGTCTACAAAGTTAATTCCAATTTGGAAAGATTCATGATAAGTGCCAAATAATAAAAGAGAAGGCTCCAGATGAATATCTGAAGCCTCTTAGTAACGTTAACAAATAGCTTTAGATGTAGAGAACAAAAGAATAAAGGTTCGGAAGTTCCCTTTCATAATTATTTTCATACAAAGCTGTTCCTTTATTTAGCTTTTCAATTTTCTGATTTATTTCTTCTTTCACTTTATTAAGAGAATCTTTCATTTTTTCTACTTCCTTTTCGCGTGCATTTTTCATAGAATCAACAGCTGACTGCATTTTTTTTATTTGCTTTTCCTGGATGTCTTTCAGAGAATCGATTCTGCTGTTTTTATCATAGCGGTAAGTATTGCTACCATCGTTTGTGCCTGATTCGGTATTTGGATCTGATGAACTGTTGTTCCAATCATTATCGTTTCTGTTAGAAGGCGCTCCATCAAGCGTATACAAACCGTCTTGTTTCATTACATATTCAACCCCATAATTAAAATCGAAATCATTATCGTTTTCATTATTATAATAATACCAGTCATTACCATTCCAAAAGCTGCTAAATCTAACCCGGTTACCCTGTCCGAAAGCTTTATTTATTTTTATATGGTGGTTAACCGGAACTGCTATGGTAGCTTCTACAAACTGATTGCGGAATTTATCTGTAGTATTTACGGTGATGGCTCTATCCAGCATGAGCAGCGAATCATTTTGTTGTGTGTTGAAATGTATCAATGAAACAAGCGTATCAGCATATTTTCTTGTTCTTCCGTTCGACATTCTAATAACACTCAATTGAAAGCTATCAGAGGAAGATTTGATAATCCTTATTCTAACATTTCCAATAAATGCAGTATCTTCTGTCGACCCGAAAGTTCCGAATGGTTCCAGGTTAAACCATCCAATTCTTCTATAGTTTAGATTTTGAAATGGAATGATTTCAAGACTTTTTACGGAAGAGTTGGACAAGGGGATTTGTTCTTCGCTCAGGGAACTGATACTTTTGAAATCGCGGCCAACGGATGTAATGAGGGAAACGAAACACACGATTCCCAGAATCCAAAGGCCAATGAATGAATAACGCATCAATTTATTGGTCGTTTTTATTCGCGCAAATCTCCGGATAATAAAAGTGATGATGCCGATAACCGGAACTGCAATGAAAAGAATCAAAGTTCCCCATGCGAATAATGTTTGCCATCCATCCGTTAGTACGAAATCTTTTAGAGGAAATAATCCGATAGATACAATTACAATGGCAAACAATGAAATAATTATGGCCAACGCAATACAACCCAAAATAAAATACAAAAAGATCTTAAGAATTGTTACGATGATGTTGCCCAATATTCCACTTGAACGGGATGCAGCAATGTGTACTTCTTTTCCAAAATCAGCGCCCTTTTCTTTTGCCAGATTACCAGCCTCCTGACCCATTTTCCCAACTCTTTCTCCAACTTCCTGCCCCATCTTCCCAACTCTTTCACCTACTTCTTTCATTTCCTTGAGGACAGAATTTTTGATGGAATTTAAATCTATTTTTTCACCCTTCATTTCCAATTTCTCAGACGTGGTATTTGCTTCCGGAACTACCAGCCACAAAATGATATAGATAATAAAACTACCCGGACTGAATGAAAAACTTAGAAAGTTTGGAAAAGTAAGTGGCCCAAAATGTCCCCATCTAAAAAAGAAAGAAATAAAAGGGATCAAAAATACAAACCGTGGCAACCAGGGATTGATGTCAAAATAACTTCCGATTCCACTGCAGACTCCGCCGATGATTTTTCCTTCGGGGTTGCGATATAATCTTTTACGAACGCCGTTTTCAAGCATATTACTTCCGGGAACAAACATCCAAAGAATTATATAGGCTAGCAAGCCGATACCGGAGACAAGAAATAGAATTCTAACGATAACCGGATCAATTCCAAAATAAGCAGCAATCCCACTACAAACACCACCGATAATTTTATTATTTTCATCCCTGTAAAGTCGTTTGCCTTTCCAAACCCGATTGCTTTGAAATGAACTTTCGTCTTTTTTAGCATTCTCTTCAGTTTGATCTTTGCCAGTGCCGCTGTTGTCTCCATTTTCTTCTTCCTCAAAATCTTGGGGACGGCCCATATTTTTGATAATGGCATTTACGTCTTCATCCGTAATGCAGGTGCTACCGTTTTTTAGTCGTGCCTGAAACAATTCGCTGATGCGGCTTTCGATGTCATTGATAATTTCATCCTTCCCTTCTTCGTTGGAAAAATAGCGGCGCAGGCTTTCTACATATTGTTGCAGCAATTCATAAGAACTTTCTTCAATCGGTACGATGGTACCCTGAAAATTTATATTAATTACTTTTTTCATTTTAATGTTGTTTTACTGGTTCTTAAGTTGATTTATGTTATTTGTTTTTGCCTGTAATTGTTTCTACCGCTCCAGCAAGCTCCAGCCAGGTTGCTTCCAATTCTTCATAGAATTTAGCTCCTTTTTCTGTAAGTGAAAAGTATTTTCTTGGTGGACCACTATTACTTTCTACCCAGCGATAGGTTAGAAATTCTGCATTCTTTAATCTCGTAAGCAATGGGTACAGGGTTCCTTCCAAAATATTCAGATTGGCAGATTTCATCATGTCAATGATATCACTAGGGTAAGCTTCTCCTAATTTTATAATTGATAAAATGCAAAACTCCAGGACTCCTTTTCGCATCTGGCTTGCAGTATTTTCGATATTCATTTTGATTGTTTTAATCTAAGACTTTTTTCGAATTTCTAAAACAAAGATAAGTGATTTTACAATACTATGCAATACATAATACCTGCTTTTTTATGGTAGCTAATTATTTTGACCGACTGAATGGCTTTAAAAGCAGTGCTGACGGTACTCTTGAAAGGATTTAAGAAATCTGATATTTTATAAAACATTTATGAATGGCCAAAATATCAGATGAAAGGTAAATTTCATGACTTTTTATTTTCAATAAAGAGAAAAATGAATCACTTTTTTTCTAAAAAATATGAAATCAAAAACAAAATTTCTTCACTTTTTACTTTTGAATTTGCAATTGCTTTCCGTACCTTCGCACCCTTAAAAAACGCATATATGGTTGACATAAAACCCGATGAAATTTCGGCAATTCTCAAAAGCCAACTTAGTAACTTGGATGTACAGTCCAATCTGGAAGAAATAGGAACCGTTTTGCAGGTGGGTGATGGTATTGCACGGATTTATGGATTAAATAATGTGAGTTCAGGTGAATTGATTGAATTTGCAAATGGAGTAAAAGCCATCGCTCTTAACCTGGAGGAAGACAATGTGGGTGTTGTTCTAATGGGGGGATTTGGCCAAATCAAGGAAGGAGATACGGTGAAACGTACTGGTAAAATTGCTTCTATCAAAGTGGGAGATGGACTTGCCGGCCGTGTAATCAATACCCTTGGTGAACCAATTGATGGGAAAGGTCCGATTACCGGTGAGTTATATGAAATGCCGCTTGAACGTAAAGCGCCGGGTGTAATTTTTAGAGAGCCTGTAAAACAACCGTTGCAAACTGGTATCAAAGCGATCGATGCTATGATACCGATTGGACGGGGGCAGCGCGAGTTAGTAATCGGTGATCGACAAACAGGGAAAAGTGCAATTTGTGTTGACACAATCATAAATCAAAAAGAATTCTATCAGGCCGGAAATCCTGTTTATTGCATTTATGTTGCAATTGGACAAAAGGCTTCAACCATAGCAAACGTGATGAAAGTTTTGGAAGATCATGGTGCTATGGAATATACAACTATCGTTGCCGCTTCTGCTTCTGAGCCGGCTCCATTACAATTTTACGCTCCATTTGCCGGAGCTGCTCTTGGAGAGTTTTTTCGTGATACCGGCCGTTCTGCTTTAATTATTTATGATGATTTGAGTAAACAAGCTGTGGCCTATCGGGAAGTTTCGCTCTTATTAAGAAGGCCGCCAGGACGTGAAGCATATCCGGGTGACGTGTTTTATTTGCACAGTCGGTTGTTGGAAAGATCAGCGAAAATTGTATCAAAAGATGAAATAGCCCGGAAGATGAATGATCTTCCTGAAAATATTAAACATTTAGTGAAAGGTGGTGGTTCTCTTACAGCGTTGCCTATTATTGAAACACAGGCTGGCGATGTATCTGCTTATATTCCTACAAATGTTATCTCAATCACTGACGGACAAATATTTCTGGAAGGAAACCTTTTCAATGCAGGAATCAGACCGGCCATAAATGTGGGTATTTCGGTGAGCCGGGTAGGAGGAAACGCTCAGATCAAATCCATGAAAAAAGTAGCTGGTACATTGAAATTGGATCAGGCATTATATCGTGAGATGGAAGCGTTTTCTAAATTTGGTGGCGATTTGGATGCTGCAACAAAATCTGTTCTGGATAAGGGAGCAAGGAATGTTGAAATTTTGAAACAACCACAGTTTTCTCCGTATCCGGTAGAAAAACAGGTTGCTATTATTTATCTGGGAACAAACGGATTGATCAGTAATGTTGCTGTAAAAAATATTCAGGATTTCGAAGAGCAATTCTTACTGGAAATGGAAAATAAATTTCCTGAAGTGCTTGCTGAGTTTAAGAAAGGAAATTTGCCGGAAGAAGGGGTTAAAAAGATGGTGGAATTGGCAAAAGAAATTTCTCATCAATTTGAATAATGAATTGAACTAGTCATAAAAAAAAGGGAGATATTTTCTCCCTTTTTTTTATGACCGCCGTTCATATCTTGTTAGAACTTATTTTGTGATACTTTTTTTTGAAAAAGATCTAATCTACACTAAGCAACCTTCAGCATACTTAATTTACTTGTATTGAATTTGCGTTGGGCATATTCTTTTGAAACGGTAAATGATTTAACTTTCTGGGAGGGAAGTTCATACATAGCGTCTGTTAAGATACTTTCACAGATGCTTCTTAATCCTCGTGCGCCCAGCTTGTATTCCATGGCTTTCTCAACCATAAAATCATAAACTTCATCTTCAATAACTAAAGTAATTCCTTCAAGATCAAATAATTTTTTATACTGTTTAATGAGTGAATTCTTTGGCTCAGTAAGAATATTTCTTAACGTTATAGCATCCAGCGGATTCAAATAAGTAACTACCGGAAGTCTTCCCAGTAATTCCGGAATGAGGCCAAAAGATTTGAGATCCTGGGCGTTCACAAACTGCAATAAATTCTTACGCTGGTATTCCTGAAGATCTTTATTTACAGAAAATCCGATGGGATTGGTATTAATCCGGCGGCCGATCAAGCGGTTAACACCATCAAAAGCACCTCCGCAGATAAAAAGAATGTTACTGGTGTTTATTTTAATTAATTTTTGTTCGGGATGTTTGCGTCCTCCCTGTGGCGGAACAAGCACTTCTGTTCCTTCCAGCAATTTCAATAAACCTTGTTGTACACCTTCGCCACTCACATCCCGGGTAATACTCGGGTTATCACTTTTGCGGGCAATTTTATCGATTTCATCAATATAAACAATTCCTTTTTGAGCAGCGCTCACATCAAAATTGCACACTTGCAAAAGACGACTTAAAATGCTTTCCACATCTTCACCTACATAGCCTGCTTCTGTAAAAACGGTAGCATCCACAATCGCGAATGGAACATTTAAAATCCGGGCGATGGTCTTAGCCAGTAATGTTTTACCGGTTCCGGTTTCGCCCACCATGATGATGTTACTTTTTTCAATCTCTACGTCACTGTCAATTTTTTGATTCAATCGTTTATAATGATTATAAACAGCAACCGCAAGAACTTTTTTAGCATCATCCTGCCCGATAACATATTCATCCAAAAATTTTTTTAACTCCATGGGTTTCTTTACAGAAAGTTTGTAATTAGAAGCGGTAGTATTTTCCTGCGGAGCAATTTCCTGTAGAATAATTTCCTGTGCATGTTCTATACAGTTTTCGCAAATATGCCCTTCCTGGCCTGCGATCAGGATTTTTACTTCATCGCGGTTTCTTCCGCAAAAAGAGCAATGTAATATTTGTTGTTTAGCCATTAGGTTTACAGATTTTTTTAAAAGCTTCAAAAAAAGCTAATATATTTCTTTAGTATGACAGTAAAAACTGTCAAAACGATGCTTTATAATTTTTTTAAAATTTCATCAACGATTCCGTATTTTTTACTTTCTACCGCATCCATCCAATAATCACGATCAAAATCTTCCATCACTTTTTCATAACTCTGACCGCAGTTTTCAGCTAAGATTTTTGCGCCTAATTGTTTTGCTTTCAATATTTGGATTGCAATAATTTCCAGATCGGCACTGGTTCCCTGACCGCCGCCACTTGGTTGATGTATCATTACTTCTCCATGTGGGTAAATAAAACGTCGTCCCTTTTTACCACCACTCAACAAGATACTACCCATACTGGCAGCCATTCCCATACAAACAGTGCTTATTGGAGAAGAAATCATTTGCATCGTATCATAAATCACCATCCCACTGGTAATAACGCCGCCCGGGCTATTGATATATAAAGTGATTTCTTTTCCGGGATCCATTGCTTCCAGGTATAAAAGCCGGTTGGTAATTTCGGTAGCGCTTTTATCATGAACCTCTCCCCATAAAAAAACTTTCCGCTGTTCCAGAAACTTTTTATCAAACATCATTCCACTTACCATTTTTTCCATCGGGTTTTCAGGAACAATAGCATCAGGTTCTTCTTCATCCTGCAAGAAACGACTAACATAGTTTTTATCAAAATTCATGTCTTCTTTTTTTAAGTAAATCTATTTTTTTTGCTTTCTTGTATTCGTAAATAAGACTTCATCAATTAATCCATATTCTTTTGCCTCGTCGGATGTCATCCAATAATCCCGGTTGCTATCTTTTGCAATTTTTTCGACCTTTTGTCCGGTATGATTGCTCAAAATATCATAAAGTTCCTGTTTGATTTTCCGTACTTCGTTCACGGTAATTTCAACATCTGAGGCCTGTCCTGCTGCTCCTGCACTTGGCTGGTGCATCATAATCCTGGAATGTTTTAGGGCGCTCCTTTTTCCGGGTGCTCCCGCAGCCATCAAGACGGCTGACATACTTGCGGCTATCCCCGTACAAATAGTAGCAATATCAGGAGTTACAAATTGCATCGTGTCATATAATCCCAAACCAGCGTATACGCCTCCTCCTGGAGAATTGATATACATCTGAATATCCCGTGCCCGGTCGGTACTTTCCAGAAATAATAATTGAGCGATAATAATATTGGCCACTTCATCATTTACCGGATAACCAAGAAAGATGATACGATCCATCATTAAACGGCTATAAACGTCCATAACGGCTACATTCATTGGTCTTTCCTCAATGATATTTGGCGTAAGGCTGGTTATGTTATGCTTAATATATCCTTGCAGCGTATTGCTGCTGATGCCTCGGTGTTTGACGGCATATTTTTCAAATTCTTTTCCTGTATTCATACTTTAAATTTAGTGTAAAGTCATTTTATAGCGGTGAAGTTCCAAATATTATGCTAACAAAAAAAATAAGACAGAAGGTCAGGGGAAAATAAAATAACAAGTAAAAGTGAAACAGCCACAGTCAGTAAATGAACAAAAAAGTTGAATTGCTGGTTTCCTTTATTATCCGGTTATCGGATAGGTAAGAAAAAGTTTCATCCCTCACAACATTGATAGAAGGTTGGGTTTAGTGGTGATGGTGCTCCTGCATTGCCAGAAAATCTTCAGATGAGATTTCTTTTTCATCAGGTGTTACCTGTGTTTCAAGCCAGTTGAATAATTTTTCGGTAATCAATCTTCTATAGGAACTATCCACCTGCTTCTCATCTTTCATCATGCGGTCAATATAACTTTCAATCCATGAAGCATCTTCGCCCAAATTCATTTGGCCGAAATAACCCATGATCTGGTCTTTCATGCTGGTTCTTAATTCTTCGTCAGTGACATCAAGATGATTATCTTTTATTATTTTATCACTGATAAGGGTCCATTTCAACTGATTAACGAACTGTGGATATTCCGCTTCTGCCTGTTCTTTCGTTTTTTGTTTTTCATTCCCGATCTCGAGCCATCTTTTCAAGAAGGATTCGGGAAATTCTAACGGCGTATCGAGTAAGGTATGATATAGCTGATCTTGCATCTGGCTGTGGCCTGCAGCGTCCCATTGTTTCTGTATTTCTTCTTCTAAAATTTTGCGAAAATCCTCTTCAGTTTTCAATTCTTTTCCCGGAAAAACAAGATTGAAAAATTCTTCGTTCAACTGTTTTTTCTCTACCAAACCAATTTTGGCAATAGACATTTTGAAATATTTTTCCAGTGAAGAAGGATCTTCTTTATCCAAGCCAAGATCAGCGATAATCCATTCTCTTTCTTTTTCAGAAAAGGCGTCTTTCAATTGCAATACAACGAAATCATTTACTCTTTTATCTTGTAACTTTTGTTGATATTCTTCAGAAAAATATTTTAATAAGATAGAGTCATCTTTTGAAATTCCGCCTTCCACAACATTGCCTTCTGAATCACTTTCATGAAACAAAACATTCAACACATTTTCAGGAGAAGTAACGGTTTCTGCATCTTTCATGTCCCCGTTTTTAGTGACGAGTTTTTCAATCTCTTCATTTATCTGTTCAGAAGTAGCTTTTACTTTATAGAAAATTGGTTTTGAGGTAGAAAGCGCATCCAGCGTTACTTCAGGTTTCAATCCGATTTCGAAAGGAAATTCGTATTCGGCAGGCTGACTCATATCAAGCTTACGCAAATCGTTTTCCATTGGTAAAGGTTGTGCAAAAATTTCGGGTTTTTCCGCAACGAGATAATTTTGTAATTCTTTTTCTACAGATTTAATTACTTCATCATAAAAGATAGAAGCGCCATACATTTTTTTGATCATTCCGGTTGGCACCATTCCTTTTCTAAATCCGGGGATATTTGCTTTTTTACTGTAGTCTTTAATAGCTTTTTCAAATAAGGGAAGATAATCTTCTTTAGAAACCTTTACCGTTAATTTATCGTGGAGATTACCAAGATTTTCTTTAATTACACTTGCCATGAATCAATTTTTTTTAAATCGTTTAATAACGATTTATGCTTTTCTTTTTAGAAAACTGTTGAAGAAAGTGCGCATGAAGGGACTCGAACCCCCATACCTTGCGGCATCAGATCCTAAGTCTGACGTGTCTACCAATTTCACCACATGCGCTTTTGGGCCGGCAAAAGTAATTTATTTTTTGATAAAAAGAATATTGTACTGGTTAAAGCATCATTTCTTAGTGAAATACCCGCCTGTGGTATAACAAAACCGTAATAATTTTAGATTTATAGAATTTTGCAAGTTAATTTTTATGTTTCTGAAAAAAAGAAAGTTGAATTATTAATGAGATTCTAATTTTTGATTTCTCAATCAATTCTTGTGTAAATTCGTAGTTAATGGAAACTACGCTTGATATCCCGAAATATACGATGAACGAAGAACAGGAAAAGAAAGAAATTCTTCGTAAATATCGTGCTTTGTTAAGAGCTTTAAAACCAAAATTGAAGCCAGGGAGTAAAGAACAGGTAAGGGTTTCTTTCGAAATTGCTGCTGAAGCGCATAAAACAACGCGTAGAAAAAGCGGCGAGCCTTATATATTACATCCATTGGCGGTAGCAATGATCTGTGTAGAAGAAATCGGATTAGGAGTCCGCAGCACAATTTGTGCGTTGCTTCATGATACGGTTGAGGACACAGATATTACACTGGACATGATTACAAGAGAATTTGGGCCGGAGATCGCTAAAATTGTTGATGGTCTTACTAAAATATCAAATGTTCTCGATGCAAATTCTTCACAACAGGCTGAGAATTTTAAAAAGATTTTGCTTACGCTTACCGACGACCCACGGGTAATATTAATCAAACTTGCTGACCGGCTGCATAATATGCGAACTCTTGGAAGCATGAAGCGTGAAAAACAATTGAAGATTGCGTCAGAAACTGTGTACGTTTATGCGCCCCTTGCCCACCGGATGGGGCTTTACAATATAAAGACCGAGATGGAAGATCTTTCGATGAAGTATATGGAGCCGGATAGTTACCGGTATATCGCAGAAAAATTGGATAATACAAAAAGAGAGCGAACCAGGTATATAAATGATTTCATCAGACCCGTAAAAGAAAAACTGTCACAGGGAAAGTTTGATTTTGAGATTTATGGACGGCCAAAAAGCATTCATTCTATCTGGACTAAGATGAAAAAGAAAGGTGTATCTTTTGAAGAAGTATATGATCTTTTTGCCATCAGGATTATTTTGAATTCTCCACCCGAACACGAAAAAGAAGACTGCTGGAAAGTTTATAGTTTGGTTACCGATGAATATAATCCTTCAACTGAGCGGCTTAGAGATTGGATCAGCAATCCGAAAAACAATGGTTATGAGGCTTTGCATACAACCGTGATGGGGCCTCATGGAAAATGGGTGGAAGTTCAGATAAGAACCAAAAGGATGAATGATATTGCTGAAAAAGGATTGGCGGCGCATTGGAAATATAAAGAGGGCGCAACCGATGAAAACCGCTTTGATAAATGGTTTCAGCAAATCAGGGATATGCTTGCCAACCAGGACACCAATTCGATAGATTTTTTGCAGGACTTCAAGGTCTCCTTTTTAGCGGAAGAGATTTACGTTTATTCGCCAAAAGGAGATATAAAAATGTTGCCGAGTGGCTCCTCTGCACTCGATTTTGCATTTGCTGTTCATACGGCCATTGGCGAAAAATGTATTGGCGCGAAAGTGAATCATAAACTGGTGCCGATTGGTTATAAATTACGCAGTGGCGACCAGGTGGAAATAATTACCTCTACCAAACAAAAGCCCAAAAGCGAGTGGCTCAAAATGGTGGTAACTACCAAAGCAAAATCAAAGATTAAGGATTCTTTGAAAGAAGAAAAAAGGTCGATCGCCGAAGAAGGGAAAAATATTTTGATGAGAAAACTGGAAGGGATGGGTGTTCCGATGAATCAAACAAATCAGGATGAAATTGCCAGTTATTACAAGGTCAATTCGACACTGGATTTGCTTTATGAAATTGCAATCAAAAAGATTGACCTAAAGGATTTGAAGGAATTTCAGATACTTGGAGATAAAATTTTGCAACCCAAAGTTATCAAAATTATAAGTGAAGAAAAACCAGAACAGGCTACTAAAAAGGATAAAAAAGATAACGAGTTGATCATCTTTGGTGAAAGCAGTGATAAGGTCATGTACAGCTTGGCAAATTGTTGTAAACCGATACCCGGAGACGATGTTTTTGGATTTGTTACCCAGGGCGAGGGGTTGAAAATTCACCGGACCAATTGCCCGAATGCAGCAAGGCTACTATCCAATTTTGGACACCGGGTTGTGAAAACAAAATGGGTTAAGAACAAAGAGATTTCATTTCTCACCGGAATAAAAATCGTTGGGCTTGATGATGTTGGTGTCATCAACAAGATCACTAATCTGATCAGTGGTACTTTGAAAATAAATATAAATGCATTAACGATCGAAGCGCGGGAAGGGTTGTTTGAAGGGAATGTAAAAGTGTATGTGCACGATAAAGATGAATTGGATGATTTGGTAATCGAATTGAAAGACTTGCCAGGTATTGAAAGTGTTGAAAGATATGACACGGAATAAAATTGATCTTCACCCTTTCATTCCCACAGTAAACCAATAAAAAGTATGATTTTATATTCCCGGAATCTTCTAAAGAGTAGTTTTTACTTAAACTATTTTGATATTTTTTCTTTCAGAAATTTTCTGACTTCGTACAAATCCTCTTTCTCAAATGCGCTTTTTGGAATCAGAAAAAATGATTGACTGTTAAAATATAAATGAAAGAAATTGGAGCTTTCTACGAAACTGCTGAAATCTTTCCATGGCCAGTTCCTGCCGCCTTTTTCGTTTTCTAGAAACAGATGTTGATCTTCAAAACCTACTTTGAAATGATCTTTAAATGTAGCCGCTTTATTGTAAATAATTATTGGAAGTATGAACCAAAACGCCAGCATCAATGCAAACCAGAGCGTGGAACTTAATAAAAAAGCTAATGGCGAAACTTTGTGGGTGAAATATAAAACTGCTGATGAAATTGCAAAAATATTGACAACAATTATCATGATTTTTATTTCAATTCTACTAAAAAAATGAAAACGTAATGCCTGTAAAACTTTTGATTTGTTATAATAAAAATAGGAAGTGGTCATTTGTAACAAATGTACGATCTGGAATTAATGTTGAAAGTACTTTATTGTTTTAGAAATGAAAAGTTTTGATGAAGTGCAATGAATTAATAAGATCCTTAAATTACCACTCATAAAATATTACGGCTAGTAAATTAATAAATAATATTCGTTTAATATCTTCGTCGTTACTTTTCATATTCCGGAATATATTTACTTTAAAAAGCAGTAATGTTTATACTTGAATTACAAAACCTAAAAAAATATTATGCTACACATAAAGCAGTAGATGATATTAGTTTCTCTATTCCCGAAGGAAGTATTTTTGGATTATTAGGCCCAAACGGCGCGGGCAAAACGACTTTATTGAGAATGATTACAGGGATTTTTTATCCGGACAGCGGTAATATTTTTTTTGATGGAAAAAGATTCAATGCCGTTGATGATATTTCAAAAATCGGCTACATGCCGGAAGAGAGAGGCTTGTATAAAAAGATGAAGATTGGGGAACAGGCTTTGTATCTGGCCATGTTGAAGGGTATGAAAAAACGTGATGCAATGATGAAAATCAAAGAATGGTTTGTGAAGTTTGAAATGGAAAGCTGGTGGAATAAAAAAGTGAATGATTTGAGTAAAGGGATGGGACAGAAATTACAATTTGTAACTACAGTGTTGCACGATCCCAAGTTGCTAATCCTGGACGAGCCTTTCAGCGGACTTGATCCGGTAAACAGTAATTTAATTAAAGATGAAATTTTTAAATTGGCTAAGAATGGAACTACAATAATCTTCAGCACACATCGTATGGAGCAGGTCGAAGAAATTTGTGATAAAATTGTTTTGGTAAATAATGGGAAGAAAATTCTGGATGGAAGTGTAAAACAAATCAAAGACGATTTCAAAGAACATATTTTTAAGATTGGGTTTGACGAATTGCCAGAAAGCTTTAGCAGCACTGATTTTGAAATTTTTGCTTCAAAAGAAAATTCTTATAATGTAAAAATTAAAGATGGAACTAAACCATGCGTTGTGTTACAGGAGTTTTTAAATCATAATTCATCAATCGTTTCTTTCAATGAAGTATTGCCATCACTGAATGAGATTTTTATCAAAGTAGCCGGAAAAAATTAGTAGATCGTATAAAAAATTAATTGAGCGACATGAATAAAATTTTCCTGATTATCAGGCGCGAATACTTGACGAGAGTAAGAAACAAAACGTTTATTCTCTCTACCATTTTGCTTCCTTTATTTTTCATTGGTTTTATTTTTGCGTCTGCATATTTTTCAATCAGCAGCCACGATAATCAGAAAATTGCAGTGTCAGATAGCAATGGAATTTTTAAAAACAGTTTTCAAAACAGCGACTTAATTACATATGAATATCCAGCTGATGTAAACGCTGAGAATTTCAAGGATAAAGGATATGCGGCTTTTTTGAAAATCCCTGAAAATTATGATCTGGGTAGTGATTCTATTTCTTTGATTTCAACAAAGCAATTGGGCATAGAGTCTGAGGATAAAATCAAGGATGAGATAAACGACGCTATCAGAAATCAGGCTTTTTTGAAAAATAAAATTGATAAAAAATTGTTAGATTCAATAAACAAAATTAAAGAGGAAGGGTTGTATCATTTTAGTACCGTAGTAAAACAAGGGAATAA
The DNA here is from genome assembly GCA_039935455.1 of Ginsengibacter sp. Lineage (GTDB taxonomy): Bacteria > Bacteroidota > Bacteroidia > Chitinophagales > Chitinophagaceae > Ginsengibacter. The sequence goes on from JBDTKF010000074.1 coordinate 16,981, forward strand.
AATTGAAAAATCAAACGCGGCACTTTCCTATGGAATTGGCTATGGTAGCGGTTTTCTGATTTACATTACTTTGTTTATTTATGGCGCTGCTGTGATGCGCGGCGTGATGGAAGAAAAAATGAACCGGATTGCAGAGGTAATTATTAGTTCAGTAAGACCTTTTCAACTGATGATGGGTAAGATTTTGGGGATTGCAGCTGTTGGACTTACCCAATTACTGATTTGGATTATTTTAATTGTTCTTTTATCCTCCATAAGTACTTCGTTCTTTTCTGCGGATACTTTTCAACAGGCCCAGGCGATAAATTCAACAATGGGAGCGGCTGGAAATAGCACTGCTGCAATGAATTTTTTAAATGCGAAAAATATTTTCTTGTCTGCCAACTGGGGACTGATCATACCTTGCTTTCTATTTTATTTTGTTGCCGGATATTTATTTTATGCTTCGTTATTTGCAGCCGTAGGAAGTGTGGTAAATGAAGATCCTCAGGAAGCGCAATCATTGATGCTGCCGATTACCATGCCGATAATTTTATCTTTTGTAATCATGACAACTGCTGTTGGAAAGCCTGATGCGCCAATATCTGTTTGGGGAAGTATCATACCTTTTTCTTCACCCATAGTGATGATGGGCCGCATTCCATCCGGAAATGTACCCGCCTGGCAGATCATTGTATCCATGCTTTCTCTTATTGCCGGATTCATTTTGACAACGATGCTGGCGGCTAAAATTTATCGTACCGGAATTTTACTTTATGGGAAAAAAGTGACGTTCAAAGAAATGGGAAAATGGCTTTTTAGGAAAGGATGAGTTTTTTATTAAATCGAAATAGAAACTACGGATATTTATTTGTTTACTGCAATTGTTGTTTTATCAGCAGGCAATAAAAATCCAAATGTGGTTCCTACATCGATTTTGCTTCTTACATGAATGGTATCCTCGTGCGCTTCAATGATGTGTTTTACAATTGATAATCCCAACCCACTTCCACCGGCCACTCTTGCACGCGCTAAATCGGTCCTGTAGAATCTTTCAAAAATTCTTGATAGATGTTCTTCTGCGATTCCATACCCATTATCGGTGATTTCTATCAAAATCTTCTTGCCATCAACTTTGTAAGCGCTTGCTTCAATAATCCCATTTGGCTTTCCATATTTTATCGCGTTATCGATCAGATTAATAATCACCATTCTGATCTTTTCTTTGTCTGCATATACAGTTAGCGGTACCTCGCAGCCGTCTTTGATAAAACATTTTATTTTCTGTTCATCGGCCTTTATGGAAAGAGATTCAAAAATTTCTTTGATCAGATCCTGGATAACAAAATTCTCTTTCAATAACAAAAGTTCACCACTTTCCAACTTGGTGATTTCATCAAGATCACTCAATAAATTAACAAGCCGGTCCACATTTTTTGACGCATTTCCCAAAAACTTTTTGTTTACCTTATTGTTGCTCAAAGCGCCATTCAGGAGCGTGTCTACATATCCCTGGATCGCAAAAATCGGCGTCTTTAATTCATGAGAAAGATTCAATAAAAATTCTTTTCTGAATATTTCATTTTTTCTCAAAATCTCCAATTCTTCTTTATGCTGAACGGCCCATTGCTCCACATCTTCATTCACCTCATCAATCGTTTTTTGAGGCAAAATGTTTTTGAAATAAAACTCTTCTTTTTTACTTGCCTTTGTTTGATAAATTAATTTATAGATCAGTTTTATTTTTCGGTAAACAAAACGTTTTACAGTAAGATATATAATCAAATATCCAACAAGAAACAGAATAATAAACAGGAGTAACGATGGGAACCATTTCTCGGAATACAAATAAAATACGGATGCCGCCAAACCACTAACCGGCAGAGAAGTTACAAACCCAACTTGTTGTGGTGAAAGATTCTTTTTAGCAAACATTTTATCCGATTAGCCAACCAGCATCAAACTGATCAGAGTCCTAAAACCCACGCAAAAATTAATGGAGCAACAATTGTTGCGTCACTTTCTACAATAAATTTTGGTGTATGAATGTCCAGTTTACCCCAAGTGATTTTTTCGTTTGGAACTGCGCCCGAATAAGATCCATATGAAGTTGTAGAATCTGAAACCTGGCAAAAATAACTCCAGAATGGAACGTCGTGCCATTCAAGATCCTGATACATCATGGGCACTACACAAATAGGAAAATCTCCCGCAATACCCCCGCCAATCTGAAAAAATCCAAGCCCTTTTCCTTTAGATAGTTCGCGATACCACTCTGTAAGCTGGGCCATATATTCGATACCGCTTTTCATGGTCGATGCTTTTAGTTCGCCTTTGATAACATACGATGTAAAAATATTTCCCATGGTGCTATCTTCCCATCCTGGCACAACGATTGGAATGTTTTTTTGAGCGGCAGCAAGCATCCAACTATCTTTAGGATCAATTTCATAATACTGTTCCAACACGCCACTGAGCAGCATCTTGTACATGTATTCATGTGGAAAATAACGCTCACCCTGGGTGTCTGCGTTTTTCCAGATTTTGAAAATATGTTGTTGTAATCTTCTAAAAGCTTCTTCTTCAGGAATACAAGTATCGGTAACGCGATTGTAATGATTTTCTAACAAATCCCATTCTTCTTTTGGAGTTAAATGACGATAATCAGGAACTCTTTTATAGTGAGAATGAGCGACCAGGTTCATGATGTCTTCTTCAAGATTTGCACCTGTACAACTGATGATCGAAACTTTATCCTGGCGAATCATTTCTGCAAAAGAAATTCCTAATTCTGCTGTGCTCATTGCTCCTGCAAGCGATACCAGCATTTTACCACCCTCATCCAAATGCAATTCATACCCTTTGGCCGCATCTATCAAAGCGGCTGCATTAAAATGACGATAATTATGTTCTATAAACTGTGATATGGGTCCTCTATTCATCTGTAAATTTTTATTGCAAAATTAATTTTTTTTAGGCAGATGTTTTTACCGCTTTCGTTTTGCAAAATAAAAATTCGAATAATTTGTTTATTTACTATTGATCTGAATGACTTGTTTAATTAATTGATGTAATCATTACATCAGCTTATTAAATTAGAATGAATTTTTATTTTATTCTAACAACAATCCAATGTTTTAGAATAGCCTGTGTAAAACGGGATGAAATTAAATTATTGGCAGGAAATTTTTTTTACTCTGTTTTCATGACGACCACCTTCAAACTCGGTATGAATAAAGATTTCAAGCATTTTTTCCACAAGATCTTCTTTTATAAAACGGGCGGGAATACAAATGATATTTGCATTATTGTGCTTACGTGATAGAGATGCCAGTTCTTCTTCCCAGCAGAGTGCGGCTCTTATATTCTGGTGTTTGTTTGCTGTAATTGCCACTCCATTTCCGCTTCCGCATATCAAAATCCCAAAAGCAGCGCTGTTATTTCCAACTGCTTCCGCTACCGGATGGGCGAAGTCAGGATAATCGACAGAATCGGATGAATAAGTACCGTAGTCTTTTGAGATTATGTTTTTTCCGTTTAGAAAGGAAATGATGGCTTCTTTGTAGTTGAAACCCGCATGATCACTGCCGATTGCGACGGGCAATGATAAATTGAAGATTGGCATGGCTTAACAATTTTAGTTTGTAAAGGTAAAACAATGAAAAGTTTGTTGCTGTATTTTGAAAAGTGACAAATAAATTAATTTTTTTTCAGTGTGTGTGAACAATTCTTGTTCAAATTCATTAATTAAATTCGAAACATTAATTTTGGCGTGAAATTTTTTTTATGAAATTAATAGAAAATAAAGTTGCTATCATCACCGGCGGTAGCCGTGGTATCGGTGAAGCAATCGCATTGAAATTTGCTGAAAATGGCGCCCACATTGCTTTTTCTTATGTAAGCAGTGACGAAAAAGCAAAAGCACTGGAAGAAAAATTGCATGCCTTCGGGGTAAAAGCAATAGCCTATAAAAGTGATGCGGCTGACTTTGAAGCGTCCGAAAAAATGGTAAATGCGGTGATGAATGATTTGGGAAATGTTGATATTTTGATAAACAATGCAGGCGTTTCAAAAGATAATTTATTATTAAGGATGACGCCCGCGCAGTGGGATGAAGTGATGGCTACCAATTTGAAAAGCGTTTTCAATATGACAAAGCAAGTGATTCGGACCATGATGAAATCGAGGAAAGGAAGTATTATTAATATGAGTTCGATTGTAGGTTTGAGAGGAAATGCAGGTCAAAGTAGTTATGCCGCGAGCAAGGCCGGAATTATCGGTTTTACAAAATCAATTGCTGCCGAATTAGGCAGCAGAAATATCAGGTGTAATGCAATCGCACCGGGCTTTGTTGAAACAGATATGACTTCTTACTTAAACGAGGGTGAGGCTGCAAAATCATTTTTAAATAAGATACCGATGGGGCGGTTTGGAAGTCCGGAGGAAATTGCTGATGTTGCCCTCTTTCTTGCCAGCGATATGAGCGCATATGTTACAGGCCAGGTAATTAGTGTTTGTGGTGGATTGAATATGTAATTGTTGTTGTGTAATTAACTTGTAAAACAAAATAAAAAAAAATAAAAAATGGAAGCGTACAAAAAACTTTTGGAAAGTAATAAGGGGTGGTCTCAGACTCAATTGAAAAAAGACCCTGAATGCTTCAAACGATTAGTGAATGAACAAAAACCTGAAATTATGTGGATCGGGTGCAGTGATAGCCGCGTTCCTGCGGATGTAATTACCGGAACAAATCCCGGTGATATTTTTGTGCATCAAAATGTTTCAAATCTTGTCCTTCATACCGATTTGAATTTATTAAGTGTACTTCAGTTTGCGGTTGAAATCCTGAAAGTAAAGGATGTGATAATTTGCGGGCATCATAACTGTGGTGGTGTCGCTGCAGCCATGTCTAACAAAAGCTATGGTATGATGGATCAATGGATTGGTAATATCAAAGACGTTTATCTTTTGCATCGTGAAGAAATAGATGCACAACCAAGTTATGAAGAAAAGTACCAGTTACTTACGAAATTGAATGTAATGGAACAGGTAAAGAATCTGGCAAAAACATCCATAATCCAAAATGCATGGAAGCACGGTAACATTCCGAATTTACATGGATGTGTTTATGATTTGCGTGATGGGATTATCAATCCCGTGTTTGAGATGGAAGCTGGTTCTTCTATTGACCCGGTTTTTATAATGAACAATATCTAATTCACCGGTTTTTCGAAAACAGGTTTTTTCTAAGATCTGTTTTCGGAAAATTTGATTTAGTAACTTTAGAGATTATTGATTAAATAATTTCAAATGACTCATCTTCACGGTTTGGGCGTAATCTTAAAAAAGGTATTCAAATTTCTTTTCGTAAGAGAAAAAGAATGTTGTAAATAATAATATAAGATCTAATTGCTTTTAATAAGAAATCAGCAATTCTGTTTATTTCTTTGTTTACTGCATTCTAATTTATCCTTCATTTATTTTCTCAAAAGAAGATTGCTATTATCTTGGATTTGAAGTGTAAAACGCATACTTTTTCCGAAAAATAAGCAGCTACATTTAGCTGTTGCAAAGAAAAAGGTAAATGGAAATATATAATATTATAACGTTGATCATCGTTCTGGCAGCGGCCTTCGGATACTTGAATCATCGTTTCATCAAATTTCCATCGACGGTAGGTATCATGCTTATCTCTCTTTTGGCTTCTTTGTTTGTAGTTACTCTTGGAATTATTTCTCCGGAATTTTTTGCAAAAACGACGAAAGCAATCAGTCTCATCGATTTTCAAACAGTTCTGTTGAAGGTGATGTTGAGCTTTCTTCTTTTCGCCGCAGCCATTCATGTAGATATTAAAAGATTAAAAAAAGAACGAAAACCGATTATCATTTTTGCAACAATCGGTGTGTTAATTTCAACCTTTGTAGTTGGTTCTTTAATCTTCTGGACCACTTCTCTTTTCGGACTTTCCGTTGATTATATCTATTGTCTTTTATTTGGTGCATTGATTTCACCTACCGATCCTATCGCGGTTAAAGGTATTTTGAAAAAAGCAAAGATTCAGGATTCGCTTGAAACAAGAATAACCGGGGAAAGTTTATTCAATGATGGAGTGGGTGTTGTATTATTCATTACTTTTTTGGAAGTGGCACAAATGGGTATACAAAATACTTCGGTTTTGGGAATTATTTGGCTATTTGTGCGTGAAACGGGTGGTGGCCTTCTTTTCGGCTGGCTTCTGGGATATATCGGATTTCTTGCTTTGCGCTCCATTGATAATTATGTCGTAGAAGTGATGGTCACATTGGCCATTGTGATGGGAGGTTATTCTCTTGCGCAAATGATGTATTTGAGCGGACCGTTGTCAATGGTAGTGGCTGGTCTGATTACGGGGAATAAGAGTCTTGATATGGTAGCAAGTGATGTTACCCGCGACTATATTGGAAAGTTTTGGGAAATGATTGATGAAGTGATGAACGCCATATTATTCCTATTAATCGGATTTGAAATGCTCATTATCCCGTTCAATTTTACTTTATTGATATTGGGTTGCATCTCTATCGTTATTGTATTGTTTGGCCGGCTGGTTTCAGTCTCGTTGCCCATTTATATACTAAGATATAAAAATTATTTTGCAAAAAATACCATTCCCATACTAACCTGGAGCGCTTTGCGGGGAGGAATTTCTGTTGCCCTCGCGTTGTCAATTCCTAAATACATGTACGGTGATATGTTTGTCTCAATCACGTACATTGTAGTTCTATTTTCAATTGTAGGTCAGGGTTTAACTATTGGAAAGTTTGCAAAGAAATTGGCTGACACTGATGAAGAATTGCCGAAATTAACTTAATGGTTTCAATGTAATATACCATTTTCCACTAAACGCATTTTGATAAATTCCACGCTTTACGCTAATTTTGCACGCCATGCGGGAGGATTTGTTTATTGTTCAGCCCGCAAGTTTTTGATAAAAAGTTGCGTCAACTTCATTGAACTAATAAACGAAACATTCTGCGTTTTTCTACAGGATTCAAAATTTCGTTTACTATTTATTTGAAAATTCAGCAGCGTTTTTGTCAATGAATTTTTCATAAATAATAAGTGTTTGAGATGAAGTTAACCCGTCTATTTAATGAATTTTTTGAAAGTGAGAAGGGAGGTGTATTGCTTATTGTATGTACTATTGTTTCTCTCTTGCTTGCTAATTCATCCATCAGTGAGTCTTATTTGAAGTTGTGGCATTTTGAATTTGCCGGGCTAACCACTGCTAATTGGATCAATGAAGGTTTGATGGCTGTTTTCTTTTTTCTGATCGGGTTAGAGTTAAAAAGAGAAATAATTGTTGGCGAACTCTCGAAGGTTAAAAATGCGATGCTGCCTGTGTTTGCTGCTATTGGCGGAATGATTATTCCTGCATCTATTTACGCTTTGTTTAACTATGGTACTATTACCCAAGCAGGTGCCGGAATCCCCATGGCTACCGATATTGCTTTTGCTATTGGAATACTGTCTCTCCTTGGAAACCGCGTTCCACCATCTGTAAAAATACTTCTTACGGCGATTGCGGTGATCGATGATTTAGGCGCTATTCTGGTCATTGCAATTTTTTATACTTCTTCCTTGTCGATGATAAATCTATTCATTGTTTTAGTAATTTTTGGTGTACTCCTTCTATTAAAGTTTTTGAAAATTAATTACCTGCTTCTTTATATAATTGGTGGAATTGCAATGTGGTATTTTATGCTTCATTCTGGTGTTCATTCCACACTTGCCGGAATTCTATTGGCATTTACTATTCCATTTGGCAAAGGAGAAAAAACTTCTCTTTCTTATAGATTACAGGATTGGTTACATAATCCTGTGGCTTTAATAATTCTTCCACTTTTTGCACTGGCAAACACAGCTATTGTTTTTGGAGCAGGTTGGGATACCGGTTTAGCTACACCTGGAAGTTTGGGAATCTTTGCAGGATTGATTATTGGAAAGCCGTTGGGTATTTTTTTATTCAGTTTTGTTGCGGTGTGGGGAGGTATCAGTGTATTACCGTTGGGTTTGAAATGGAAAGAAATTTTAGGGATTGGATTCCTGGCAGGGATTGGTTTCACCATGTCCATCTTTATAACATTGCTTGCCTACACTGACATAATGATTATTACAGAATCAAAAATATCCATTCTGCTTGCGTCTCTGGTTTCGGGGCTTTTAGGATACACCTGGCTGCATGTTATTTTAAAAAAACCACGAACAGTTCAACCGGAAAAACCAAAAGAAGATATTTATTAAAAAAATTTTGAAATGGAAAAAACAATTCGGGAATGTCTTAACGATCGGATATTAATTATTGACGGTGCAATGGGAACGATGATTCAGCAATATAAACTGGAGGAAAAAGATTATCGGGGTGAAAGATTCAAAGATTGGCACAAAGATGTTCGAGGAAATAATGACTTATTAAGTCTTACAAAACCGGAAGTAGTTGAGGCGATTCATAATGCTTATTTGGAAGCCGGCGCGGATATTATTGAGACCAATACATTCAGCAGCACTTCGATTGCACAGGCAGATTATGGAATGCAATCTTTAGCTTATGAATTGAATGTTGCCGCCGCCCAGTGCGCCCGCAAGGCAATTGATAAATTTAACCTAAACAGTAAAACAACAAATAACTGCAAATTTATAGCGGGTGCAATGGGACCTTTAAATAAAACCCTGAGCCTTTCTCCTGATGTAAATAATCCTGGTTACAGGACGGTAACTTTTGATGAAGTTTCGAATGCGTATTATGAACAGGTAACAGGTTTGGTTGATGGCGGGGTAGATCTTCTTTTGATCGAAACAATTTTCGATACCCTTAATGCAAAGGCAGCGATTTATGCCATCAAAAAATATTTTCGGGATACCAAAAAAACGGAGTTGCCCATAATGATTAGCGGAACAATAACGGATGCCAGCGGAAGAACTTTAAGTGGACAAACTTTAGAAGCTTTTTACGTTTCGGTTTCACATGCCAATCCGTTGAGTGTAGGACTCAATTGCGCCCTTGGAGCAAAAGAGATGCGACCTCACATTGCAGAACTGAGTGGGATAGCGGCTTGTTTTACCTCCGCTTATCCAAATGCCGGATTGCCAAATGCGTTTGGAGAATATGATGAACAACCTGAAGAGACTGCACACATTATAGAAGAGTGGGCGAGTGAAGGCTTTGTAAATATTGTTGGCGGTTGCTGCGGTACAACGCCTGAACATATAAAACATATCGCAGAACAAGTGAAAAAGTTCCGACCTAGAAAAATTCCGGTTTCGGAAGAAGTTATATAAAAAATTGAATTACTAAATTCAATTTGATTTAAAGTTTTTAGTACAACAAAATCATCATGTCAACAAATAAAACCATAAAGCCTCTTTTAAGATTATCGGGCTTGGAACCACTCATACTGAGGCCTGGTAGTCTTTTTGTAAATATTGGAGAACGCACCAATGTTACTGGTTCTAAAAAATTTGCACGATTGATCCGAAGCGGCAATTTCGAAGAAGCCTTGTCCGTAGCACGTCATCAGGTTGAGGGTGGCGCACAGGTCCTGGATGTAAACATGGACGATGCATTGCTTGACAGCGAAAAAGCAATGACCACTTTTTTGAACTTGTTGCAGGCAGAACCTGATATTGCGAAAATTCCTGTAATGATAGATTCTTCAAAATTCAGCATCATAGAAGCCGGGTTGAAATGCGTTCAGGGAAAATGTATCGTGAATTCTATTTCTATGAAGGAAGGAGAGGAAAAGTTTTTGGATCAGGCCTTTGTTTGTAGAAGTTTTGGTGCCGCTGTTGTTGTGATGGCCTTTGACGAAAAAGGACAGGCAGATACGATTGAACGTAAAGTGGGAATTTGTAAACGAGCTTATAAAATTTTAACTGAGCAGGCAGGATACAAACCTGAAGACATCATTTTTGACCCGAACATTTTTGCGATAGCAACTGGAATTGAAGAACACAATAATTATGGGGTTGATTTTATTGAAGCAACAAGAGAAATAAAACGGTTGATGCCCTTGACCAAGATCAGCGGCGGTGTGAGTAACGTATCATTTTCTTTTCGTGGAAATGAAACCGTAAGAGAAGCAATGCATGCGGTTTTTTTATATCACGCGATCAAAGCAGGAATGGATATGGGCATCGTTAATGCCGGCGCATTACAGGTCTATGAAAATATCGATCCTGTTTTGAAAGAGCTCTGTGAAGATGTGATCCTGAATAAAAAAGAAGACGCTACTGACAAATTGTTGGCTTTTGCTGAAACAGTAAAAGCGAAAGGAAAAAAAATTGTAAAGGATGAAGCATGGAGAAATGAAGAAGTACAAAAGCGTCTGAGTCATGCTTTGGTAAACGGCATTACAGATTTTATCGAAGCGGATACTGAAGAAGCTCGTTTGAAATATCCAAAGCCGCTTGATGTAATTGAAGGTCCGTTAATGGACGGAATGAATGTCGTTGGAGATTTGTTTGGAAGTGGTAAAATGTTTTTACCACAGGTTGTGAAAAGTGCTCGTGTGATGAAAAAAAGCGTCAATTATTTGTTCCCTTTTATTGAAGCGGAAAAAGAAAAGACAAAGCAGGCTAATATAGAAGCAGGGATATTAAACGTAGAAGGGGCAGGACCTGCGAAGATTTTGATGGCAACAGTGAAAGGAGACGTCCATGATATTGGAAAAAATATTGTCGGTGTGGTTTTGGGTTGCAATGGTTATGAAGTAATTGATTTAGGCGTTATGGTTCCGGCAGATAAAATATTGCAACAGGCAAAAGAAAAAAATGTTGCTATGATCGGATTGAGCGGATTGATAACTCCATCTCTGGATGAAATGGTGCATGTGGCCCAGGAGATGAAAAGAAATAATTTTACAATTCCACTTCTGATTGGTGGAGCAACTACTTCGAGGTTACACACTGCGGTGAGAATTGCGCAGGAATATGATCATGGAGTCGTTCATGTTTTAGATGCCTCTCGAAGCGTAACTGTGGTAGGAAATTTATTGAATAAAGATAATAACAGTGAATTCTTAAGCGGCATAAAAAGTGAATATGAGAAATTAAAAAAGGATTTTGGTAATAAAAGATCTGCAAAAGTTTTGTTACCATTCAATAAGGTCCAAAAGAATAAATTCCCGATTGACTGGGAAAATTTTGTTCCTTCAAAACCTGCATTCACCGGTGTAAAAGTGTTTGAAGATTTTGATCTGAATGAAATCTATAAATATTTGGATTGGCAACCATTTTTTATCGCCTGGGAAATGCACGGAAAATTTCCGCAGATATTATCAGATGAAAAAATTGGCGTTGCAGCTACGAAATTGTATGAAGAAGCACAGGCCTTTCTAAAAAAATTGATCGATGAAAAATGGCTTACTGCCAAAGGGGTTGTTGGTTTTTGGGAAGCGAATGCAACTTCGGATGATTCGGTTAAAGTGAAAAATGTGGATGGGAATAATTTTAATTTGGAATTTTTGCGCCAGCAAATAAAAAAAGCTCCGGGACAGCCGAATATTTCGTTAGCAGATTTTATAAAACCAGGTGAAGGTGATTATATTGGTGCATTTGCAGTTTCCATGCATGGGCTGGAACCTCATATTCAGCGGTTCAATAAAGAGTTTGATGATTATAGTAAAATCATGTTACAGGCATTGGCGGACAGGCTTGCAGAAGCATTTGCAGAATTGCTGCATGAAAGAACGCGCAAAGAATTTTGGGGTTATGCTACGGAAGAAAAATTGTCATCCAAAGAATTGATTGAGGAAAAATATGCAGGAATTCGGCCTGCTCCGGGATATCCCGCGTGCCCGGACCATACCGAAAAATACAAACTGTTTGAATTATTGCAGGCGACAAAAAATGCCGGCATTACTTTAACAGAATCATTAGCTATGTATCCTGCTCCGTCCGTGTGCGGCTGGTATTTCGGACATCCTGAAAGTAAATATTTTGGGATTGGAAAAATTGCGAAAGATCAGGTGGAAGATTATGCAAAACGCAAAAATATGACGGTCGAAGAAGTGGAAAGATGGTTGAGGCCACAGTTGGATTATGATAAATAATAAGTAGCCTTGAATTTATGCGTATTAGTTCCTGTAAAAGAGTAGAGCAACAAATAATGGTAAATCCTATTCTACAATAAAAAAACCATAAAAATCTTTGCTCATGCGCATCATCTCTTATAATGTGAATGGGATTAGGTCAGCGATAAAAAAAGGGTTTATTGATTGGCTTAAAACTGATCCGGCTGACATCATTTGCCTTCAGGAAATAAAAGCCAACGAATCTGATATAGATCGTGCTGGGATTGAATCCGCAGGGTATCGTTCTTATTTTTTCTCTGCACAAAAAAAGGGTTACAGCGGTGTCGCAATTTTGAGTAAACCGGAACCGGACAATGTATTGTATGGTCATGGAAATATACAAAGTGATTTTGAAGGAAGAGTACTTCGTGCAGATTTTGGCGACGTTACTTTGATCTGCTCTTACTTCCCATCTGGCACAAGTGGTGAAACCCGACAAGCTTATAAATACATTTGGTTAGAAGAGTTTTTGGAATATTTGAATGAATTGAAAAGTGCCGGAAGATCCTTGATTGTTTGTGGTGATTATAACATTGCACATAAAGAAATTGATATTCATAACCCTGTTTCAAACAAAAGAACGACAGGATTTTTACCAGATGAAAGAGCCTGGTTTGATAAATTTTTGATAAGTGGCTTCACAGATGGATTCCGGCATCTGAATAAAGAACGCGGACAATATACCTGGTGGAGTGTGATGCGTCCGACAACACGTTTGGAAAACAAGGGCTGGCGGATTGATTACATTAATGTTACGAACAATCTTTCAGGTTGTATTCAAAAAGTGAAAATATTTCCTGACGTAAAACACAGTGATCATTGTCCTGTTTATCTTGAGTTGGACCTGGAACAAATTTGAAAATACGGTTCGTCAAAACGTTCAATAAATATAATTAAACATCCCGATCCATCAAGAATTCTGCTAGCTCAGCCAAAGGCTTTTTTCTGATAGAACGGACAGCAATCTCTTCAAGATGTAGCAGAGCAATTGAGTAATATTTTTGCTTTAATTCTTTTGCCCATTCATCTACATTACATGATTTATAAATTTTCAGAATTGGTTCAATTTTACTTTCTCCCTCTTGTGAAAATAATGTGTTCAATTCATTCTGCTGTTGTTCTGTGGCCACTTTCAGTGTTTGTAACAATAAAAAAGTTTTTTTATTTGCCATAATATCACCGCCTGGTTTTTTGCCAAATTTTTCAGGGTTACCAAATGCATCCAGATAATCATCCTGAACCTGGAATGCGATCCCAAGATTTTTTCCAAACTCATAAAGATGTTCCTGGTTCCCCAAACCTGCACCGCCTAAAATAGCTCCGAGTTGTAGACTTGCAGCAAGCAAAACTGAAGTTTTCAAGCCGACCATTTTCACATAGTCTTCGAAATCGACCTCCTGATTTTTTTCTCCGGAAAGATTTCTCTGTGAAAATTCCATATCCAGCTGCTGGCCTTCGCAAACTTTTTTTGCAGTTGAATTGAATAAATTCAGAATCGGGTGTTTGTAATGATTGCTGATTTTATTTAAATATTCATAAGCTGTGATAAGCATCACATCCCCGGCAAGGAGCGCTGTTGATTCGTCAAACTTTTCATGTACGGTCTGCATTCCACGGCGCAACGGAGCTTTGTCCATGATGTCATCGTGAATCAAAGTAAAATTATGAAATAGTTCAATCGCCGTAGCCACGTGGTAAGCATCTGGTTTGATATCGTCAAAAATTTCATTTCCCATCAAACACATGGTTGGACGAATTTTTTTGCCCTTTAGGGTGAGTATATATTGCGATGCATCATAAAGTTTTTGTGGCTCGAAAGGAAAATGTCGTACATCAAATTTTTCATTAAAGAGAGCGGATAATTCTTTATAAGAATGGAGTTCGTTTTTTTGCTGTATTTCCTTTTTTGAAGGCAAAAGATGTAAACTATTTCTTTGAGGAAACTTTTCATTCAAATTTTCTTCATTCATTAGTTTTTCGCTTTTCTAAGAGATTAATTTTAGTTGTGTCGCGTTTGATAGGCTTTCATATTCAGGAATACTTAGGCTTTTTTAATTTTTTTGTTTTCACTGCTTTCTGTTTAAGATTGTGTATTCCCGGAATCCATTCAAAATCCAATTGTCTCTTTTCCAAATTTGCGGCTACCAGTTTGATGTCCACTTTATCACCCATTCTGAATTTCTTTCCGGTACGAATTCCTACCAGCGCATATTCTGTATCGTCATGCCTAAAATCATCGTAATCGGAAAGGTCTTTTATGGAAACAAGGCCTTCACATTTTTCATTCACAGTTACCACCCAGAAACCAAATGATGAAACTCCACTGATTACACCTTCCATATCCTCGCCCAATTTATCCATCATAAATTCTACCTGTTTATATTTATTTCCTGCCCGCTCAGCCTCCATTGCCGCGCGTTCGCGCTGACTGCAATGACTGCATTTTTCTTCCATTTTTTTATCAGGCTGAATATTTTCTTCCAGGATTTCTTGTAAAATCCGGTGCACCATAATGTCGGGATAACGACGGATTGGAGAAGTAAAATGGCAATAGTCTTTGAATCCTAATCCATAATGCCCGATGTTTTCTGTGGTGTAAATTGCTTTGGCCATTGTGCGAATTCCTAATTGTTCCAATACGTGTTGCTCGGGTTTCCCATTTACATCGGTCATCAATTGATTGAAAGATTTAGCGGTTTCTTTTTCATCTTTCATGTCGAATTTGTAACCAAATTTTTTGGCGAACGCCACAAATGGTTTTAGTTTTTCTTCATCCGGCGTATCATGCACCCGATATGGAAATGGGATGGGCTTTTTATTTATTTTAATTTTTGCAACATGTTCAGCAACCGTACGGTTTGCAAGCAACATGAATTCTTCGATTAGTTGGTGTGATTCTTTACTTTCTTTTACAATTATCCCAATAGGCTTTGCATCCTCATCTAATTTAAATTTTATTTCAGTAGATGAAAAATTAATCGCTCCGTTTTTAAACCTTTCTTTTCTGAAAATTTTTGCCAGCGAGTTTAATAGAATGATCTCTTCATTTAATGGTCCTTTTCCTGATTCAATTATTTCCTGTACTTCGTCATAATTAAAACGCTGGTTGCTATGAATAAAAGTCTTTCCCAGCCAATATTCTTTAATTTTTCCATTATCATTTATTTTAAAAATAACGGAGAAAGTGTATTTGTCTTCGTCCGGCCTGAGGGAACAAAGTGCGTTTGAAATTTTTTCGGGCAGCATTGGAATAACGCGATCAGGAAGATAAACACTCGTAGATCTGGTGTATCCTTCTTCATCCATGGAAGTTCCGGGAGTTACGAAATGACTAACATCTGCGATGTGAACACCAATTTCCCATTCATGGTCACTTAGCTTTTTAAATGAAAGTGCATCATCAAAATCTTTTGCATCCGCCGGATCAATCGTAAATGTGAGTACATCGCGGTAGTCCCTTCTTTTTGCCAATTCTTCGGGATTGATCGTTTCGTCAAGCTGATTGGCTTCATTAATTACTTCTTGTGGAAATTTTAGGGTAAACCCATTTTGGATAATAATTTCTTTCATGGCGAGATCGCTGGAACTCTTGCCCTGCAGTACAAACATCACTTCGCCTTCAGGTTTTTTTGAACCGTTTTCCCAATTTAAAAACTTTACAACAACTCTTTCCTTATCTTTTGCTCCATTTAAATTTTTTAAACTAATGTAGAAATCGGGTAAAGGTTTTTGGCTGTCAGGGCTGAAAAAAGCAAAGTTCTCGCTCACATGTATATCTCCAATGAACTCAGTTTGTTTCCTTTCCAAAACATCCTCAATAACGCCTTCCAGGCGCTTCCCGTGGCTGTCTTTTATTTTTACACGTACCAAATCACCGTCCATGGCTTTATTAAAATCCTGCGGGTGTACCAGCAAATCTTTTTCTCTTCCTTCTACAATTACATATCCCATACCTGAACGAGTAATTTCTAATTTTCCTTTTACCGGAGGCGAAGAGTTTTTCTTTCCTGTTTTTTTACTCATATTTCTTTCAGTGCATTTTTACCAATATCCATATACGCAATGTACAATCTATTGCGAAATTAAATAAGGCGGTTATGAAAATGATTTATTAATTATAAATATTTGTAAATATTTTTTCAAGTAAACGAACAAATAATAGAGATTATAAAATCAATCAGATATTCAACACCTAATTCTGACCTCTTTATTCCAATAACCCCGAACCCGGAACTCTGATTATTTCTATCTATTTTTTTTATTAAAAAACAGATAGGTGTAAATTGCATTAATATGACTAAATTATCCGTAAACATCAATAAAATAGCCACTTTACGTAATTCGCGTGGCGGTAATAATCCTGATCTGATAAAATCAGCAAAGGATATTATCATGTTTGGAGCTGAAGGAATTACCGTACATCCCCGGCCTGATGAAAGACATATCAGATACGCAGATGTTTTCGAATTGAGGGATTTAATTTCTTCCAGTGATGGAATTGAGTTCAACATTGAAGGGAATTGTAATGAACAAAAATTTGTTGATCTGGTACTTGCTAACAAACCAGACCAGGTTACATTAGTTCCGGACGCATTAGGTCAATTGACTTCCGATCATGGATGGGATACGATAAAGTATAAAAAATATTTGATTGAGATCGTAAATGTTTTTCAGAAAGAAGGAATTCGGGTTTCTTTGTTTGTTGATCCGGTAGCCGATATGATTTCAGCAGCAAAAGATACAGGCACTGACAGGGTTGAATTGTATACAGAAAGTTATGCAAAAAACTATCATAAAGAAAACAATGAGCGAGCAATTTCTGCATACATTGACGCAGCAAATAGAGCAGTTGAACTTGGCCTCGGAATTAATGCAGGGCATGACCTTGACCTCCATAACCTGAAATATTTTTCACAAAATATTCCAGGACTTTTAGAAGTTTCTATCGGGCATGCGATTGTCTGCGATGCGCTTTATTTGGGTTTGGAAAATACGATCCAATTGTATAAAAGACAATTGATGAAATAAGGACTTTTCTTTTAGATGGAATAAAAATCACACTTAAATGTTCGTTTAATGTTAGATATTAAAGTGCCCCATCATCTTAATTGAAAAGTGCATTCAATTTATTATTCAAAGCATCACCACGAAGATTTTTTGCAATGATTTTTCCATCCGGATCTATCAAAAGATTTTGAGGAATGCTGGTAACTTTAAATAATGAAGCAACTTCATTTCCCCAGCCTTTCAAATCACTAACCTGGGTCCAGGAAAGCCCATCCATATGAATGGCATTGAGCCAGGCAGGCTTCGCCTGATCAAGAGATACGCCAAGAACTGTAAAATTCTTTTGATGATATTTATTGAAAGCAGCGACCACATTTGGATTTTCCTGGCGACATGGACGACACCAGCTTGCCCAGAAATCAATCAACACATATTTGCCACGAAATGAAGAAATCTTCACCGGCTTACCAGAAGTATCTGCTTGTATAAAGTCCGCAATCTCAGAGCCAATTGGGTTGATCTTTGCCAAAGCCAGTTGCTGGTTTACATAGTTTGATAAGCTGGTTTTTTTTACTTCTTCAGACAACAACTTATATAATTTATCGGCGAGAGTGATGTTTTCAGATGACTGTAAGATCCGTATAACTGCCAGCGGCGCTATAAAAGAAGTTGGATGTTCTTTTACAAAATTTTCGCTGATTTTTTCCACTGCGGTTACGGAAGCCGCATCCTTTTCCGTGCCTTCGGAAAATATTTTTTCGTAAGGTTTTGTTTCTTTTGAATACGCTGCAAATTCATCCTGTGTCTTTGAACCCTTTATTGAAAGATTTTCCAAATCATTTTTATCACCTTCAATTTTTATTTTGCTGTTGTCGATAAATAAAGGAATCGCAGGTGGCTGATCTCCAAAAAGCATAATGATGAAAGAGGGTTCCTTCAAATTTCCCTTAATAAAAAAAGTTCCTTTTTCAATGCTTGTTTGCTTTTCGGGTACGCCGGTTTGTTGGTTTAAAAATGACACAGCAGTACCATCGGCATAACCTGAGACAGTACCGGATATCTCAAAATCTTTAGAGGTTGTTTGAGAGAGCCCCCACAAAGGAAAAGCTGCTAATAGAAATAATAATCTTTTCATAATGAAATGTATTATAGCAAATTTAATTTTTTTAAACTAAAATTCCTTTCAGGAAGATTGTTCGTTCTGTAAAATTGAGTTAAGAAACTCTTGGGTAGCTACGTCGATATATGCAGCTTTTTCAATGGCTTTGATGTATGCGGTTCCAATGATTGCCCCCGATGCGTATTGGCAGGCTTGTGTAAAAGTTTGATGATTTCTGATTCCAAATCCGATAAGCACATGATTTTTCAAATGCATGTTTTTTATTCTTGAGAAATAACTTTTCTGTGCATCCATATCTGTATTCTTTCCGGTAATTGATGATGAAGAAACTGCATAAATAAATCCGTGACTGATCGAATCAATCTTCCGGATTCTTTCCTCAGATGTTTCAGGAGTAATTAAGAAGATAAAACCCAAATCATTTTTTTCAAAGATTCTCATGTATTCATTTTCATATTCTTTTAGAGGAAGGTCCGGGAGAATGATTCCACTGATACCCGCCTGTTTTGCATCTTCGCAGAATTTTTCAAAACCATATTGTAAAACAGGATTCAGGTAACCCATCAGAATTAGTGGAGTTTTATTTATAGAATCAACAGAATTTAATTGATCAAAAAGAGTTCTGATTGTCATTCCATTTTGCAAAGCTTTCATGCTGCTGCCTTGAATGACTGGCCCGTCGGCTAATGGATCGCTGTATGGCATCCCAATTTCTATCAGGTCAGCACCGTTTTTTTGTAACGATTCGATAATTTTTCCTGTATCATTTAACTCGGGAAAACCTGCAGTAAAATAAATGCTTAGAATATTTTTATCTTTTTTCGAAAATAATTGTTCGATAGAATTCATACGTTTGAGATTGTATTTTCCGGAGTGTTGATTTACTGAACCAAATCAATCCTGAAAATTGTTTTGTAAGCTGGATTGCTTTGATTAGAATTTGTCTTCTGAGTTAATTAATTTCTTCATATAAGTATCCATGTCTTTATCGCCGCGGCCACTCAAATTCACCACAACAATATCTTCTTTATTGAATTTTATTTTATTCAATGCAGCCAGGGCATGTGCAGATTCCAAAGCGGGAATGATGCCTTCCATTTTTGCCAATTCAAAAGCTGCTGCAAGGGCTTCATCGTCGGTTGCATTCAGGAATTGAGCTCTTTTTTGTTCGAACAAATTAGAATGCATTGGTCCAATTCCTGGATAATCCAATCCTGCTGAAATGCTGTGGGGCTCTATCACCTGGCCATCTTCTGTTTGCATTAAATAACTTTTACTTCCATGCAGAATTCCAATTGAGCCTAATTGAGTAGTTGCAGCACTCATCCCGCTGTCGATTCCAAACCCTGCAGCTTCCACGGCAATCAGTTTCACAGATGAGTCATCCAAAAAATGATAGAAAGCTCCGGCTGCATTACTTCCTCCACCCACGCACGCAATTACGTAATCTGGTAATTCGTTTCCTGTTTTTTCTTTTAACTGAATTCTCATTTCGCTGCTAATGACACTTTGAAATCTGGCCACCATGTCAGGATATGGATGAGGGCCAACCACGCTACCAATTAAGTAGTAAGTATCGTTCGGATTATTAATCCAATCCCTGATCGCCTCGTTGGTAGCATCTTTCAGTGTCTTGCTTCCACTGGTGGCAGGGATCACTTTTGCGCCAAGCATTTTCATTCTTGCCACGTTTGGCGCTTGTCGGCGGATATCTTTTTCTCCCATATAAACAATACATTCCAGACCTTTTAACGCGCAAACTGTTGCGGTTGCTACTCCATGTTGCCCGGCCCCTGTTTCAGCAATAATCCTTTTCTTCTTAAGTCTCTCTGCCAATAAAATCTGACCGATGGTATTGTTTATTTTGTGTGCGCCTGTATGGCAAAGGTCTTCACGTTTCAAAAATATCCGGGCACCATATTTTTCAGTTAACCTATTTGCAGGATATAATGGAGTTGGTCTTCCTACATAATCTTTTAAGAGAGAATTGAATTCTTTTTGGAACCTGCTTTCATTTATAATATTCAAATAATTCTCTTTCAAATTCTCTACATTATTGTACAACATTTCAGGGACATACGCACCACCGAATTGGCCGTAGTAACCATTTTCATCTACTTTCCACATGTTTTCGTTTTTAGTTTTCCAAATCAGTTTTAAACGCTTTGATCAAATTCATATCTTTTATTCCGGCTTTTATTTCAAATCTACTGTTCACATCAACACCGTACAAAAAAGGATGGTTAAATTCTTTTAATGCCTTAACATCATCGCGGCCAATTCCTCCTGATAAGAAGAAAGGTTTTTTGAGGCTGGCTTTTTTCAATAATTCCCAATTGAACTTTTCTCCGGTTCCTCCATATAAACCTGCAGACCCTTTATCAAATAAATAATAGTCACAAACTTCTTCATATTCTTTAACGATCCAATCAATGTTTTTCTCTAAATCTGCAATACGAAAGGCTTTGATCACTTTTATGTGATCGCTGATCCGGTTACAAAATGATACGGTTTCGTCGCCATGAAGTTGAACCATGTCCAAATCAAAATCTTCAATTTGTTTCATAATCTCTTCTTCACTTGCATTTACAAAGACACCCACTTTTGGGATTGATAATTTTAACTTGCGGACATCCTTTCCCAAAAGACTTTTCAAAACATAGCGTGATGATTGTTCATAAAATATTAAACCGACGTAATCAATTTTTAATTCATCTAATTGTTGTAATTGCGTGAGATCTGTATTGCCACAAACTTTTATTCTCATTTTTCCTTTTTTATAACCTTTGTTTTCAGGTTTGCTATTAAGATCCTTGTAATTCATTTATGAAATCTGCAAACGCCTTACCGGGATTTTTTTCTCTCATAAACTTTTCACCCATCAGAAAACCTCCAAATCCATTTTGTTTCAAATAGTTAATTGTTTTTACATTATCAATCCCACTTTCAGAAATTTTATATTTATCTGAAGGAATTTTTCCACACATTTCAATTGAATGTTCCAAATCAACTTTGAATGTTTTGAGGTCACGATTATTAATTCCAACAACATCTATATCATCATTAATGTGTTCTAATTCATTTTCAGTATGAATTTCCAACAAAACATTCAAACCAATATTTTTTGCGAAGTGGGCAAATTCTTTTACTTCATCTTTTGTAAGACAAGCTGCTATCAGTAAAATAATATCAGCACCAAAGGCCTTGGATTCCAATATTTGGTATTCATCAACAATAAACTCTTTCCTCAGAACCGGAATATCATGAACTCTCGCTTTCTTCAAATCCTCCAGAGAACCACCAAAAAATATTTCGTCCGTTAGCACTGAAACAGCGCTGGCTCCGAATTTCACATAATCGAGAATGACATCTTCAACCAACGCAGAGCTGTTGATAATTCCTTTAGAGGGGGATTTTCTTTTGAACTCAGCAATAATTCCTGTTTTGTTTTTATCAGATAAAAAGTTTGTGAAAGAGATTGGTTTTCTTTTGAAATAAAGTCCTTTTTCTAATTCGGAAATATCCAATGAACGCTTTTTTTGCTCAACCTCTTTTTTCTTTTCCACTATTATGGTATCGAGAATATTCATGATTGAAGACTGATTAATTTTTGAAAATTCTGATAGGCATTTCCACTTTCAAGACTTTCAACACTTTTCAAATAACATTCGTCGTAATCTGTAAATTTTCCTGTTGCAAAAAGTGCCATTGCTGCATTGGCCATTACCACTGCATTCTGGGCCCATGTACCTTCACCTTTTAAAATTTTCAAAAATATTTTTGCTGCCTCATCCGTAGAATTTCCTCCATAAATATCTGATGCATTTACAGATCTTTTTCCTAAATATTCGGCAGATAATATTTTATCTCCTGCATTCGTAATCACTTTCGTATCACCGGTTAAAGAAATTTCATCATAACCTTCAAGACTGTGAATAATCATAAATTTTACTTCCGATTGTTGTAATAAATAAGAATAAATTCTGCCCATCTCCAGATTGTAAACGCCAATCATTTGGACATCAGGTGATGCGGGATTTACCATCGGCCCAAGCATATTGAAAAAAGTACGAACGCCAAGGTTCTTTCTGATAGGGCCTACAATTTTCAAAGCAGGATGAAACAAGGGAGCATGCATAAAACAAATGTTCACTTCTTCAATTTCTTTTGCCAGCTTCTTATTGTCGTTTGAAAACCGATATCCTAATGATTCCATAACATTGCTGGAACCACTGATAGAAGTAGCCCCATAATTTCCATGTTTTGCTACTTTTTCTCCGGCACCGGCAACAATGAAACAACTGAGTGTTGAAATATTAAAAGTATTTTTTCCGTCGCCACCTGTGCCAACGATATCTATAACTCCGCTCTGGTCAAGCTTTACAGGCACACATAATTCCATCAAAGCATCCCGAAACCCCAACAATTCTGGAATCGTTATACTCCTCATCAAAAACACAGTAGTGAAAGAAGCAATTTCAGTATCTGAGTAAATCCCTTTTGAGATATTTATCAAAACTTCTTTTGCTGTTTCGCGTGATAATGTTTTGTGTTCAAATAAGTATAGTAAAATCTTTTTCATAAAATAAAAATCATGATTAAAACTTCGTTTACTGGTAACTGTTATATTTTTTTTGAGTGAAAGTGGAGAACCAAAGAATCCTAAACGTTCAACCAATTCCGCATGATCTTTTCTCCTTCAGGTGTCAGTACGCTTTCTGGGTGAAATTGCACACCCTGCACATCATATGTTTTATGCCGTAATCCCATAATGTATCCATTTTCATCCTCTGCTGTAATTTCCAAATCATCTGGAAAATTTTCTCTATCAACAATCCAGGAATGATATCTTCCTACTTCCAATTCATCCGGCAATGATTTGAAAATATCATTTTTGGATTTTGTTCGCTGCCTGTTTACTTTTATTTTAGTTGCAACTCCATGATAAACTTCCTTCAGGTTTGTTAGCTTTCCTCCAAAGCTTTCAGCAATCGCCTGTTGGCCCAAACACACGCCCAGTATTGATTTAGTAGAAGCATACTCTTTTATTAACGGCAGTAACAATCCTGATTCACAGGGAAGCCCCGGGCCGGGAGACAGAATGATTTTATCATAGACGCTTATTTTTTCCAATGAAATTTTATCATTTCGAAATACATCTACTTTATCGTTGATTATTTTTTCAACAACATGAACAAGATTGTAAGTAAACGAATCGTAATTATCAAAAATTAATATTTTCATTTTATTTTTCTAAATATTTTGTGCTGATATAATCGCTGCGGTCAGCGCGTTTAATTTATTTTTTACTTCCTGCAATTCGCTTTCAGGATTAGATGAAATAGTAATCCCGGCGCCCGCGCGATAATTCAGGCAATTATTTTTACTTAAGAAAGTCCGGATCATGATAGCATGATTAATATTTCCGTTAAACCCAATAGAGCCTATGCAGCCGCCATAATATCCCCGCGGATTATTTTCGTATTCATCGATTAACTGCATCGCTTTATATTTTGGTGCGCCACTCAAAGTTCCGGCAGGAAAAGTTATTCCCAACAGATCAATGGGATTTGTACCTTCTTTTATGGTACCTTTTACTTCGCTTACCAGATGAATAACGTGAGAAAAATATTGGACTTCTGCATAACGGATTACCGATACATTACTACATAATCTGCTTAAATCATTTCTTGCAAGATCAACAAGCATCACGTGTTCAGCGTTTTCCTTTTTATCTTTTAGTAATTTTTCTGCCAACTTTTCATCTGCAGCATCGTTCCCGGTTCTTTTAAATGTTCCTGCAATCGGATGAACCACCGCTGAGTTATTTTTAACTTTCAGTTGTGCTTCGGGGCTACTGCCAAATAAACGGTAATCACCATAATCAAAATAAAAAAGATAGGGACTTGGATTTATATTTCGCAATGCGCGATACACATTAAATTCATCACCTGAAAATTCCTGTTGAAATTTTCTGCTAAGTACTACCTGGAAAACGTCACCCCTTGCGCAACTCGAAATCCCTTTTTTTACCATGTCTATGTAGGCTTCATCCGTTATAACAGAAGTCTCTTTTTTGGTAACGGCGAATGGAAATATAGGAACATCTTTGCTCCTGATTATACTTTCAATCAGATTCATTTCGCTTTCAATTCCATTAATGTGATTCTCACAAATAAATAATTCATTTTTGAAGTGATTAATCACGATCACATATTGATAAAGACGATAACGGACCAGTGGAATAAGATTCGCTTCCTTTTCCCGTGAATTGAATTGAATGGTTTCAAAAAACTGAACGGCATCATAACTTATATAACCAAATAGGCCTTGTGCCATACTTTCAGGCATTTTATCGGAGTGTTCAACATTAAAATGTTGCATAAAATTCCAGATTTCATCTGTAATTTTTTTAGAAGGGCTAATGGCAATTTTCTTAGGTTGCTGCATTGGAAATTTATACTCAATCTCATTCAGATTTTTTATTTCAATCCCTCCAATGGCATTGATACCAATAAAAGAGTAATTGTTTTCTCCGGCATGAAAATCGGCGCTTTCCAAAAGAATCGAGTCACGAAAACGATCACGTAACCGGAGATAAATTCCGACAGGCGTATAAATATCTGCCAATAATTTTTTAGACGTAGTTGATAGTTCTATTTTTTTCATAACATAAAAAAACCCCGGCTTGATGCCGGGGCGTAATATTTATTAATTCACAAATAATAGCAATGCGGCACAATCATCAGATCGTGTGCCACCAGCTATTGTATGTGTTATTTTTTTTCATTGACTGCTGCAAAGATGAAGGAAATAATTTAATCAACAAATTTTTTTTATAGTTGAAAAATTATCCTAAAATTTTCAATTATGCAACTGTGGCATGTTTTTTTCAATCTAAACAGAAAACTAATTTCAATTTGAAAATTTTTCTATTCCTGCTTTTTACCGGCCCGGTTCTTTTTGCAAAAGGTCAAAATATTGACAGTATTTACGTGCATCTCTATACAGACAGCTTAAAAAAAGGAACCTTTAATTATATAAATATTGATGGAAAACTATCTGATGGAAGTTATATTCCTTTGGATACCTCGAACATTTTTTTTTCGTCAAGCGATGGTAAGTTTTACGGTAACTCACTTTATATTGATCCGGGGTTTTCAAACCAAAAAGTGAAGATAAAAGCAGTTCTGAAGTCTAATCCATTATTGCATAAAGAATTTACTATTTATATAAAAACGATCCCGGATCCGGCAAAGTTAAAAACCCTGGATGAGATTTTGAATGGATCTAAAAGAAAAAAAAGAATATAAAGATAAACCCCTTGAGAGTGCACCAAATGCGCTGAAGTTCTTTTACGACAGCGCATTTTTTTATTTTTCGGAAATAAGAATACATCCTATTTGTCTTTTTACTGTAATTATTTTTTATAACAACACCCAGATTTTTTGAATCCATTAGTAGGGCAATCATCCATCGCCTTGACTTAGGTTTAAGGGTTTTTCATGTTATCTTTGCGAACTTTAGAAAGAGGATCTGCCGAAAGATTCCTCAGAATCGCAGGAAAAACTTTAAGAAAATATGGCATTACGTGCAGGAATTGTAGGGCTTCCAAATGTAGGAAAATCAACATTATTTAACGCAGTAAGCAATAGCGCTAAAGCCCAGGCTGCTAATTATCGGTTTTGTACTATCGAACCAAATATAGGCCTGGTCAATGTTCCAGATAAAAGATTGGATGTGTTAGCCGGGTTGGTAACTCCTGATAAAATAGTGCCTACTCAAATTGAAATTGTAGATATCGCTGGGTTGGTAAAAGGTGCCAGCAAAGGGGAAGGTTTGGGAAATAAATTTTTAGCAAACATCCGGGAAGTTGACGCCATCATTCATGTAGTCCGTTGTTTTGAGGATGAGAATGTTTTGCGTGAAGAAGGCCCGATCAATCCGATCAGTGATAAAGAAATCATTGAAACTGAATTACAATTGAAAGATTTAGACAGTGTGGAACGAAAATTATCACGTGTAGAAAAAATCTTCAAGACAGGGGATGCAAAAATAAAAATGGAATATGAAGTTTTGAAAAAATGTAAGGAACATCTGGAAAAAGGCAAAAACATTTTGTCATTAAATTTATCCAAAGAAGAAAAATTATCAGTCTCTGATAGTTTTTTGTTGACTGATATCCCGGTTTTATATGTAGCAAATGTTGATGAGGCTTCCATGCATTCGGGAAATAAATATTCTGATAGATTGGTTGAGGCCGCAAAAATTGAAGGTGCCCAGGTAATCGTTATGACGAATGCAATTGAGTCGCAGATTGCCGAATTTGAAAATCCGGAAGATAAGCAGATGTTCATGGAAGAATATAAAATGGAAGAACCGGCATTGGATCGTTTAATCCATTCAACCTACGATCTTTTAAATTTATCTACATATTTTACAGCAGGAGTTCAGGAAGTGAGAGCCTGGACGATTCAGAAAGAATGGAAAGCGCCGCAGGCTGCAGGTGTGATCCACACTGATTTTGAAAAAGGATTTATCAAAGCTGAGGTAATATCATACGATGATTTTGTTCGTTATAAATCAGAAGCTGCATGCCGCGAGAATGGCAGATTAAGAATTGAAGGAAAAGAATACATCGTCCAGGACGGGGATGTTATGCACTTCAGATTCAATGTATAGAAAACCGAAATCGAAGCTTTCCAAAAGAATCGAAAAATTATCTTTTTATAAAGATCAACGAAATAATAATTCGCATGGTTTTATCCCCGTGTGCTTTTTGAAAGCGGTGGAGAAATGTGAAATAGAAGAATATCCAAGTGAGGCAGAAACTTCTGTTACGGTCAATCCTTTTTCGTACAATAAATATTTTGCATGTTCCATACGTTGACTTTGAAAAAAGTCGAAGATGGTAGTTCCGTACATTTCTTTAAACCCTTTCTTCAGATAACATTCGTTGATAGCGGCTTTCCGGCTGAGTTCTTTAATGGTAAGTGGCTCACCAATGTGTTGTAATAAAACATCCCTCGCCAGTGAAATTTTTTCACGATCCAGCTCGTTCATCAAAAATTTGCAGGAGAAAGTTTCTTCGTTATCGCCGCTCATACATTCAATGCTATATAATAGCAACATTTGAGTCTGTGCGTTAATGAAAATGTTTTCAAGCGTGTCCGTGTAATTATGATTCATCAATGATTCAAGAACCGTTCTTGTGCGGCCACAAAGAGAAAAAGTTTTTGTAAACGAAGTAGTATGATTGAAGTTTAAAATATCTTCTGAGAAAGTAGTAGTTTTCAATCCTTTCACAAATTGAGACAAATGATCCGTATTGAAACGAAAACAGGCGACATCAATAGTATCAATTAATTCTTCACAATTGTGTGATTGTGAATGTTTGCAAAAATTACATTCTGTATCTTTTTTTTTGCAGTAGCGATTTCCTTGCATACAAAAAACCAGTTCCAGGTTGCCGGATTTCTGATCGTCTTCATGATAGTTATAAACCATCATGGCTGTCTCTTCGATAACAACGTTTGGATTTTTGCGATAACGGTTGATAACGTATTGAACTGAACCAGGAATTTTCTGAGAACTGTGCTGTACCAAATCCATCTCTTCCTGCATTACGGGATGGTTGAGTGCAATGGCTAAAATATTTTCTGCAGATTCCATTATTTAGAATTTAAACGGAGCGAAGTTACGAATTTATGTGCAAATTTTTGTGGACGAATCGGGACAACTGGCTCCGCGCGCCTCTCTTCTTTTTTGATCTCTAAAATTTTGATTGAAGTTTTTTCAGAAGAATACATCAAATTTGCATTTTTTATTGGTTTACTGTTTGATTCAAAGCGCAACTTTGTTTAAGCAAGGCCTCGCTAAATCGATTCCGGCGGATAATGTATTTTTACCGCTTTAATTAAATGTTTTTTATAAAAAATGAATAATAAAATTTCCGCTGCAATTACTGCTGTTGGCGCATACGTGCCCGAATACCGGCTTACAAACGCTGAACTAGAAACGATGGTTGAGACCTCAGACGAATGGATAAGAACCCGCACTGGCGTGGAGGAAAGAAGAATATTGAAAGGTGAAAATATGGGAGTTTCCAAAATGGCGGTACCGGCAGTTTTGGAGCTTTGTAAAAAAAGAGGAATTGATCCGGTGGAAATTGATTGCCTCATTTGTTGTACAGTAACTCCGGATATGACTTTCCCCGCAACGGCTAATATTATCACCTATGAAGTTGGTGCTGTAAACGCTTTTGGGTTTGATCTTTCTGCTGCCTGTTCCGGATTTTTGTTTGGAGTAACAACTGCTGCTTCTATCATTGAAAGCGGCCGTTATAAAAAAGTAGTCGTAGTAGGCACAGATAAAATGAGTGGTATTGTAGATTACAGTGACAGAAAAACCTGCGTTCTTTTCGGTGATGCTGCCGGAGCAATCTTATTAGAACCGAATGAAGAAGGATATGGAATTCAGGATAGCCTGTTGAAAACAGATGGAATCGGAAAAGAATATTTGAAGATGGTAGCAGGTGGTTCCGCAAAACCGGCATCGGTAGAAACCGTAATGGCCAAAGAACATTATATCTATCAGGAAGGCCCAGCCGTTTTTAAATTTGCAGTAAAAGGAATGGCCGATGTATCCTATGAATTATTAGAGAGAAATAAATTAACGGGCGAAGACATAGCATGGTTGGTTCCACACCAGGCTAATAAAAGAATTATTGATGCAACTGCCCACAGGATGGGCTTAAGCATGGATAAGGTCATGATCAATATTCAACGCTATGGAAATACTACTTCCGCTACCATTCCATTGTGTTTATGGGAATGGGAAAAACAATTAAAAAAGGATGACTTGATAGTTCTTGCAGCTTTCGGAGGCGGTTTCACATGGGGCGCTACACTGGTTAGATGGGCTTATGATACCAAATGATTACCAGAATTGAAGTTTTTCAATTGAATTCATGAAAACTTTGAGAAGAACTTCTGCTATTCTTCATCCTTTTGAAAAAATATTACTCCTTACTTGTCATTCTTATCACAGGGATAATCATTTCCTCAAGACTGATACCGCCGTGTTGGAAAGTGTTTTTATAATAATTAGCAAAATGATTGTAATTATTCGGATAACATAAATAACCATCCTGCTTTGCGAAAATGAAAGTAGAGTTTACATTGGGAACCGGCAAACCGGCCTGTCGAGGATCGCGAAATGCCAGAACTTCTTTTGCTTCATAACTCAGATTACGACCGTGTTTGTAGCGCAGATTAGCAGTTGTTTGTTTATCACCTACAACTTTCTGGGGAGAATTTACCCGTACGCTTCCATGGTCTGTAGCCAAAATTAAGTTTAACTTTTTATCAGCAATCTTTTTCAAGGCCTGGTGAAGTGGGGAGTGCTCAAACCATGATGCAGTAAGGCTTCTGTAACTTACTTCGTCTGCAGCAAGTTCTTTCAAAACTTCCATTTCTGTACGAGCATGGCTAAGCATGTCTACAAAATTATAAACGATAATATTGAGATCGTAACTCAGATAATTGTGAATATTATCAACTAATTTTTCTGCATCCTGGTGGTTTGTGATTTTTGTATATGAATATTTTAGATCCTCTTTGCGAAGCTTTTTCAATTGCGCTTTGAAAAAAAACTCTTCAAATAGATTCTTTCCACCTTCTTCATCATCGTTTTTCCATTCCACAGGGAATTGTTTTTCTATTTCTATTGGAAGCATCCCGGCAAAAATAGCGTTACGACTGTATTGTGTAGCAGTTGGTAACAAAGAATAAAAAGTTTCTTCTTCCTGAACACGAAAATTTTCCGCAAACAGGGGTTGGATTGTTTTCCATTGGTCCAACCGTAAATTGTCAATCAAGATGAAAAAAGTGGGAATTCCTTTTTCGACGTGAGGAAAAACTTTGTATTTCATCAGGGAGTTACTCATTATTGGTGCATCAGCAGCAGGGTTGGTAACCCAGTTAGAATAATTCTTCGAAATATATTTAAAAAAATCAGCATTGGCTTCATTTTTTTGAGATTGAAATATTTCCCGCATTTCCGGGCTGTCACTCTTTTTCATTTCCAGTTCCCAATACACCAGTTTTTTATATATTTCCATCCATCCATTATAATCAGGATTGTCATTTAGCGCCATAAAAAGATTTCGGAATTGCTGTTGATATGCCGAAGTCGTTTTCTCAGCCACCAATCTCTTATTATCGATAATTTTTTTTAATGAAAGCCAAACCTGATTTGGGTTAACCGGTTTTATCAAATAGTCAGTTATTTGTGATCCAATGGCTTCATCCATCAGATTTTCTGTTTCGTTTTTTGTAATCAAAACGATAGGAATTTGAGAATTGATTTCTTTGATCTTTTGTAAAGTTTCTAATCCACTTATTCCCGGCATACTTTCATCAAGCAGCACAACATCCACAATATTTTCTTTTACATAATCGATTGCATCATGCCCGTTGCTCAACGATTTTACATCGTATCCTTTGTGTTCCAAGAACATTATTTGAGATTTTAAACTGTCCATCTCATCATCTATCCATAAAATTTTTGCTGCGTTCATTTTTCCAGTTTTATAAAATCTAAAATATTCTAATTGTATAACGTTGCTCACAAATGTAATTTATTCCCTTCCCAAAAATTATCTTTGCAGCAGCGACAAAAGTTTTTAACAATTCTAGAGAATGGGTTTTCGAAAAATTATTAATGATCCGGTTTATGGATTTATCACCATTGATGATGAATTCATTTATCAAATCATTTCTCACCCTTTTTATCAGCGGCTTCGTCGGATTCATCAGATGGCGATGGCACATTTGGTTTATCCCGGAGCAGTTCATACCAGGCTCCACCACTCATTAGGCGCTTACCATCTGATGTGTAATGCCCTTCACGAATTACAAAGTAAAGGAATTGCTATTTCGACAGATGAAGTACGGGCTGCAAAAATTGCCGTCCTTTTACATGATATTGGCCATGGCCCTTTTTCTCATGCTTTGGAGCATACCTTAATAAAAGAGATCACTCATGAAGAGGTTTCTTTATTGCTGATGCAAAAAATGAATAACGAATTTGATGGGAAAATGCAGATGGCGATTGAAATTTTTACCAATAAATATTCAAAATTTTTTTTACATCAGTTACTGAGTAGTCAATTGGATGTTGACCGGATGGATTATCTGATTCGGGATAGTTTTTTTACAGGAGTTACTGAAGGAGTGATTGGCTATGACCGAATTATAAAAATGCTTACAGTGCATGATAATGAATTAATGGTTGAAGAGAAAGGAGTGCATTCTATAGAAAAATTTTTGGTGTCGAGGAGATTTATGTATGGGCAGGTTTATCTTCATAAAACGGTTTTAAGTGCAGAAAAGATGCTGGTAAAAATTATAGATCGTGCCCGTACAATCAAGGCCCAGTCCGCATCGCCTGTTTTGAATTTCTTTTTAAACAACGAGTACGAGCTCAAAGAAATTGTGAATCATTTGGGAGACTTTTGCTCGCTGGATGATTATGATGTTTTATTTTCGATTAAATCATGGGTGAATCACCCGGATAGAATACTTTCTTTTCTTAGTAAGAGTCTTATAAATCGTGATTTGTTGAAAGTAAGATATTTCGTAAATGAAATTCCGACTGAATTATTATTGGAAAAAACCGCAGCGGTAATGAAAAATCTGGGGTTGAATAAAGAAGAAGCCGGCTATCTTGTTTTCACGGGTGAAAGTGAAATTAAAACCTACGATAATAAGACAGGACACATTAATATTTTATTTAAAAATGGATGTGTAAAAGATATTTCGGAAGTGGATAATGCGTTGATCAATCAAAGTTTATTTGGCACCGTAAAAAAATTTTACATTTGTTATATCAACAGAGAGAATACATAATATTTAAGTTTAATTTTTTAATCCCGTAACAGGCAAATGCAGTTTACAGCAAAACAAATCGCTGAATTAATAAAAGGTAAAATAGAAGGAAATCCTGATATTGCAGTATCATCTTTTGGAAAACTTGAAGAGGCCACTGAAGGTCAATTGTCATTTTTAGCAAATCCGAAATATGAAGACTATCTATATACAACGAGTGCTTCAATAATTATAGTAAATACCTCTTTAGTAGTAGAAAAGAAATTGAACGCTACTCTAATACGTGTGCCGGACGCTTATTCATCTTTTGCAGTGATTTTAACTGCGTACTCTGACATGGCCAGAGCAAATTTAACCGGCATTCAAGAGCCTTCCTATATTTCTACTTCAGTAAAAATGGGTCAAAATGTTTTTATAGGTGCTTTCACGTATTTGGGAAATAACGTAATCGTTGGAGATAATGTAAAAATTTATCCCCAGGTCTTTTTGGGTGATAACGTCACGATCGGCGATAACAGTATTTTATACCCGGGAGTCAAGATTCATCATGATTGTGTAATCAAAGAAAGGGTAAGTATTCATGCAGGTTGCGTAATTGGTGGTGATGGTTTTGGGTATGCACCACAACCAGATGGAATTTTTAAAAAGATCCCCCAAATAGGAAATGTAGTAATAGAAAATGATGTTGAAATAGGTGCAAACACCACCATCGACCGATCAACTCTTGGGTCGACCGTCATCAGATGCGGTGCCAAGTTAGATAATCTGATACAGATTGCCCATAACGTAGAAATTGGTATGAATACAGTTATTGCAGCACAGTCTGGCATTAGTGGTAGTACCAAAATTGGTAAGAATGTAATGATTGGAGGTCAGGCTGGAATTATTGGTCATATACAAATTGCAGAAGGTACAAAAATAAATGCGCAGAGCGGCGTCGGAAAATCAATCAAAACTCCAAACACTGCCGTAACTGGTTCGCCGGCTTACGATTATGGCCAGGCACTTAGAAGCCAGATTCTTAGCAGGAATCTTCCGGAAATTGAAAAAAGAATTCAAAATCTTGAACAAATAATAGCACAATTGAACAAAGAGAAGTTAGTGGAATAACAAATAATCTCTATTAAATTCTTTGGTAATTTTTTTAACTTCCGTTATCCCGTACATATTTAAAGAATTACTTTTCATACTTTCGTGCCCATGGAGCAGCCATTCAATTCTAAGGAGTCCTATTTTCAACATACTTTAAAAGAAGCAGTAACTATTTCAGGGGCCGGAATCCATACCGGTCAATCTGTTACAATTCAAATTAAACCGGCCGAACCCAATACTGGTATTAACTTTCAGAGGATTGATCTTCCGGGAAAACCTATGGTGAAAGCAGATGTGGATAATGTAATTGAGACAAACAGAAGTACTACAATAGAGGCTAATGGGGCAAGGGTTGGGACGATAGAACACTTGATGGCAGCCCTGATGGGAATGCAGATTGATAATGTGATTATCGAAATTAATGGAGAAGAGATTCCCATTCTGGATGGTAGCTCCCAGGTCTTTATTGATGAACTTTCAAAAGTGGGTATTCAGAAACAGCAGGCTGAAAAAATCTATTATAAAATTCAACATAATATTTCATTTGTTGATGAAGCGAAAAAAGTTGAAATGGTTGCATTGCCTTATAATGGTTACCGGATTAATACACTCATTGATTTCAATTCACCCATCCTGGGAACACAACATGCAGATCTGAACAATATCAGTGATTTTAATCATGATATTGCTCCGAGCCGTACTTTTTGTTTTTTTCATGAACTCGAACAACTTATTGCAAATGACCTCATAAAAGGAGGGGATATCAACAATGCCATTGTTGTGGTGGATAAGCAGGTAGATGAGGAACAGGTAAAAAGAATTTCAAAGATATTTCATAAAAATGATGTGAAAGTAAGTGAGGCTGGTATATTGAATAATCTTACGCTTCGTTTTCCGAACGAACCGGCGCGCCATAAATTACTGGATGTAGTTGGTGATCTAGCACTGGTAGGCTATCCTTTCAAAGCGCATATTATTGCAAACAGGCCTGGGCATTCTTCCAATATTAAGTTTGCAAAAAAGATTAAAGAGCATATAAAGAAATATAAATATCGCCAGGAAATTCCAAAATATGATCCGAATATTCCACCTATTTTGGATATACAGGAGGTTGAAAAAATTTTGCCCCATCGTTATCCGTTCTTAATGGTTGATAAGGTGATTGAACTTTCCGAAACTCACGTTGTTGCAATAAAAAATGTTACTTATAATGAACCTTATTTTCAAGGTCATTTTCCGGGAAACTCGGTGATGCCAGGTGTTTTGCTGGCAGAAGCACTGGCCCAAACCGGGGGATTTATAGCCATCCCACAAAACTCAAAAGATAAATACGATACTTATTTTCTCAAAATAGATAATTGCAAATTCAAACAAAAAGTTGTTCCGGGCGATACGCTTATTTTAAAAATGGAACTATTACATCCGATTCGTCGGGGGATCTGCGAAATGAAAGGAACCGTTTATGTCGGCGATAAAATAGTGACAGAAGCCATTTTGATTGCACAGATCGTTAAACGCCCCAATCAATAATATGATAAGCCCTCTCGCACATATACATCCGGATGCACAATTAGGTAAGGACGTTACAGTTGATGCATTTGCGGTAATTGAGAACGAAGTATCGATCGGCGATGGAACCCATGTCATGTCACATGCCGTTATTATGAGGAAGGTTATTATTGGGAAGGCTTGTAGAATTTTCCCGGGGGCTGTTATTGGTGCTATTCCACAAGATTTGAAGTTTAACGGTGAAGAAACGGTTGTCCAAATTGGTGATAATACCACGATAAGAGAATGTGTAACTATCAACCGGGGGACTAAAGATAAATGGAAAACGGTTGTCGGAGACGATTGCCTGCTAATGGCGTATTCTCATATTGCTCATGACTGTCTTTTAGGAAACCATGTAATTATTGCCAATTCTGTTCAGCTTGCAGGTCATGTGGAAATTGGAGATCATGCCATTATTGGTGGGATGGCAGCGGCAATTCAATTTTCAAAGATTGGGGCCCATACTTACATCGCGGGAGGTACGGAAGTAATAAAAGATGTGCCTCCTTATATTAAAGCGGGGCGTTCTCCATTGAGTTATGTTGGTGTAAATTCAGTCGGCTTGCAACGACGTGGATTTACTTCTGAGAAAATTAACAGCATTTCAGAGATATACCGTAATATATATTTGAGGGGATTGAATATTACACAGGCTACTCAAATTATAGAAAAAGAGCTTCCTGAGTCTGAAGAAAAAACAGAAATTCTACAATTTATAAAGGATAGCAAACGAGGGATCTTGAAAGTTTCTACGAAGGAGAATCCTGAAAAAAATTAGTTGATCAGCTAATTAGAAATGAAAATCAATATAACAAAACTTGGCAAACGCTTTAACCGGGATTGGATTTTCAGAAACATGAATTTTCAATTTGATGATGGAAAACATTATGCTATTACAGGACCAAATGGATCCGGTAAATCAACATTGATACAAATTATATCCGGTTCTGTTATTTTTAATGAAGGGAATATTCAATACTATGAAAGTGAAATCTCTTTTCCCGCAGAAAAAGTTTTTACGAAAATATCTTTTGCCGCTCCTTACCTGGATGTAATTGAAGAAATGACTTTAACCGAATTTTATTCTTTTCATCATAAAATGAAAGGCTGGCTTCCCGGGCTCGACACAAATGAAGTTATTTCATTATCCGCACTCAAAAATTCTGCTCACAAACAAATCCGCTATTTCAGCAGCGGAATGAAACAAAGAGTGAAACTCGCTCAGGCAATCTTTAGCAATACCCCCATTGTATTAATGGACGAACCACTTACCAATCTTGATGAAGAAGGAGTTTTGCTTTATCATCATTTGATAGAAAAATATTGTCAAAACAGGCTGTTGATTATAAGCAGCAACGATAAAAAGGAATATTCTTTTTGTAATCAGATTATCGATATGACAGCCTACAAATGAAATTCTTTTCAATAGTAAATGAAGAAATAAACGGAATTTTGATTTCTGATTAGACTAGAAAAGTAAATATAGAAATCGTTTAATACAGGTGTACGAATTATTTTTTCAAAATCTCAAAGCCTTTTCCATCACAAAGTGGGAAATAGAAACTTCAGTAAATTCATTACCTGTTACC
>JBDTKF010000075.1:0-7734 GCA_039935455.1 Ginsengibacter sp.
GGGAATCCCTGCATTTCTACTAACTGGGGTTCCAGAATGCCATTTGTATTTTCACAAATTCCAAAATCGAATGCAATGAAATCGGTATGTTCATTTTCATTTGCTACATTATCTTCTTTCGGTATCGCTCTTTGGGTTAATTTTTTAAAGTTGGGATCTGTAATGATATCCACGATTGCTTCACATGCATCCAACATGCACTTCGTAAAATATTTTGGAATAAAAACCGGTGTTTCAGCAACCCGAAAATCAATTTCTCCGGGATGTTTCCTATTTAAATCATCTAAAAATTCCTGATATTTTTTTTTGGAGAAATTATTATTAAACTGCTGTCTTACTTCGGAGATCATGATTCAAAATGTTTTTTAATGCAATATCTAAAAAATTAGGAAGAATGTGATCATGTGTCCATTCAATTTTATCAGGATCATTTAGTTGCTCGATCATCGATTTCCATTTATCTATCCCGTGATTTTCAATTACGTTCTTTTTCCATTTTTCTGTTTCCAAATGGATAGTCATTCCGACAGCGTCGGCCTCCGGATGGAACTGAGTACCGATCAAGTAATCAGAAAACCGAATTCCCATAATGGCACGCTCGTAAGGCACATAAGGCCTGTCTTTTTCAATACATAAAACTTTTGCGTTCATCTCTTTTATACGGATTTCATCCGGTTGAACCACCTGGTAATCCCGGCTATCAACAGCATAAAAAGGATTGTGCATGTTTTGAAAAACCGGTTCTTTCTTTCCGGCTTCTAATTGATGAACCGGAAAAACACCAAAAGCAGTTGACTTGCGTTTGGTTATTTGAGCAACTTTGAAATAGCGGGTGGCAAGTTGAAATGAATGACAAATAAAGAAAACAAATTTCTTTTGAATATTTTGAGGATCATTGTTCCAGTCATCCATTCTTTTTATCCAGTCGAAATATAAACGATCCCATTCTAATCCTTCACTTTCCAGCGGACTTCCAGGGCCGCCCGTGCTTAAATAAATATCATACGAAGTATTTGGTAATTCATTTTTTTGTCTTACATCAAATATTTTTGAAACAATATCCAGTTGATTTGCTTCTCCATATTTCTGGACAATCTCCCGTAAACCTCGCATACCTTGATTTTCTACTCCTTGATAAAGATCTAAAATGGCTATAGAAACCTGTTTCTTTTCCTTAAAATTCATTATGCAAATATACTGAAATGAAAGGCTATGCGTCGTTACCGAGAGTTTCAAAAAGATTTACACCTTCAACTCACATTTTTAAACAAGGGGATTTTGATATAGAATCTTTTCGTAAATTACCACAAAATATAAAGTTATGAGCAGAATCAAAGACATACTCTTGCGCAAAGGAGATAAAGCCATTTCAGTTTTGCCTGACACTTCCGTTTTAGATGCATTGAAAGTAATGGCTGAAAATAATATCGGTTCTGTCGTAATAAAACAGGACGAAAAGTTCCTCGGCATTATCACCGAAAGGGATTATTCCCGAAAGGTTGTATTAAAAGGAAAAAATTCATCGGATACAAAAGTGAATGACATCATGACAACGGAATTTCCACTTTTGAAACCCAGCGATACAATTGAATATTGTATGGAACTTCTATCAAAAAACAATCTTCGTTATCTACCTGTATTCGACGAAAAAAATCTTGCCGGAATTATCTCGATCAGTGATGTGGTCAAAGAAACAATCTTATCCCAACAACAAACAATTGATCATTTGCATGATTATATACGCTCCTGAACAGGGGTTTTGAAAAAAAGATAAATCGAAATCATCAACGAAATTAAAACAAGAAAAGAAGCTTCAAAATACCCCGGAGAACCGTTCAAAAAGCTGTCACATTAATCGAGAAAACTTTTACCAATTAATTATCTTTTACCCTATTCACGATGTAAAAATTAAAATAACTTCGCAGCTTATGAAAGTAAAAGTTTACCCGCAAATCGTCCCGTTTATTTTTAGCGTTTTTTGTTTGTTTACTGCATGTAACAGTGGCAAATCCGGTACAGACCAATCTTTGAAAGATTCCAATTCGAAAGAAAATACGATTGAAAAAGGAAAAGTTTATGAAAAGAAATCGATTGATACCGTTCTGTATAATAAATTAATGCTGAATCTTGCCAATAATGACACCACAGGAAAATGGCCGGTAAAAGCGCCGTATCCTTTAGCTGGTGCTATTTTTCCTTTTCATCGCATTGTAGCATTTTACGGAAATCTTTATTCCAAGAGAATGGGAATTCTCGGCGAACTGCCCAAGAATGAAATGCTGAAGAAATTAAAAAAAGAAGTAGAAAACTGGCAGGCCGCTGATTCATCAATTACAGTAATTCCTGCTTTACATTATATTGCTGTTACTGCGCAGGGAGCTCCTGGAAAAGACGGGAAACACAGGATGCGTATGCCTTTCAGTCAGATTGATACTATTATGAATTGGGCGAAAGAAATTGATGCTCTTGTATTTTTAGATATCCAGGTAGGACATAGCTCTGTAAAAGAGGAAGTGCCACAGTTGGACAAATATCTACAATTACCACAGGTACATTTAGGAATTGATCCTGAATTTTCGATGAAAGACGGTCATGTACCCGGGAAAAAAATTGGAACTTTTAATGCCAGCGATATTAATGCGGCTATTGATCACCTGGCATCTGTTGTAAAACAGTATAATTTACCTCCAAAAATCTTGATCGTTCACCGATTTACACAAGGAATGGTTACTAATTACCAGCAGATAAAAAAGATTCCTGAAGTGCAGGTGGTGATGGACATGGATGGATGGGGTGACAAAACGTTGAAACGTTCTACTTACTTAAGATATATTTATAAAGAACCTGTTGAATTTACAGGGTTCAAATTATTTTATAAAAATGATACCAAAACCGGAAGCAATCAACTCTACACGCCACAGGAATTATTGAAATTTATTCCAAAACCGATTTACATTCAATACCAATAATTTTATTTTTTTTATGAAAAGAAATGTAATGTTCATCACTTTGTGCATTTGCATCGTAAGTGCATGTCATTCTGCGAACGGGAAACAGGAAAATGAGGACACCAAAAAAGTTACTGAAAAAAGTGAAACTGTTTCAGAACCGAATGCTCCGGTCGCTGATTTAGCAACGATTCTTTCAAAAAAACAGGTCCCTGTTTTATGTTATCATCATATCAGGGATGCGAAGCCCGGCCAAAGCGAAACATTGAAAAGTTATTCAGTTTCTCCGGCCCAGTTTGCACAACAAATGAAAGCTCTGAAAGACAGTGGTTATGAAACCATTTTACCTGATCAATTGTATAATTATTTAGTTCATGGTGGAAAGCTTCCAGCAAAACCAGTTATGCTAACTTTTGATGATACAGATCAGGAACAATTTACGATCGGATATACAGAAATGAAGAAATATGGTTTCAAAGGTGTGTTTTTTATTATGACCATTTCAATCAACCGTCCCCGTTATATGACCAAGGAGCAGATTAAACAACTGGCCGATGAAGGCAATGCTGTGGAATCGCACACCTGGGACCATCACATGGTAACAAAATACCAGGGCGAAGACTGGGAAAAACAATTTGTAAAACCGCGAAAAACTATAGAGGATATTACCGGCAAACCTGCTACTTATTTTGCGTATCCTTTTGGATTGTGGAACGCACGAGCTATTCCGGAATTGAAGAAAGCAGGCTTCAAGATGGCGTTTAGTTTATCAACAAAAAGAGATTCAACGGAACCTTTATATACGATCAGAAGAATGATTGTTCCCGGACAATGGTCAACTCCAGGAATGTTGAAAGCGATGAAACAGACCTTCAGGTAGAATTACTCAGGAGCGATTATAAACATTTAAATGCAATGAAGTCACATCAGCTTCTCAACTTTTTGAACGCATTAATTAATCCATTTGTTGAGGAATCATGAGAAGTAATTTCTGAATTATCTTTCAGTTCAGACAAGATATTTTTAGCCAGCTTTTTACCTAATTCAACACCCCATTGATCGAAACTATAAATATTCCAGATAACACCCTGGACAAATATTTTGTGCTCATATAAGGCAATAAGTTCTCCTAAAGTAAATGGTGTTATTTTAGTAATCAGAAATGAATTTGTCGGTTTATTGCCTTCAAATTCTTTGAAAGGAATTAAGGCTTCCGGTACATTTTCTTTTTTCAATTCCTCCCGACTTTTGCCGTTCATCAACGCTTCTGTCTGAGCGAAGAAATTTGACAATAAAATTTGATGATGGTCACCCATTGGATTGTGGCTGATTGCAGGCGCAATAAAATCAGATGGAATCATAGGTGTTCCCTGGTGTAATAGCTGATAAAACGCATGCTGGCCATTGGTTCCAGGCTCACCCCAAATAACAGGGCCGGTCGAATAAGTTACCCTTTTACCATTCCGATCCATATGTTTTCCGTTACTTTCCATATTTCCTTGTTGAAAATAAGCAGGAAACCGATGCATGTATTGATCATAAGGAAGAATAGCTTCAGATTGTGCTCCAAAGAAATTAATATACCACAGGCTGATTAGTCCCATCAAAACGGGAACGTTTTGTTCGAATGTTTTTTCTTTAAAATGCTTGTCTGTTTCATAAGCTCCTTTTAATAATTCTTCAAAATTATCATAGCCAATTGATAAGGCTATGGACAACCCAATGGCGCTCCATAGGCTATAACGGCCTCCAACCCAATCCCAAAACACAAACATATTTTCTTTATCAATTCCAAAGTCTTCCACTCCCTTTTCATTAGTGCTTAAAGCGATAAAATGTTTGGCAACTTCCTTTTCATCTTTTGCTGATTTCAAAAACCACTCTCTTGCAGAATGTGCATTGGTCATGGTTTCCTGCGTTGTGAAAGTTTTTGAAGCAACCAGGAAAAGTGTCTCATCCGGCGTGATTTTTTTCAAAACTTCTGAAAGGTCAGTGCCGTCAATATTGCTTACAAAATAAGGTTGAATGCCTTTTTTCCAATAAGGTTTCAAAGCCTCTGTAACCATCACAGGACCAAGATCACTTCCTCCAATCCCGATGTTGACCAGGTATTTTATTTTTTTACCGGTATATCCTTTCCAATCACCGCTGTGGATTTTGCTGCAAAAATGTTTCATGTGTTCCCACTCAGTTTTTACTTCGGGCATTACATCTTTTCCTTCTGAAAACACAGGGTTACCGGAAAAATTTCTAAGGGCTGTATGAAGAACAGAACGACCTTCAGTTCCGTTAATTAGTTCACCGCTGAACATCGCCTCAATTGCTTTTTGTAATTCACACTCTTCAGCCAGTTCGAGCAATAATTTCTTTGTCTCATCATTTACAATGTTTTTGGAAAAATCACAAAGGATCTCCTTCACAGAAAATGAATATTTTTTAAAACGATCCACATCTTTACTGAAAAGATCTTTTATAGCTACTTGTTTCATTTCTTTTGAATGATCCAGTAATTTTTTCCAGGATGTAGTTGATGTAGGATTTATTTTTGGGAACATTATTGTATTTTTTTATTTAAGCGAAGTTAACAGGATCAGATTTAAAAAATCTTTTTCGAAAATAAGGTTCTGCGTAAACTAATTATCTATTAAAAAAACTAAAACAGGAATTATAAATATTTATTGATTTACTATAAAAACCTTCTTTCAAATATTCAAAACTTCAAGTTCCGTTACAAAGAAAAAAATTATAAGTTTCTAATTACTTCAATCGTTTCTTTTACCATCTCTTCACTAACATCTAAATGTAATACCATCCTGATTTGTGTAGAAGAAATGGCACTTACCAATATGTTGTTTTTCTTGAACGCTTCCGCAAGGGTGTTGGCTGTGTAATTATTTTTTATTTCAAAAATAATGATGTTGGTTTCTACGGGCATTATTTTACCGATAAATTCTTTTTGCAATAATGCTTCTTCGATTTGTTTTGCATGACGATGGTCCAGCGCCAGCCGATCAATATTATTTTCTATGGCATAAATACCTGCTGCAGCCATGTAACCAGCCTGTCGCATTCCGCCACCAAAAACTTTTCTCACACGACGTGCTTTTTCTATAAAATTATGATCGCCCAGCAAAACACTTCCAATTGGAGCGCCTAACCCTTTACTTAAACAAATGGAGATGCTATCGAAAATATGCCCATATTCTTTTGGGTCTTCATCTTTGGCAACGATCGCATTGAATAATCTAGCACCATCTAAATGCAGCTTTAAGTTATTTTCCAAACAAACCTCTTTAATCTCCTGGATATCAGCAAAATTATAACAACTTCCGCCACCTCGATTTGCAGTATTCTCCAGGCTGACCACCTGGGTTTTCGCTTTGTGAATATCTACCGGATTGATTGCTTCGATTACCTGGGCGGCAACGATTCTTCCGTGGTCTCCTTCCAAAGTTTTTACCTGGCAGCCGGAATTGAAGGCAATACCGCCACCCTCATAAATATAAACGTGGCTGAATTTATCACATATAATTTCACCACCTGGTTGCGTGTGACATTTTATAGAAATCTGGTTGGTCATTGTTCCGCTCGGACAAAAAATTCCTGCATCCATTCCAAATTTTTCGGCCAGCATCGATTGCAACTTGTTAACTGTTGGGTCTTCATTATAAACATCATCTCCAACCTCCGCTTCTGACATCGCTTGTAACATCCCTGCTGTAGGTTTGGTAAATGTGTCTGATCGATATTCTATCATGCCGCAAAATTATAGATTTAATGAAAGCGGCTGAAAAATATTGTCTATAATAATAGAAAAGTGAAAATTTGTTGTAAAAAAAATTAACTATTGGACTTTTGAGTTCCGGATTTTAATTTCTCCAGATATTCTACTCCCTCTTTGGTGACATGAACGCAATGCAATAATTTATTTTCCACATTCTCCCTTTTTATCTCGATAAGCCCTCTTTTGAATAATGGAGCGACTGCATAATTCATATCTTCAATGGTAAATGGTTTCTTTGTGAATTTCTGGAGCTCAGATTGACGGCATTGTTCCAACTTTTCAATCATGGATTTAGAAAGTGGGCGAAAATACTTCATGGTTGTTTCTTTAGTTGCGACGCGTCTTTCAAAGCCAATACGCCAGCCACTTCTACTACAATTTTGCGGCCACTAATAATTTTGAGTTCATAAAAGAATCGAAAATATTTTATAAATCTGAAAGCACATGCAATAAGAAAATAGGTTTTTAAAAATTATTTTTTAAAAGGTTATCGCTGTGGAGATTGTGATTACTTTTTAAGAAGATGAAAAATTTCATGTGGTCATCATTTGAAAGCTTGCGGAGATAGTACTTCTGACCAATATTTGCATTTCGGGAATAAATTCTACAAAGAAGAATATTAAGCAAAACTATTCAGAACTTAATTTAAAATTCTTTTATTGCATGTTGATTCCATTTTAATTTTTAACAGACTTATTTTCAATATTTTCTACTGACCAGGAAATTAAAATACATTGGAAAGACCATTCAGTTCTCTGTTTAACGATTTTCGGCATAAATTTTCCGTGAGTGTTTGCATAAAAACTTACAACATGACTCCGAGGAAAAATAAAAAAAATATAAAAAAGCAAACCCGTTCATTTGATGGCATTTTACCATTTACGGAAAAGCCTTCAAATATCTATCTAAACGAAGATGAAGATACTCAGTTTGATGAATTCCCAGCATCGGAATTATTTTCTTTATTTACTGCAGATATTATAAAAGAAGAAGTAACTTTTA
>JBDTKF010000076.1:0-3470 GCA_039935455.1 Ginsengibacter sp.
AATCTGCGAAAATTTGACAAGGATATGCAATTAATTGAAGTAAAGAATTGTGTATTTCGGATAAACAGGGATGTAAGATTTTCAAAGAATAAAACACCTTATAAAAATAACTTTGCGGCCTCGTTTAAAAAGCAGGGTAAAAAGTCAATATTCGCCGGCTATTACTTTCATTTACAGCCGGGTGGAGAAAGCTTTTCAGGTGGAGGATTGTGGACGCCCGAACCGCAAAATTTGAAAAAAGTACGTCAGGAAATTGATTATTGCTTTGCTGAATTTAAAAAGATTGTACACTCACAATCCTTCCGGAAACAATTTGGTGAATTAGGAAGAGAAGAGGGGCAGGTGCTGGTAAATATTCCTAAAGGTTATGACAAAGACAATCCTGCAGCAGAATATTTAAAGTTGAAAAGCTTCTTTGCTTCAAAAGATATTGCTGACAAAGAACTAACAGAATCCGGTTTAATGAAAACGGTAATTAAAAGTTTTGAAGCATTTCATCCTTTGTTGGATTTTATGAATCGTGCTTTGCATGAGTAAAGTTTAAAATTTGATCCTGTTTTGGTTTCAATTTACCTGCCTAACCAAGCTTTTACTAATCTATGGATTATTCATGCGCTTGCTAAGATGTTAGATCCAAATTTAAGAATTGCAAGAGCGCTGGCACGGACAAACGCGCGGAGCGATCGGGTTGTCCTTGAACTTAGCGAAGCGATCTCATGAGCACAAATAAAAATATAAATAACTATTGCGAATAATTTTTTGTTTCTCTTTTGATCAAGCAAAAAAGAAAAGTCAAA
This sequence comes from Ginsengibacter sp., assembly GCA_039935455.1. Lineage (GTDB taxonomy): Bacteria > Bacteroidota > Bacteroidia > Chitinophagales > Chitinophagaceae > Ginsengibacter. The sequence continues at coordinate 798 of JBDTKF010000076.1, forward strand.
AAATGAAATCTATAATTCGGGAAGCAAATAGCATAAAATTCTTTTTGCCTGTGAAATTGACGAAAGCTACCTACTAATCAAACTTGAAAAGTTGTATTGGCTGGAACTAAATAATACAATTAAAAGGTTTTATCCAGCTTTGGATTAATTAAACCATCTCTGCCTTCGCTGATTTCGCAATCTTCCTGACCTTGTAGTTATACCATGGTTTTGGAACGGTTTTTTTCAATAACGTATCAATTCCCCGCATTCCAAAAAGATACCAGACACCTTTTAATTTACCGCCAATATCAGATTGCATCGCACGAAGACTCATGGCAAATCCGCTATCTAAATATTCCATGTGGTGCCAATAGCCTGCCGGCATAAATAAAGTATCGCCGGGATTGAGAATGAGATCGTAGCCTTTTGCATTTTTCAGTGCAGGGAATTTTTCATAATCCGGCGTGTCGCCATTTTCATAATACTTAGAAAAATCGGCAAGACTTAATACTTCGAAAGGTTTGCGGTAAAGTTTGTGTTGTTCCTCGAAAGGAAAAAGAAGTACTCTTTTTCGCCCACCAAATTGTGTGTGCAATATGTGAGAGAGATCGATATCAAAATGCATGTGAGTGATGGAACCCTGCCCACCGGTGAATAGCATTGGATATTTTTTTACAAATCCTTTCATCAGGTAATCAGGATAGGTGAAGTCCTTAATCAATTGAGGCGCATGCTCAAAAATATTGAATAAGAATATTCGCCATGCGGCCGGACCTTTTTTAATCATATCCACATATTCGCCAAAGGTTTTGTAATCGTCTGCAGTATTTATGGGAGTATAGGCATCACTTTTTACGTTATTATACAGACCTACTTTTTTATCACCCACAATTTCTTTGAAATAATCCCACGTCCATTTCTTTGACGCAGGCCAATCCTTTGCCAGATCAGTTATGATGATTGGGATTTTTGGATTATAATAATTCTTTTTAAAATCCTCCGGAGAAATACTTGTTACTTTATCCACGGGTCTCAATAGCATAGAAATAGTTTTTAAAGAATGCAAATTTAACGCTTCCTGCTTTTGAACAGGGTTAAGATTAATTAATATTTAGATAAATTACCTTTTGGTTTTATTCTTTCTGTTTTATAAAAAAAAAGACATTTTCTGCGTTTTGAATATTCATTTGCGTCTTATTCATCTACCAATTTCTTTATTAGAAAAGCTTAAATTTCTAAGTTTCGTAAACGTATCCACAAATTAGACTGTATTTTTGCGCCTAATTTTAAAACTTTTTTCATTGGCACTTCATCTTCAAAAACTAACCGTTAAAGATATCAGGCATGAAACCCCGGATTGTATTTCTATTGCTTTTGACATTCCGCCAGAATTAAAAGAAGATTTTAGTTTCACTCAAGGTCAGAGCATCTCCATCAAAACCCATCTTGATGAAAACAGGCGTTCTTATTCTATATGCTCAAGTCCCTTGGAGGATGAATTCAGGGTAGCTGTGAAAAAAGTAGAAAATGGCATATTTTCTACTTATGCCACTACAGTTTTAAAAGTTGGCGATGTATTAGAAGTAATGCCGCCGACAGGAAGTTTTTTTACAGAGGTGAATTCTGCTAACAAAAAGGAATATTTATTTGTCGCTGCCGGAAGTGGAATTACTCCTGTTATTTCAATCATTAAGACCATATTGCTCACAGAAAGGGAAAGTAATGTTACATTAGTTTATGGCAATAAAAATACATCTTCAATTATTTTTAAAGAAGAGATTGAAGCTTTGAAGGATAAACACATGGAGCGCTTCAGGGTTTATTATATTTTGAGCAGAGAACAAACAGAGGCTGAATTTAATTATGGAAGGATTGATGTACAAAAATGCAATCAGTTGTCTAAGTTGGTTGATTTTAATAAAGTTGATGATTTCTTTGTTTGTGGTCCTGAAGAAATGATTTTCACCGTAAAGGATTTTTTAACCGGATGGGGTGTCGAACCTTCAAAAATTCACTTCGAATTATTTACCACACCTACTAAAAAGAATATTCCTATTTATACCGCTGTGGAATCTGCCAGCGCAGAAGGAAGTGCCATCACAATAAAAGTGGATGGGCGCAGTTATGATTTTATGCTGGATCCTAATGCAAATGTAATTTTAGATGAGGGTTTGGCTCATGGAATCGATTTGCCGTTTGCCTGCAAAGGCGGTGTTTGTTGTTCATGCAAAGCCAAATTACTGGAAGGTGAAGTAGAAATGGAAGCAAACTACGGATTGGAAGATAGCGAGGTAAGAGATGGTTATATTTTGACCTGCCAATCTCATCCGAGATCTCCTAAGGTAGTGGTAGATTACGATCAGTAATAAAATAAAAGTGATTTGGCTTTGTTTTAGATACTTTAATGCGCTGAAACTTTAAAATGAAATCACGCTTATCTTTTATTTTGTTTTGTGTTTCGTCAGTATTCCTTTTGCAATGCAAGGATTTTAAAGGTACATCCAACACACATAAAATGTTTCGGGAAGTTTCGCAGATTATAAAATCAAAATCCCTTTTCTCAGATTCTTTGAACTGGAATCAAATAGGTGATAGTTTATCTGTCCTGTCTTTCGGAGAAAACGATAGTGCAAATAATGAATTGATTTTCAGTTTTTTTACAAATCAATTAAGAAACGTTGGTGATAAACA
>JBDTKF010000077.1:0-12268 GCA_039935455.1 Ginsengibacter sp.
GGTACTTTCTTCCAGGTTATCAGTGATACGCATACTGCTTATAATCTGCACATGAGAAACGGAGAAGGACGCCGCACATACCGGAGCTCCAGACATTGCTAAAACAACATTGACTCCAATACTTCGTAGGTAAGTACTTTTGCCCGCCATGTTTGAACCCGTTACCAGCATGAGTTCTGCGTTCGAAGAAATATCAATGAAATTATCAACTCTCTTCAGTTTCTGAATCAAAGGATGCCCGATTTTTTTCCCTTCAATAGAAAAATATTCTGAATTAATTGTAGGGAATATCCATTCGGGTTGATTGAAATACAAAACTGCAAAACTATTCAGTGCTTCAAATTTTGCCAAAGTTCCAAACCACGAGTTGAAATTATCCTGTTCCTTTTGTTTCCATTTTTCCAGATCAAGAACTTGTTGCAGGTTCCATAGAAGCAAAGGATTTAAGGTAAGTAACAATACCAGATTATATCTTGTATCTAACCTATCCAAAAGCTTCTTTATTTTATAAATATCGTCCGATGCCTTCCTGTTTTTTTCAAGAAACGTAGATTGTAATTTTATCAAATAAGGACTTTCAAACTTTTCCTTTTCAATTGTTGAAATGCTTGATGAGAGTGTGTTTAATTCTTCTGCAATGTTAGATAATCGTTCATGTACCGGAGCGACATATTTATTGACCTGATACGCGATAACAAAAAATATCAAAAGTCCTAGCAGAAAAATTGTAATGCTCACCATATTCAAAATGAACAAAACGATGATGCCCGAAATAATGGAAGGTAAAACATACCGCAACCAATTCCACGGTTTGAATCCAGCAAAAACAGGAGGTTCATTTATCCAGCGTTCCAGGCGGGTTTTGGCAGAAAAAGTAATTTTATCCTTTCTGCCCTGTGCTTGCAAGTGCTGTATCCATTCTACTTTTGATGATAATTCTTTTATCGCCAATTGCCTTTCTGCAATTTCTGAAATAGAAGCCGGAGACATAAGGTATTCAGCCAGTTGTTTGCTTCCGGGCTCTGAAGTAGTACGATTTACATATTGAAAAAGAGAAGCTCTTCCGAAAATATCAAGATCATTGACGTACAAATGTTCTTTAGGAATATGTTCGGAACCCGATTCGAAATCCTGATAATTTCCTGCAAGACTTTTCAATTCATCTTCATTAATTCTAATGAGAGAATTGGTGTGTTCGATCCTGGATTGATTTTTTAGATCGGCAAAAATCAATCTGGTAAAAATAAAAAGCAACAAAACTGATGCGGCAATTACGTAAATGATCCCAATTGACCACAAAAAATAAAATCCAAAAATAATAGCGATTATGGCACCAAGACGTAACCACGCAAAAGAAGATTTTCTTTGTTGAAATCTTTTTAATTCTGTATTTAATCCTTCCAATCTCTGTTGGTAATAATTCTGCGGTTCCATTAATTCATTTTACTTTAAAAGTTTGTAAAAGTAATTATGAATTATTGAGTTATTGAATTATTTAGAAATTACTATTACTGATTCAAAGGGAACAATTACTCTTAGGGGATGCCAACTGTTTCTTTCATTCCTGTGAATACTGTTTTCCAAACTAAATTGAAAAAAGATTTATAAATATTTCGCTCGTATTTTGCATTGATTACTCTCAATCCAGAAGATCCGGGGTTCTTATTCTCAACGACCAGGTTAGCTGCTAAACTTGCTAACCCCCTTTTTTTTACTTTGTTTGTATTTTTATCACGTTTCAAAACATCCACTTTCAAGTCATCATATTTCATGATGAACTTTCCATTTGCCTGGTTATTGTTTCCCGTAAAATTAAAATCGATTGAATTAATTTTTCCTGAATTGATTTTGATCAGAGCCATTGGAATAGATACGCGATTCAAATTCAATAAATCAAATGGCTTGGCATGACCATTCGCAACAAAATTTCCTGTACTACTATTTAAAATAAACTTAAAGTTTCCGTTCAGAGGGACTGAACCCATGACCTGGGTGTCAAATGAAATATTGAGCTCATTATTTTTTTGGATCGCCGAAGGAATGTTAGTAATATTTGAAATATTGAATTTTGAATTTGAAAAAGTTATAACGCCAATACTATCACTTACTGTTTCGTTTTCCTTGTATTCGATATAAGCATTATTCACTCTCGCTTTAGAAATATTTATTGGTTGCTCAAATTTTTGTAATAATTGAGAAAGATAATTTCCAACCTTACTGGTTTTTTCAAGCGGCTTATGTAAATCTCTATAAATCTTTGCATTGATAGAATTGATAACAATTTCAGAAGCTTCGAACCGCTTGTCCAATAAGCTGTTCATGTCGATGTTTTTCAAAAGAATTCCCGAAAATTTAACATCAAACCGGTCCGATTGAAAATGGAATTTATTCGCGAATTGTTTTTCAGGTGCAAAAGGCACCACATTGAATGAACGGATATTAAGCTCTTTGCGCAATGAATTAATTCGAACATTTTGGAAGTCATAATTATAATGACCATCTTTCGATTTGAGTGAAAAACGATCAAGAATCACTTCAGCTTCTTTTGTAAAATTCATTGGATGAATTTCAAGTTTCCTTACCTGATCTGATCTAACGTCATTTACTTTAATTGCAATATTTCCTAAAGAATATTTGCTTTTTGCAAAAGGTACAAAAGTAACTTTCGGAAAATGGAGATATTTCATATAAACGCCATAAACGTTCACAAAACCAGTGCTGTCATTATTTTTAGCAGGTTTAACCGATGTGGTTTTTAAATTTTCAACAGGCAGTTCGTAAAAAATTATTTCTTTACAAAGAATCGTATCAACAACAATGTTTTTGTTTTTAACTATCTCATTTGTATTGACTCCATTGAGAGTTAATTTTTGTGCGTCTAAAAGACGGATACCATTTGATTGATCATTTTGGAATCTGTTCACCGATATCTGATCAAATAGAAGTTCTTTTTGTTTACCCAAAAAGTGAATTTTTTTTACTGATAACTCTCTCCGGTTATGATCGTACGAAAAAAAGGAGTCAACTGTAAAATTAGCTTGTTTACAAAATAAAATGCGGTTGGTATCCAGATTATGCGCACTGTCAATCAACACATCTTCCAACAATAATTTCCCGTTGATAAAGTCGAAATTTTTATCTTTCGAGAAGAAATCAATGCCTTTTACATTTAGATTATTTATAAACACAAACCCAACTTTTATCAGATCCAATTTACCCAATATTTCTTTATAAATGATGCCCGCTTCATTTTGAATTTTAGTTCCTTTTTCTAAGGGTTTAACAGAGAGTAATGTAATCTGTGGATCATCAATAATGATTGAGTCACCCTCCAGTTTATTTCCCTGCAATGCTTTTTTTGTTTTAACACCTTTTACCAAAAGCGATTTGATAGATATGTCTAATAAAATATCGGGCATACTTTCTACAGACATTTTTTTTATTCTATTTGTATCCGGGATGATACGGATATTTTGAATCGAAGCATTTCCCGTCACTTCATCGAATGAAAGAGAATCATATTTTATAGAATACAGACTGTCTGTTTGCTCTGCAATCGCAGTAGCAATTGATTTATTCACGATCCTGTATTTATAATATTGCCAGGTAAATAAAATAACTCCTCCAAGAAATAAAATTGTAATTACAATTAATAGAATTTTCTTCGGCCATCTTTTCATATAGCAAAACGTTAATTCAACTGTGTATACAAATCAGGCTCCAACTTTAATAAAAATTAAAGTTTTAGTTTTGAAGGAATATAATTATTATGAATATAGAGATGAATAAAAATGAAGACGCTAACAAAATGGGCTGGAGTAACATTCAAACATTGTTATCAAAAATAGAAGAAGGTGGTGGCAAGAAAGCAATCCAAAAACAAAAAGATCGAAATAAACTGACTGCCCGTGAGCGGATCAATTATTTGATGGATAAAGAAAAAACATTCATTGAAATCGGTGCGTTCGCCGGTTATGGAATGTATGAAGAATACGGTGGATGCCCCGCTGGTGGTACCGTTGCCGGAGTTGGATACATTGCGGGTAAGCTATGTGTTGTTCTAGCCAATGATCAAACTGTAAAAGCCGGCGCATGGTTTCCAATAACAGGTAAAAAGAATTTGAGGATGCAGGAAATTGCGATGGAAAATAACTTGCCGGTAATCTATTTAGTTGATAGCGCGGGAGTTTTTCTTCCCATGCAGGATGAAATTTTTCCCGATAAAGAACATTTTGGAAGAATTTTTCGAAATAACGCAAAGATGAGCGCAATGGGGATTACACAAATTGCTGCTGTGATGGGGCCATGTGTTGCGGGTGGGGCTTATCTTCCGATTATGAGTGATGAAACGATCATGGTAGAAGGGCATGGTTCTATTTTTCTGGCTGGGCCGTATTTAGTAAAAGCAGCCATTGGAGAAAGCACGGACAATGAAACATTAGGTGGTGCTGCCACACATACGGAAATCAGTGGTATTGCCGATTATAAATTTCAAACAGAAGAAGAATGCCTCGATTGTGTGAGGAATATAGTTTCTAAAATCGGGGAAACTCCAAAAGCAGGATTCAACAGAATCTCGCCGGTTATGCCCGCAAAAGATGCCTTCGATGTCTATCGTATTTTCCCTGACGGAAATCTGAGACCTTATGATATGCATGAAATAATTGAAACAATTGTAGATGCCGGATCTTTTGAAGAATTCAAAAAAGATTATGGCAGAACTCTGATCTGTGGCTATGCGCGGGTAGATGGTTGGGCCGTGGGAATTGTTGCCAATCAAAGATTGAACATCAAAAATAAAAAAGGTGAGTTGCAAATCGGCGGGGTCATTTATAATGATAGTGCTGATAAAGGCGCCAGATTTATTATGAATTGCAATCAGAAAAAAATTCCGCTACTATTTTTTCAGGACATCACCGGATTTATGGTCGGTACAAGGAGTGAACATTCCGGAATCATAAAAGATGGAGCGAAGATGGTAAATGCAGTTGCGAATTCTGTGGTGCCGAAAATTACTTTCATCTTCGGAAACTCTTATGGGGCGGGTAATTACGCTATGTGTGGAAAAGCGTATGATCCTCGTTTTATTTATGCCTGGCCTTCAGCAAAAATTGCGGTCATGGGAGGTGAGCAGGCCGCCAAAACACTGCTTCAGATTGAAGTAGCCTCTTTAAAAGCAAAAGGGAAAGAGATAACACCCGAAAACGAACAAAAGTTGTTACATGAAATGATGGATAAATATGCAAGGCAAACAACAGCCGTATATGCAGCATCACGGTTATGGGTAGACGCAATTATTGATCCCAAGAAAACCCGTAAAATAATTTCTGAAAATTTATCAGCCGCCAATCATAATCCGAAGATTGAAGAATTTAAAACAGGTGTATTTCAGGTTTGATTATTCATAAAATAACTTCTAATCATGAAATTCTGAAAGATATTTGTAATCCGTGAAAAAAAATTCAATTGAAATATATACAGATGGCTCTTCGCGGGGAAATCCCGGCCCCGGTGGCTTTGGAGCAGTTTTGATTTGGGGAAATATTAAAAAAGAAATTTCCCGTGGCTACCGGCTTACTACCAATAACCGGATGGAACTCATGGCCGTAATAGCCGCTCTGGAAGCCTTAAAAAAAAATGATTTGGAAATTATTATACATTCAGACAGCAGTTATGTGGTGAAAGCTGTGATGGAAGGCTGGCTAAAAAAATGGTTACGTACTGATTTCAAAGGCGGAATAAAAAACAGGGATCTTTGGATGAGGTATGATGAACTTTCCACGAATCATAAAATTCATTTTAACTGGGTTAAAGGCCATGCGGAAAATGTATTGAACAACCGCTGTGATACATTGGCAACAATGGCTGCAGATGGAAAAAATTTAATGATTGATGAAGGATATGAGCAGGGTTGAATGTAGAAATAATCTTAAAGTAACACAATTATATCACCTAAGATTATGAGATTTTCTCCATTTAAGCTGGCCTCAAATTTACCAGTATCGAAAATTTTAATTTCTTACTTTTGCTAAAAATTCGCAACAATGAAAATTACAAAGCAACTTGCCGGCAGTTTTATCTTATTAATCATTATCGCTTCTTTATATAGAATTATGCCAGGACGTCCTTATGGTTTCGCTCCTATGATTGCAATGGCTATTTTTGGTGGTTCTATTATCAAAGAAAAAAAGTTTTCATTCCTGCTTCCGCTGTTAGCGATGTTTGTTTCGGATTGTTTGTTTCAGTTATTATATATCAACGGAGTAGGAACTATGTATGGTTTTTATGATGGCCAAGTTTTGAATTACATCTTGTTCGGCGGCCTTACTGTATTTGGGTTTTTTATCAAAAATTTCAATATAAAAAAGATTGCTTTGGCTTCTGTTTCGGCACCGACCGCTTATTTCTTAATTTCTAATTTTCTAGTCTGGATCAGCACTTCTCCCATGGCTGGTTTACAACGCCCAAAAACTTTCAGCGGCCTGATGATGTGTTATGCGGATGGATTACCTTTTTATCCATGGAGCGTTGTTTCAACTTTAGTTTTTTCTACAATTTTATTTGGAAGCTATTTCCTGATGACAAGGAAAACAGCAAACGATTTTGTCTCTCTCTCAAGATAGAAAAGTTTAGACCCTGGACGATTATTGTATTTACTAATGAGAATTATGCTTATTTGTAGGTTTACTGTATTCATATAGCGGACATTAATACTTATCTGCATGGCGCATCATAATAACACAGGATTTCTTGGGGAAAAGTTGGCTGCTGAATTTCTTTCAAAGAAAGGGTTCTCAATTCTACATCAAAATTGGCGACATAGTCATTGGGAAGTTGATGTAATCGCATCACAGTATAATACACTACATTTCGTAGAAGTAAAAACACGGCGAACACAAAAATTTGGTTATCCTGAAGAGGATGTGTCAAGAAAGAAGATTGAAAACTTAATCTGTGCTTCGGAAGAATATCTGATACAAAATCCTGAGTGGAAACGCATTCAGTTTGATGTACTTTCGATCACCATCCTTAAAAATAAGCCGGTTGAATTTTTCCTTATTGAAGATGTTTATATCACTTGATCAGTGCATGAGATCTGCTAAAACAAAGGCTGTTACTGCTTCCAGCACGACTGGAACTCTTAATGCGATACAAAGATCATGTCTCCCTTTTACAGAAAAAGGTTCCACTTTTCCACTCTCAGTATTCAGAGTTTCCTGGATTTTAGGAGTAGAAGAGGTTGGTTTTACGACAATACGAAAAACCAATTCATTTCCATTAGTTAGACCACCAACTATTCCACCTGCATTATTCGTTTCTGTGGTTCCGTCTACGTTTATGATTGAATCGTTATGATCGCTTCCAAACATTTTTGCAGCAGCAAACCCTGCTCCGAATTCAATCCCTTTTACCGCAGGAATTGAAAAAACTGCATGACTGATTAACGACTCAGCAGAATCAAAAAAAGGCTCACCCAGCCCGATTGGGAGGTTAGAAACTATGCACTCAACAATACCACCTACAGAATCTTTTTCAGCAATAGCTTTTTGTAATCCTGCTTCTAAGTCTTTCTCTCCTCCTATTTCAAGAATAGTTGAATGAACTTCAATCTTTTTATCAGATGAATAAGAAGCAATTACCTTTTTTGCAACTACGCCAGCGGCGACTAAAGCTACGGTCAGTCTTCCGCTGAAATGGCCGCCACCACGAAAATCTTCATATCCATTGAATTTTTTATGAGCCACAAAATCTGCATGACCGGGACGCGGAACTGCCCTTTGTTTTTCGTAATCGCCACTTCTGGTATTACTGTTCTTGAAGAGAATGGTGATTGGTGAACCGGTGCTTTTCTCATTGAAAACGCCACTGATTATTTCCGGAATATCGTCTTCCTTTCGTGGCGTAGTTCCTTTTGCGCCAGGTTTTCTTCTATCAATATCTTCTTTGAAATCTTCAGTGCGAATAGAAATTCCCGGAGGGCAGCCATCTATAATAATCCCCACATATTCGCCATGCGACTGACCAAATATTTGCACCCGAAAGTTTTTTCCAAAAGAATTCATTGTAATCTTTTTGATATAAATAAACTAAATTTTATGAATCATATTTGACTAATATCCGTACTCCCTCAAATGAATTTCATTGTCACGCCACTTTGGGCGCACCTTTACAAACAACTCAAGAAATACTTTTCTTCCAATAAACTCCTCAATGTCTTTTCTGGCCAGCGTCCCCAATTGTTTAATCATTTTACCACCTTCACCCAACACAATTCCTTTCTGTGTTTCTCTTTGCAAAATGATTTCTGCAGTAATTTTTGTGAGGGTTGTTTTTTCTTTGAACTCCTGAACAAGAACGGTGGAATGATAAGGAATTTCGTCCTGGTATAAATAGAATATTTTTTCGCGAATAAGTTCTCCAACGAAAAACTTCATCGGAAGGTCACTCAAATTATCGTCCGTATAAAATGGTTCTCCCACAGGAAGCATTGAAATGATAAGATCTAATAATTCTTTGACTCCATTGTTTTTCAATGCCGAAATTTCAACAATCTTTTTTGCATATCTTTTATCGGAAAAAAAAGTAACTGCATTTTGAATCGTTTCTTTAGCAACTAAATCGGTTTTGTTCAAAACCACTATTGCCGGGGCTTTTAGAGAAAGCGAAGAAAAGATTTCGTCGGTTTCAACCAGATTATCTTTTATATCAACGATCAATAAGGCGATATCTGCATCTTCCAAACTACTTTTTACAGCCTGCATCATTTTCTCATGTAACTTATATTTTGGCTCGATAATACCAGGCGTATCAGAAAAAATAATCTGATAGTCCTTATCATTCAAAATCCCTTTTATTCTGTGTCGCGTTGTTTGAACTTTTGGGGAAACAATCGCCATCTTCTCCCCCATCAGTACATTCAGTAAAGTGCTTTTCCCTGCATTTGGTTTGCCAAAAATATTTACAAATCCCGATTTCATAATTGCTGCGAAATTAATCTATAGAAGTTAAAGATTAAACACTTACAAATCAATAACGCGTTTAATCAATTTTATTTATAGTTTCAAAGGAAAGACTAAAATAAAATATAGTAAACGAACAATAAAATACAATTTCTATTTTCTTTCTTTCCTGGTTTATTGTGAAGACAAATATTGATTGGACTGTTGAAGAAAGTGATCTTATTTAACTATGTTCAAAATAAAGCTGCTGCATCCTGCCACTCCGGTTGAAGACACTCCTTGTAAAACAACCAGGTATTTTCCAGGAATATCACCAGTAAAGAAAGAAATATTCCCTTTTCCATTTTTATCAGTTTGAACGTCCGGAGACCAATAAAGAACATCGCGGAAATCAGGAAGACGGGTTCTTAATTTTTGATCAGAAGAATAATCGGGTGAATAAAAAATTCGTTGTTGTTGAAGGCCATCATAATCCAAGATCACATCGTGCGGATTCAATGTATAATCCTGAAGATTTCCTTTATAAGTCGTAAAACTCAGGATTCCTTCAGATACAATCGGCCCCCAATAATACTTTGAAGCTACTACGTCCAGTTTTCGAATTTTTAATGGATCATAACTTAGAAGTTTAGTAACGTCAAATACAGGAACGCCATCCAAAAGAATCAATGGATCTTGTTCAAATACTATTTGAACCGGTTGCATTTCTTTCAGTTTTAATGCAGGAACATTTAAAGTATTGAAATGATTTTCCTTCTTTCTTCTTATCACATTTACCTCTGAGACATATTCGCGCATCACTTCTTCTATTGTTGTAAAACGGGTATAATCATCCAGCAGATACGTCTTATTTGGCTTACCATAAAACGGAAGTGAATCAATCAACGGTAACTCTAATTTTTGGAGATCATTATCATGATAGGTTTTTGAAATTTTCATGTGAAGATTGGCGGACTGTAAATTATCCCGATCATTTTCAGAAATGTGCAAATCCGGAAGAGAAAAGTTTGAAAATTCTTCCGAAAAAGGGCTCAATATTTCCAAATGATAAACACTGTCCTTTGAAGTATTTGTTTGTAAAACAATTTGATTAGAACCATAAAAATCTTTCAGGTCGTAATGAACCAATCCATCGGAATTGCTAAGGCAGCCATATAGTTGAACACGTTTACCAGGAACAGAAAGATAAACCAAAACATTTTCGGCAGGTTTACCGGTTACTTCATTCGTGATTTTACCCAGAACAATATGACCACGGTTTTCAGGGACATAAACCAAAGAAGGTCTGATGGCCTTAGAAATATTTTTCCAATCAAATGTACGCCAGCCCTGGGTTAACAACAAGTTATTTAATGTTGAATTTGTTTCTGCGTTTTCGTTTTTAAAATAATAATCAGGATTCTCAACAGCCCCTTTAAGGTTGGATGTTAACCATAAATAAGTAAAAATATTATCATCTTCGGGTTTATGCAAACTATCCAAACGAAAAACAGAAGCGGACAAATTTCCCGCTATTAAATCCCCGGATTTATCAGCTGTATAAAGATCAATATTTACTTTTTCGCGTTTAGTAAAATTTTGCTTATCTGCTTTCGCATTGATCACCATTTGTTTATTAGGACGTTTGAAATAAAGCCTTTCACAAAGTGGACGGCCGTCATTAGTGAATAAAGTAATCTGCGCAATTCCGTCTTTCAGGTCATGTTTATGAATAATAAATAACGCCTGATTGTTTTGAATAAACGCAGATGCAGAAAAATCAGTTTCGTTATTTGTTTGAGAAATCAAATAAACTTTTTGTGGCGTTTGATGGGCACTTGTGACGGAAATTTTCAAATCATTTGCATCGTCTGATACATGCATTACATAACCACTTTCATAAGCATCCGGTAAATTTTTTCTAATCACTGAATTGTCTCTTAAGGTAACAATTGCCGTATAATGTTTTCCAGTTTGAGGGGTAAATAAAAACTTTCCCATACCAAATTTTTCAGTTTGAAAATGAGCTACTGTATCCTGCGATTCATCGACCACAATTCCTTCTCCATCCACGCTTTTGCCGAAATTGTTATTTATTTTAAAAGCAACAATACTCTTCAATCCGTTAACAAGATTTCCTCCCTCTGGAAAGAACTGTGCGAAATAAACAGTCTTGTTTTTGACAATAGAAGGATCTAAATTCTCAGTCGTATTTATGATGGTAATAACCTTTTTGAAATAATGATCTGAAAAATTATTTTTCATCCAGTTGGTATAGGCCCTTAATTCATAATTTCCCGATTCTATGGAAAACGGGAGCATGAAAGACCCGCTTCCGCTGCCATCTTTCAAAGCAATTTTTCCCTGCAATACGGGCTGATTTTTTTTATTCAATAATTCAACATACACGATTTTACTTAGCGAAAGCGGTTGGTTATTTGTGGCGTTTGTAACATAAGATTTGAACCATAAAATTTCTCCACATAAATAATAAGAACGATCTGTATGAACATAAACTTTTTCCTGTAGAGGGTTACTGGCCTCATTTATAATGCTGGAAATTGGATTATCGGGGTTATTTGTCTGAGCAATAGAATAATCAGACCCCAACAGGCTTAAAAAAAATATTAAGGTGTGAACAAAACGAATTTGAGTCTTCAATAAAATCATTTTTCAGTTTTTTTATGGCCAGAATATTGGTTTATCCAGGCTCCCGGTAATTGTACAATCCACACAAGTTCCTGATGCGGAAAAGTATCCTTTTGGCATGGGGCCGACCCGGGGATCCGATTCGTAAGGAATCAATGAATTATTAGAAAAATAAAATTCAACACTGTCGCGTGGCACATAATATTCACTACAATTGTTGGGCTGGTTCCATTCCCAAGGCATTTCCCCGTTACTTATAAAAAGTCTTGACTGGCTGATCGTTCCTGCTCCAATATAGCCGATTACTCTTTCAAGAGAATCCGAAACACAATGAACATTTCCAATTGTTTGGTTGGGTTGCGGATCAAAAATAGAGCCCACGTTTTCGGTGTTTCCTTTCATTGCATTCCAATAATTATAGCCGGCAGAATCAAGCGCATATTGGGTTACAAGCGTACTATACAAAACACCAATTCTTCTATCATGATTAGGGATCAAATCCAAAGAAGCTTCACTTATCACATCATCTTTCAACTTCAAAGTAGATCCGATGAAGATTTTGTTTGCATTTGTTGAACGGTAACAAACATTAACCGGCACCGTTCTTTTTATTACTTTTTTGCTTAGTGGATCATAAATAAAAGTGGAGTTATAATCTGAATGGAATTCCCAGGTTTCTA
>JBDTKF010000078.1:0-23290 GCA_039935455.1 Ginsengibacter sp.
GTTGTATTTTGACTATAACCAAAATTCTTTGCTTTGTTCGCAATCAAGTTTCCAAGATTGAAAATATCCATGCTAAACTCTAAGTCATGTTTGGTGCCACCGGCAGTTTGTAAATAAAAATCCTGTAAAAAACGGAAATCCATTTGGTGAAACCACGGTGCTTTCTGTCCATAACGACTTACATATTTCCCTTTGTTATCAGACAAATATTTGCTGTTTCCGACATATTGATCGTAAGCTTGCTGTTGCTCCTGGATGGTGTACGTTCTTGTAGCGACTACATTTCCTTTTGCATCTTTGTCAGTAACTTTATAATCAACAAATGGAACATCGGCTCCATTTGAGTACACATAAATTAGTTCTGAATTTCCATCTCTTACAATAGAACCATTGGTTACATAATTGATGAGATACCTGTTGCTTCCTGTATAAACCAGGGAAAATGTAGAAGCAAAATGCTTTGCATAAGAGAATTTGTAAGAAACGTTAGCAATTATCCTGTGAGGAATAGCATATTGAGAATTATCTAACACCTGGTCATTGGGTCCATTTACATTAGCAATAGATTGCCATGCTGAACTTGCTCTTGAACCGGGATTGGGGCTTACTTCTTTTGCCTGTGTATAAGTATAAGCCAATGAGCCATAAAATCCATTCGTGAAAACTTTGGAAATCTGGGCTGTAGCAGAGAACGCATACCCTTTGTGTGTGTTTTCAAGAACTATGGGTGTTCCTAAATTAGAATAGTAAGTAGGTGTTGAACCGGAATAATAACTTCTGGTATCAGGACCTGTATATTTTTCGGTTGGTGGTTTGAGATTCGGGTTTCTCATAACTACGGCATTGATATCTTTTGTATAAATCAAATCTACTGTAGCAGTAAAACCGTTGTCGAACTTTTTGTCAATACCAAGATTGCTTCTCCACACCAGAGGAAATTTGAATTTAGGATCGATCACTACAAAACTTTGTGGGGGAGTAGTCGTATTAGGTGTTTTTGAGAAAGAACCCGCATAAGAATCCGGATTAGGGTCAAATTTAGTAATACCTAATGAATCCAAATCCTTCTTAGTATTGAAGAAAAGTGCCCGTTGATACATTCCGTTATTTGAAGGCATATTTGTTAGGAATACATATGGAATTCTTCCGGTGAATAAACCGGTTCCACCTCTAAGAGTTATACTTTTATCTTTTCCTACATTCCAGTTAAAACCTGCCCTTGGAGAAAAGATTGCACTGGTTTTAGGCCATTTCCCGGTATTGTAATTGGTCATGTTGCCCTTTGCATCTGGTAATGATAAAGCGTCAATTGATGGGTTATCAATTGGATCTTGTGGATAATAAGGCTTATCTACTCGTAAACCATAAGTAAGTTTAAAATTATCCTTGATTTTAAATTCATCCTGAACATAAATGCCTATTTGCCCGATTTTAAGATCTGCAGAATAAACAGCTGGTTGGCCTGGCACTAAGGAATAAGTATAACCATAATACCTTGGTTGAAGTTGGTTCAAAAATGCACCCAGGCTGTCAAATACGTAATGACCTTGTGATCCACCCATAAACATGTTGCGTATCTGCTGATGTTCGTAATTTATTCCGGCTGTAATTGTATGATTCCCTGAATAAAAAGTGAAATTATCCGTGATACTCAAATCTTTGCCATCCAAAACATTGTTATTAGTGAATGGATCAGTCCCGAGAGAAATGTAGTTTAATCCCTGACCATTGAAAATATCTACTGTTGGGAAAACTTTGCCACCAGGAACAAAACGGGTATCATTGGTTTTAGTATAAGTCGCAATGAATTGATTTGACTTGGTATTGCTTAACCGGCTGTTTAATTCTAAAGACCCGGTTCTAACTATATGGTCGGTACCATAATTAGAATTACTAAAGCTCATCGATTGTGTACCAAATCTGTTGACCGGTAATCTTGAAAGACTACTTGATTGTCCGGTTACAGGGATTCTACCATTTTGAGGAACGCTGCTTCCGTTCAATGGACTCATATCACTACCTTTAAAATCGGTATATTTTACAGTCAAACGATGTTTATCACTGATGTTCCAATCAATTTTTCCTAAAAATTTGGTGTTTTTTGATTCGAAATTAGGAAATCCATCATACGCTCCCGGATCATAATTATATGTTGATTTCACAAAGTCATATACTGCTTTCAGATCATCAATATTTGTTGTAGACTTTGTTCCACTATTTCCTGAACCAGTTGCTACATAAATAATACCGGGTACAGATCTTGTTTCATGTTCAGCATTCACAAAAAAGAATAATTTGTCCTTGATAATGGGACCGCTAATACTTCCTCCATAAATTTTATTATTCAACGGAGTTTTTGTAATTTTTTGACCATCAATTTTAGAACCCATCATATCTTCATTTCTAAAATAATGATAAACGCTTCCATGAAAAGTGTTTGTTCCACTTTTGGTAACTGCATTTATCCCCGCACCAGTGAAACCAGACTGGCGAACATCGAATGGAGCAATATTGATTGAAACCTGCTGAATCGCATCTAAAGAAATTGGTGATGGGCCACCGCCGGGGGTCAGATCAGAGCTCAATCCAAAACTATTATTCAGATTTGCTCCATCAATCTGAAGATTATTATATCTTCCATCTCTTCCTGCGAAGCCATTGCCATTTGCCTGCGGAGTAATTCTTGTATAATCGCTTAATGACCTATTAATAGTAGGAAGTGTTGCCAACTGCGCCGTGGTAACTATTGTACTTGCACCGGTTTTAAGCGTTTTGTTTAGATTTGACGCGCCCGAAACTACTATTGCTTCCAGGCTTTGAGTAGATTGAGACATGTTCGCAGTAAGCTGGTATGCTTCGCCCAACAACAATGTGATATCGTTGTATGTTTGTGGGGAATATCCAACAAAACTTATTGTAATTGTATACGGGCCACCAGTTCTGAGGCCTGGCATATCAAATAAACCGTCTTTACGTGATACCGTATTGTAAACGGTTCCTGATGGAACATGTTTTGCAGAAACGGTAGCTCCAGCAAGTCCCGCACCTGTATTGTCAGTTACTTTTCCTGTTACACTGCTGGTTGTTACCTGTGCATTCATCATGAAAGGGAACAAAAAAGCAGCAATTAATAAAGGCAAAATTTGCTTTAATTTCATAATCTGTTGTTTTAATTTTATTTAAACGCCGCAAAGGAAGTATAAAAATATTATCCTTGTTTTGTTTTTTATTAACAACATGAAGGCAATTTCACAACTTCTAAAGCTGCATGAAGGTTATTAACAAATTATGAAGAATTTGTTTATCTGTTTAAATGTAAATTGAAAATTAGTTCTAAAGATTCGTTTACTACAAAGGTCTTTCTTCATAAAGTAAATAAGAAACAGAAGGCGTTTTCAGATCTTTATGTTATCGATCTGATCCTGGATTCGCACCGCCTCTTTCAAAAATCCAATAATATTTAGATATTGTTGGATATCATAGGAAGTTAGTATTTTTCCATTTCGGGTAGTAAGCCAGATTTGTGCGGGCTGGAGATCGCCAGCATAAAATTCCCAGACTGTTTGTAAGATGTTGTCAAAATATTGTGCATCATTAATAAAAACTTTTTTTTCCTGGAAACTAATTTTTTTTACCAAATTACTTCCTTCTACATTTTTTTGTGAAATGAATTTTGTTGACTCTGATGTTTTCAGAGAACATTCCATAAAATGCAGTTGTTTCAATTCTGCGCCCATTTTTACGAATCTCCAAAACGTATTTTGATCATGAGGATACAATATACCCGGGTAAATCTTTGAAAGGCGTTTGTATTTCTTTTTATACATCGAAGAATGTATTTGGGCATAGACATAATCTAAAATATCAACTGATGAAAAAGAAAGAGGCGGAAGCTCTATCTTAAAATCTTCTGAAACTTCGTCGCTGGTTGCATAACAAACAGGCGATGCATTTTCCAAAATAATTTCTTCTTTTTCATTAGTAAAAAATAGGCTCAATTTTTTAGAGAACTGGTTTGTGATTTCAGGATTTAGATCATAAGTTTTTTGGGATGAGGGACTGTTGATCTGACGTAAATGCATTTCGAGATATAGATAAAATGGAAGAACAGATATCGAATCTACATTTGTATCTAATACTTGTCTGTATTTCTGATCCAGCATAACTCTTTCCAAACTGAATAGCCTGGAATCCTTATAAAATGCTTCTCCCGAAAATTTTGAATTGAACAAATCGTCAATGCTGAATTCGTTAGAAATGTTCTCCGTCATTATTAAATTTTAAACTGGATGTGTTTGTTTATAAATTTTCTATTGCATTTGGTGATTATGAATTCATGCTGCTTTGAGCTAATATAAATAAGTTTTGGGGAAAGTTTCAAAGAAAAAGTAAGGAGATTCAGTTAGACATTCATTGGAATAATTATTGTGACCTGGAATGTTTCAAATACATAACGTTCATAAAAAAATAAAAAACAATGGAAAACTTTCACACACATCGGGAGTGCATCGAGGCTTGTTTGAAATGCGCATCAATATGTAATCATTGCGCTTCATCTTGCATTGCGGAACCCGATGTAGAAGAGATGGCTACCTGTATCCAGTTAGACATGGAATGTTCAGCGATTTGTTATGCTGCTGCACAACTAATGAGTTTGGGCAGTAAAAAAGCAAAAGATATTTGCAAAGTCTGTTCGGAACTGTGTGATTCATGTGCCGAAGAATGTTCTAAGTTCGAGACTGAGCATTGCAGAGAATGCGCTGATGCTTGTAGACTGTGTGCTGACGAATGCAGAAAGATGGCTGCATGAAAAATTTCTGAAATGAATTATCATTGAATATCAGATTGAGTAATTTCTTTTATTATTAGCCTTTGGCAAATGTTGATTGTTTTATTAACAGGATACTACTTCTATACCTTACTTTATCATGAATTTATTGTGAAGAGAAAACCGGGATAGAACCTTTTTCTTTTCTTTATTAATGCACGACATCTGCTATTATATTGATTCCTCAAATAAGGACTTCGAAACGTTGCTAATTCCCAAAAAAACAATATCTTGAAATTCTCAAATCATTGAAATATGAAATGGATGTTTATTCTGGCAGGGTTGGTTTTTATTTCTGGTTGTGGACTACGACAACGTGAAATTGAATTAAATAAGAAGATGAATGCACTAAATCAGAAAGAACAGGAACTGGTATTAAAAGAGCAAATGCTTGCTGTTAAGGAACAACAATTAGATGAACAAAAAAAATCAATCGATAGTACGACAAGTGTGATGAGTGATAGTCTTTATCTTGAACACCAAAGAATTTCAGGAACATGGCTGGTTGACATGCAATGTATTGAAACAAGTTGTCCTGGATCAGCGGTTGGTGATACGAAAAACGAACAATGGGATTTTATTTTTCAGGGAAATACAGTTATCGTAACTGCAATGAGTCGTGAAAAACTTTTGAGAACTTATACCGGAGCTTTTCAGGGAAATATATTGAAACTAAATGTACAACGGGATTCCACAGATAAGATCGCTAAAATATCAGTGCGACTGCAACAAAAGTCCGAAAAAGAAATGGAAGGTGACCGTGAAATTATTCAGTCGAGCGGTTGCCATATTCTATATTCGCTGAGAATGAAGAAGCAGTAAAGCAACATTTAATCTATAATTCTAATTTGTCGTATGATTTTATTGACTGGCCTAAACTTTTCGTTGCCGCTTAGTAATCCGGTGATTATCTTTTCACTGGTATTATTTATTATATTGTTTGCTCCGATCTTATTGAAAAAAATAAAAGTTCCACATATAATCGGACTTATTTTGGCGGGAGTTGCGGTGGGGCCTTATGCTTTGAATCTATTACGTAGAGACAGCAGCATCGTACTGTTTGGAACGGTCGGCCTTCTATATATCATGTTTCTTGCGGGTCTTGAAATTGATATTTCGGAATTTAAGAAAAACAGGAAAAAGATATTTTTTTATGGAATAACTACGTTTACGCTACCGTTGGTTTTTGGTACAATTGCCAGCTATTATGTTTTAGGTTATGGATGGCTTTCGTCAGTTTTATTAGCCAGTATGTTTTCAACGCATACACTCGTTTCTTATCCGATAGCCAGTAAATATGGGGTTTCAAGAAATCGTGCGGTCGGCCTGACGGTGGGGGGCACTATGATTACCGATATTCTTGCTTTATTGATTCTTGCTATAATTGCTGGGATGACCAAAGGAGATGTTACTTCTGCTTTTTGGGTTACATTGGGCGTTTCTACCTTAGTGTTTGTAGGAATTGTTTTTTTTATTTTCCCCATAATAATCCGATGGTTTTTTAAAAATTATGAAGACAGTGTTTCTCAATATATTTTCGTATTGGCAATTGTTTTTCTGGCCTCCTTTCTGGCAGAAGCTGCAGGAATAGAAGCGATCATCGGCGCCTTTTTTGCCGGCCTGGTTCTCAATAATTTTGTTCCTAATTCCTCGCCCTTAATGAACCGCATTGATTTTGTAGGAAATGCTTTATTCATTCCTTTTTTCCTGATCGGAGTCGGGATGCTGGTAAATTTTAATGTACTTTTTAATGGCTGGGGCGCTTTAAGAGTAGCAGGAGTAATTGTTACTGTTGCCATTTCTACCAAATATATTGCTGCCTGGATTACACAGAAGACTTTCAAATTATTACCCGAAGAAGGCAAAATGATTTTTGGTTTAAGCACTTCTCATGCGGCCGCCACTCTGGCGATTATTTTGGTTGGTTATAATATTATCATTGGTGAAACTCCCGGCGGCGAACCGATCCGTTTACTGGATGAAGATATTTTGAATGGAACAATTTTACTGATATTGATTAGTTGTGCGATTAGTTCCTTTGTTGTAGAAAAAGCAGCGGCAAAACTAGCAGAAATAGAAGGGGAAGAAGTAGAAGAAGTTGCGGAATCAAAAGAAAAGATTTTGATAACCCTCGCTTACCCGGATACTGTGGCGGAAATGGTAGATTTTGCCCTGATGATGAGACCAAACAAAAGTAATATACCTGTCTACGCTTTAACGATCATCAGCGATGATATAAATGACGAAACATCTCAGGCGAGTGGCAAAAAGATGATGCAAAAAGCGCTGAACCATGCTGCTGCAACGGAAGATACGCTGATCCCGTTGACTCGTTATGATTTGAACATCAGTAACGCAATTATTTATACGATAAAAGAACAGAATATTACCGATGTATTAATTGGATTGCATAAAAATGCGAATCAAAAAGATTTTCTAGGTCCGATAACAGAAAATATTTTGAGCAAAACGGGTGAAACAATTTTTATTTACAAAAACGTTCAACCGTTTAATACGCTTAACCGGATGGTAATCGTAATCACTCCGAAAGCAGAAAGAGAACCAGGTTTTTATCATTGGTTTACAAGAATTTCAACCATTGCTAAAACCGGTGGATTGTCGTTTCATTTTTTTGCGTCAGAACTCGCCATTGTTCAATTGAAAAAAATAAACGATTATTCTACAAGTCCGGTGCCGGCGACTTACAATGTTTTTAATGACTGGGAAGATTTTCTAATTTTGGGCAGAGAACTAAAACCAAATGATTTTTTTGTAATTGTTTCTTCCCGTAAGATGCGTATATCGTATGATGAGAATCTTGAAAAGCTTCCTTATTATTTATCAAAATATTTTATTCATAATAGCTACATTATTATTTATCCCAAGCAGTCTGATGAAGATGCTATTTTGAATGAAAAAGAACATTCTGATAATTTCCTTTTTGATGCACTGGCGGATAAAGTGCAGGTAGTAAACAAAGCCGGAGGATATATTTCAAGATTGTTTAAACGAAAAAAAGAAGTAAAAAGAGAATAATACACACTCGGTTGAGTATTGTTTCCCTGACATCAAAACTCCTGAGGTTCTCGTAACTCAATCTGTTTAACCGTTTAGGTAATCAGGTTTTGATATCAGTTCTCCGAAACTAGATATTAAATCAGAGGTTACCTCTGTACGAATAATTCCATCTGAATTCAAGTCACAGTTTTAAGCAATAGAACGATATATTTCAAGAGATAAAAAGCTGAGATAAGAAAGAAGTTTAGAATCGAGAATAGTTACTATATTGCGAAACATTTTTATTCTATTTTCGAAACTAACTTTTTACTCTAAAATCAAACTTATGAACGAGAATATCAAAAAAAACGCACTGTTTACGGGAAGCTGTTTTGCTCTAATTACAACCGCATTTACTTTTAGCATCAGGGCAGGGATTTTAACCCAGCTTGGTCAAGAATTTAGCCTGAGTGCAGAACAGCTTGGATTTATAAATTTAATGTGGTTTATCGGATTTCCAATTTCTATGATTATTGGAGGGTTGGTCTATCATTCTTTTGGCCCCAAAAATATAATGAGAGTAGCTTTTGTAGCTCATACATTAGGTATCATTTTTACTATTTATTCCGGAGGATATTCACTATTACTCATTTCCACTCTTTTTATTGGTTTTGGAAATGGATGTACAGAAGCTGCGTGCAATCCTATGATTGCAGATACTTACTCTGGTGTAAAAATGAATAAAATGCTGGGTAGGTTTCACATGTGGTTTCCGGGAGGAATCGTTGTCGGCAGCCTGATCTCTAAATTTATGACTGATTTTGGTTTTGGATGGCAGGCACAGATGTGGGTTACAATGATTCCCACTGTGATTTATGCAATTCTTTTTTATGGAAAAACATTTCCAAAATCAAAAGCCGAAGCAACATCTCTTTCTAATAACTTTAAGGCAATGCTTAAGCCTACTTACATATTTTTGTTTTGTTGCATGGCACTTACTGCGATTACCGAGTTCGGTCCTCAGCAATGGGTAGGACTTATTATGAGCAACAGTGGAGCAAGCCCTATGTTGATATTGGCTCTGGTTACGGGCCTGATGGCAGTGGGTAGATTTTTTTCAGGCCCTGTGGTAAAGCAATTTGGACAAACAGGTGTACTTCTAATGTCAGCTATATTTGCAGCATTTGGCATTTATCTTTTGAGTACAGTTACAGGGCCGATGGCTTATGCAGCAGCAATAATTTTTGCAATAGGAGTATGCTATTTCTGGCCAACAATGATAGGTGCTGTTGCACAAAGAGCTCCATTAAGTGGGGCTTTGGGAATGTCTGTTGTAGGTGGAATCGGGATGTTTTCTTCTGCTATATTTCAACCAATAATTGGTAGCTGGATTGATAAGGCAAGAATAGTGAGCGCTACTACAGGGTTAACAGGATCAGATCTTGAATTGGCAGCAGGTCAACATACCTTAGCTCGAATGGTTACTTTCCCTGCTATTCTTATTCTCCTTTTTCTTATATTTTTTATTTGGCAAAAAAAAGTTCAAAGAAAAGAAGTGTTGAATCTAGCTTCATAGAAGTAGTGGTATGTTAACATATTTGAAACTGGCATTGTCAGGAGGGTTCTCCTACAGTGCCGGTTTTTTTTTATGAATAAGAAAGTATTGGTTAAGAAATTAACCACCTTCTTCAGTCTATTATCAGATGTGTAAGCAGATTGTTTTCAATAAAAAAACCTGCAGGACGAACCTGCAGGTCAAATCTAAACTGAACACAAAACCTGGATCAGAACCAACTACCGATCCATTTTATACCGACTTTATTTCCCAGTTTTCTTTTTCTTCTTTTAACCTGGGCATTGTGAATAAACATGGAAACAAACATTAAGGGGATAAAAATTAAAGTAAGAGGCGGAATCCCCATCATAGAAATCCATCTTCCACCAAACTGCCTTCTCATCGGACGTCTTAATCTTTCAGCAATTAAATACATTCCGGGTACCATTATCAAGGTCATGAAGAATGCAAATGTCAATCCGAAAATGATCGTCCACGCAAGTGGTTTCCAAAATACAGCACTATCTCCCCCGAAAAATATATGTGGATTCAAATCGGTAAGTAATGTAACAAAATTGATATTGAATCCAATACCAAGTGGAATCAGTGCAAAAATAGCGGCGAGGGCAGTAAGAAGCACCGGGATAATTCTGATTTTTCCCGCCTGAATTACTGCCTCTTTTGTTTTCATTCCACGGGCTCTTAGTTCATCGGCGAAGTCGATTACTAAAATGGCATTCTTTACTACGATACCTGCTAATCCTACGATACCAATGCCGGTCATGACTACTGAGATTCCCATTCCCGTTATGGAGAATCCAAGAATGACTCCGATCACACTGAATAGAATTTCTGTAAGGATAATTATTGATTTGCTTACAGAATTGAATTGCAAAACGAGGATGAACAAAATAAGCATTAAAGCGATTCCAAGGGCTTTGCCAAGGAATGCGCCGGTCTCTGCCTGCTGCGCACCTTCCCCGGTTTGTTTGATGGTAACGCCTTGATCTTTTTTATCGAAATTATTGATGGCGGTAGTTATATTTTTATTGACTTCTGTGGGTGTGTATCCAGAAAGAACATTTGAAAAAATTGTGATTACCCGTTTTACATTTTTTCTCTTGATACTTCCATACGTACTTGTATAATCCACATCTACTAATGAACTGATCGGAATTGATTTCACCTGTCCGCCACTGGCCATATCTCTAAATACGATTTTCATATTCAGCAAATCTGTAAGATTTTTACGTTGCAGTTCGTTATTACGCAACTGTATTTTATATTCATCTTCACCATCTTTTATTTTAGACACTTCAAGCCCGAAAAGCGCAGTTCTTATTTGCTGGCCAATTTGAGCTGTGGATACTCCTTCTGTCTGTGCACGTTGGCGATTGACACTAAGGGAAATTTCAGGATTAGTGAGATCCACATCGAGTTTTAACTCCTCTACACCGGGAATCTGTATACTATCTAAATAATTTTTTAAATCCGATGCAGTAGAAGTTAGCTCATCAAAATCTTCACTGGCAACTTCGATGTTGATTGGAGGATCTGTAGGCGGACCGCTGGCTTCCTGGGCAACAGAAATTTGCGTACCTGGAATTCCTTTTATTACCTGACGGATAGAATCCAGATATGGCGATGTTGCAACTCCGTTCCTTTTTTCATATTCAACAAAAGAAACCTGAACTCTTCCGAGATTTGGTTGGGTACTTCTATCTCCGCTGGAAGGATCCGCCGCTCCAATAGCCACATTTGAAATAATACTTTCCACAATTGGATTTGGTTTTTCTGAAGGGCCATTAAGGACAGAAGTTACTTTTTGTTCAACTTCTTTTGTAATAGAGTCTGTATATTCAACACTACTACCGACGGGCAGTTTTAAATAAACATAAATAAAATTTGGATCTCCTTGGGGGAAGAAAACTACAGGAACTTTTCTTATCGAGAAAAATATTATGGAGACTATGAGCAGTCCGAAAGTACCTGCGAGAAGCCATACGGGACGCCAGCCATTAACAGCCCACCGAAGTAGTTTTTCATAATCGCGCATAATCTCAGGCAATACTTTGTTTTGAAATTGATGTATCAGATGATCAAAAACATATGTATTCAGCAAAACGATTATGGAAAAAAAGATCAGCAGATTGCCCACAAAAGGTATATGAATTAAATCGAAGAAAATTCCTGCCAAAAGAGGTATTAAAAATTGCTTACTGGTAAATACAGCAGATTTTCTTTTTATTTTTCCTTCCGGATGGTTCATAAAATCAACTGCAAAAACTGGGTTCATAATGAATGCAACGATCAAAGAAGCAGTTAACGTAAATATCAACATCGTTGGCAAATAAATCATAAACTTACCGATGATACCCGGCCAAAAGAGTAGCGGGAAAAACGGTGCCAGCGTTGTGAGCGTTCCTGAGAAAACCGGAACGAAAATCTCTCCTGCAGCCATCCTTGCAGATTCGGTCGTCGAAAGCTTTCCTTTGTTTTGCGTGAAAATGCGGTGTGTGTTTTCGATGACTACTATTGCATCATCCACAATAATTCCCAGACCAAAGAGGAGGGCAAAAAGGACAATAAAATTCAACGTGACATCTGCGCCGACGATAATGTTGGCCGCGGGCAGAAACATAAACGCCACGAACATGCTAAGTGGTACGGAAAGGGCTACAAAGAAGGCATTCGTAACTCCCATAAAAAACATCAGGATCAAAAGAACCAATATGAAACCAATCACAATAGAATTCACAAGATCATTGAAAGAGGTGCGGGTAGCGCGGCTTTGATCGCCGGTAACAACCACATGAAGGTTTGAAGGTAAAATTGTTCCTTTCATTTCTTCCACAACCTTCTTTACGTCATCAGAAGTTTGAATTAAATTTTCTCCCGCTCTTTTGATAATGTTTAATGTAACCACATTTTTTCCATCGAGCCGCGCATAACTTTCACTGGTTCTTACGGTATCCTTTATTGTAGCAATATCTTTCAGATAAATTGGCATTCCGGAAGTATTGCGGAGTATTATTTTCTGAATATCAAAAGCGTTGGCAAACTGTCCTCTTATCTGCAAAGTTCTTTTCATATTGCCGACATCAAGTAAACCGCCTGAGATATCTACGTTTTCGCGCTGCACCGCTGCAGAGATATCATCAAACGTAATTCCTGCACTTTGCATTTTAAGATTATCTACATTGATTTGAAATTCTCTTTCCGGCGCACCAACTATATCCACACGGGTTATTTCGGAAAGTTCCTCAATCCGATCCTGCGCATCGTCAGCAAATTTTTTCAGACTGGTCATGTCATAATCGCCACTCAGATTTACAAACATGATCGGGAATTCGCTGAAATTGAATTCCTGTACATTTGGTTCTTCCGTAAGATTTGTAGGCAAATCTTTTTTTGCTTTATCTACGGCGTCCTTTGTTTTTTGTAACCCAACTTCCGTTTTTACATCAGTTTCAAATTCTACAGTTATGATCGAATAATCTTGTAAAGAAGTGCTGGTGATTTTATTGATCTTAGCGCCGGTAATACCTTTCAATTGTTTTTCAATTGGTTTGGTGACCAAATTTTCAATGTCTTTTGGAGAATTACCTGCGTAGATTGTCTGTACTACAATTGTAGGGATTACAATATCCGGAAACTGTTCTTTAGGTAAAGTGACAAATTCATAAACACCAACCATCGATACAAAAAGTATCAGGAGATATATGGAAGTTTTATTTTTTATTGACCAACTGGTTGGTTTAAACTCTTTGTATTTCCCCTTCAAATTTTCGGTTAAACTCATGTATATTTTATTGTTGCTTTATAGTAAAAGCAGTTTTAATTCATTTTCCTATCACGCGTTGGTAATGATTGATTGACCATCGAACAATCCTTGAAAACCATCAGTGATCAATTGATCTCCCGGTTGTAACCCGCTTTTGATTTCGATATTATCGCCGTATAGTTGGCCGATAACGACATCTCTTTTTTTGGCAATTAATTTATTTCCTTCTTTAACCGCTACAAGAACGAATTTTCCACTTTCACCGGTTTGCAAAGTGTTTAAAGGAATTGCAATTGAGTTTGGAGCTGTATAATCCAAAATCTTTACCTGGGCAATTTGATTGGGCCGGAGATTCATATCTGTTGGCACTCTTATTTCGGCTGTAAATCCACGATTCGTCGTGCCTATGGCCTTGCTGATAAAAATAATTTCGCTATTAAAAGTTTTATTAATGTCAGGAACATTTACAGTCACTTTAGATCCTTTGGAAACGCGACCTGCATAATTTTCAGGTACTGTAACTGTGATTTTTAGATTGGTTTCGTTTACAATTTTTATGAATCCTCCGGTTAATGGATTGCCATTGAAAGTTTCACCAACGTGTGCGGTAATTTCGTCAACAGTTCCATTTACATTGCTATAAACATTACTCTGGTTTGCTTGTTCCTGTGCGGTATTTACCTGTGCCTGGATGGCTTTCAGCTGATTTTGCAAAGTTTCTACATTTGTTTTTGCCTGTAATAGTTGAACTTCAGTCCCAATATGTTGAGTCCAAAGATTATTTTGCCTTTGATAAACAGATTTGGCGAGATCAAGTTGTGCTTTTACACTTCCAAGCTGTTGCCTGATAGCTGTTACATTTTCACGCGCAACGGCATTGTCTAATTTCAATATTAATTTCCCCTTATGCACTTTATCACCCTGCTTTACGTAGATGGCTTTTATCTGGCCCGGTTGGCCGGTGGGCGTGATGTATGAAATATTCTTTGCATCCACGTTTCCCTGCAGATCGAGGTAATGTTTAAAATCTCCATTTTCAATGGATGACAATGCAACTAATTTAGGTTTTGCTTCGATGGTAGCGCCAGTATCGAGTTTAGCGATTTCTACTTCCAACCCGGTTATTTTTGTATCCAGCTTTTCTTTATCTGTTTTTAATTTTTCAAGCTGTGCTTTCTTTTCTTTAAGTACTGCCTGATTCTTGTCGGCGTTATTACAGGAAGAAATAAATGATACAAACAAGATCATTAAACCGATCGTCATTGTTTTTTTCATGTTGTTATTATTTGATACTTGATTTTCTATTTTTAAAGTTTTCCTGCCGCTTTTTGATAATCGACTTTAGCGATGATGGCATCGTATAAAGAACTATAATAATTATTTTGTGCTGTGACAAGATCAGCCTGAGCTGTTGAAATCTCCTGGTTGCTGCCGAGTCCTTGTTCGTATTTTAATTTGGTTGATTGATAAACCTGTTGCGCCAGTTCTATATTTTTAGTTTGTGTATCCATTGTTAGTAATGCAGATTTCATGTTAATTCTTGACTGGGTAACATCATTGTCGATGGATGATTTCAATTGATCAAGGTTGTTGTTTAATTTTTGAAGATTTAATTTGGCCGTAGCCATATTTGCATTCCTTTCGCCACCATCAAAAATTGGAACACTCAACCGCAGTGCGATGAATGATGAGGTATAGTAGGGCGAACTGAAAAAGTCAAACTTTTGCTCCTGAGCACTTTTGCTATAATTTGCTGCGAGGGATAATGTGGGTAATTTACTTAACTGGTATCTTTTTACATTGTATTTACCAAGTTGTATGGCTGTTCCCAATTGCTGAACTTCTTTCCGATCCTCGTAATTATATTGATCGTCTAAAATTCCTGATTTTATTTCTTCATCAGAAAGAGTATCTGTAAGAAGCAGCGAATCTTGTTGTGGAATATTCATTAAGAATTTCAAACCTTCTTTTCCTGCATCAATTTGATTTTGAGCTTTTAATTTTTGTGTCTGCAGATTACTCAATTGAACCTGCACTTTATCTACATCTAGTTTTTCTGCAAAGCCATTTTTATAAATTGCTTTTGTATCATGAAGCAACTTTTCGTAATTCGCAATATTTGCATCTATAGTTCCGATTTGTCTTTGACCTACGACCAGTTGATAATAGATTTTATAGACGTTGGCTTTTATTTGTTCTTTGGTAACCTCGGCGGAAAGTTCTGCATTTTTTATAGCTGCTCTTCTCGCTTGAAGCCCAACGAAAACCTGTCCATCGAATAAAATCTGGTTGAAATCTATGCCTGCGTTTAAAGTATATTTTGCTCCAAATCCCACACTAAAAAAACCGAAATCTTTTGGAGCAACGATGGGTTCGCCATTCCCATTCTTTACATTATTATCTGATAGAACGCCGTATACTGATGGGGATATAAAATCAGGAATTGTTTGTACCGCTATATTTGGATTGTAACTCAAATTAGCACTACCGGAAAAATGCGGTAACGCTGCTGCGGTAATCTGTTTGTTCTGTTGTTTTTGAAGCTGGATATCGAGCAAGGCGTTTTTTACCTGTATTGCATTTTTTAAAGCATAGTCTACTGCTTCTTTTGCAGTAAAATAGTGAATCTCAGCAGGTGTTTTTTTTTGTTGCGCATTGGATAGTAAACCACTCCCGGTTATTATTCCTATTAAAATTAATTTTATGAATCTGGTTTTCATCATACGTTTATTTTCTTTCTTTTTCCTTTTCTTTTCGGTATTTATTAATTAATTTATATCCTTTAGGAGTAACCACGGCATATAGAAAATACTGCAGCAATTCTTGTTGAATATAAAGTAGAGGATATTGATTTTTGGGAAATATGTTTTCGTTGAAAGCCATCATAATAGTTTCTATCCTGACTTTTGAAATGAGTTCTGAATTTATTTCGAGACGGTATAAACCTTCCTGTTTACCGCGCTCAATATTTTTTTTCATTATTTCGAAGAGGAAATTATATTTGAATTCGACGAATTTTTTATAAGTCTGAGGATGACCTCTTTCAATGTCGAATAAAATGGATGGATTCATGTTATCGAGCATATCCTGCAAACTTTCCATGCCGAGAAAAACTTCCTGAATCGCATTTAGCGCTTTGTTTCGGCTCGTAATACAACATATTTTATTGAATTCGAGCATCCCGTCAACAACCGCATCAACGAGCTCGTTTTTATCAGAAAAACATTGATAAATAGTTTTTTTCGACACGCCGATCTGGGTTGCTATTTCATCCATTGTTACAGATTTTATTCCATAACGACGATATAATTCATCCGCTTTTTGTTTGATCCTGACTCTTAATTCCATGAGGGCGGCAAAACTAAGGAAACTTTTATTGTTGCCAAAGTTTCCTGGAATATTTTTTTCGAAATGCTTGCATTAAGGATAAACGGTACTTGACTTATCTTTGAAATCTTAATTATTTAGAAAGATGAAAAAAACAAAAACATACCAGAGAACCATTCAATATTTTTTGCAGGGATTATTAATTCTTGGTCCTGTATCGATTACGATTTACTTTATTTATATTGTGTTTGAAAAGATTGATGGCATATTAAGGCCGGCCATAAATATTCCCGGACTTGGATTTATAATCATTATTGGGTTCATTTTGATGGTTGGATACCTGAGCTCTTTTTTTGTAATGGGAAGGATATTATCTGTTTTAAATAAATTTCTTGAAAAGACCCCGGGAATTAAATTATTTTATTCTTTTTTGAGAGATTTTTTTGAAGCTTTTGCGGGCAATAAAAAGAAATTTACACATAACGTATTAGCCAATGTTGATGATACAGATATCTGGCGTGTTGGATTTATTACACAGGATGAAATGAGTATTTTTGGAATGGAAAATTATGTAGCCGTTTATCTACCGATGGCATATTCAGTAGCTGGCAATGTTTACATTGTTCCAAAAGAAAAGATCAGGCCTATAACCAGTATCAGCGCGGCTCAGTCAATGAAATTTGCTGTAAGTGGTGGCGTTACCCAGACTTTGTCTGATCCCACTGATGATATTCTGAAAAAAATGGCGGAACATTCTGCATCATAAAAAAGCCTCTCTTGAAAAGAGTCATTCTGTTGGTTTGTTTATTGGGACTTACAACGCAATGTTTTTGCTGGGGATTTTTTGCACATAAAAGAATAAATTATTACGCCGTTTTCTTGTTACCGCCACAGATGCTTTTATTTTATAAACCGAATATTGGTTTCATTACAGAACATGCAACAGATCCGGACAAAAGAAGATACGTCATCGCTTCGGAGGGTGCACATCATTTTATTGATATTGATCATTTCGGAAAATACCCATACGCCGATTTACCCCACGGGTGGCAGGATGCGACAAATAAGTTCGGAGAAGATACTTTGCTGAGATATGGAATTGTACCCTGGTATATTCAGATCATGCTTGGCAGGTTGACAAAGGCATTCAAAGAAAAAAACTTTCTCTCAATTTTGAAAAATAGTGCAGAACTCGGCCATTATATTGCCGATGCCCATGTTCCTTTGCATGCTTGTGAAAATCATAATGGCCAGTTTACTGACCAGCAAGGAATTCATGGTTTTTGGGAAAGCCGTGTGCCGGAATTATTAGCAGACAAAAAGTTTGATTTTTTTATTGGTAAAGCCGAATACATAAAAGACCCGTTGAAATTTACCTGGGAGAGAGTTTTAGAGAGTGGGCATGCAGCAGATTCAGTTTTGACTTTTGAAAAGAAATTATCACAACAATTTACAGGTGATAAAAAGTATTCTTTTGAAAGAAGGAATGGTCTTTTGATCAGGCAATATTCTTCTGAATACACGATGGCTTATGATAAAATGCTGAATGGGATGGTGGAAAGGAGAATGCGCCAATCCATATTTGCCATTGCGTCTTTTTGGTACACGGCATGGGTAAATGCAGGTCAACCCGATCTTTCATCGTTATCTAAAGAAACATTTTCTGAAAATGATCAGAAAGAATTCGCGAAATTAAATGAAGATTGGAAAAACAATAAAGGGATAAAAGGAAGAGAGCATGAGTGAGGGTTCAACCTTGATGAAAGATTTTTTCAAAAAAAAGGCATTTGGAAAATTCGATTTCGTTCGAAGAAAAAAAAAAGCAGAAATTTGCGCTTTCAAATTTTATAGTAAACGAACAAATAATTCAAAAAACATTTTCAACTATTCATGATTCACAACTTCAACGCAGGCCCTTCAGTTCTTCCTCAAAGTGTGCTGCAACAAGCTTCAAAAGCAATCCTTGACTTCAATAACAGCGGCTTATCTATTCTAGGAATTGGTCATCGCACACCACTTTTTCAGAACGTAATGGAAGAAGCGGTTTCATTAGTAAAGGAGTTAATGAATTTAGACGATGATCATGAAGTTTTGTTTTTGCATGGCGGCGCTACTGTTCAGTTTATGCAGATTCCAATGAATTTGCTTAATGAAAAAGAAACGGCTTCATATGCAGATACCGGAGTGTGGGGCGTAAAAGCGATAAAAGAGGCCAGACTTTTTGGAAACGTAGATGTAGTCTGCAGTTCAAAGGAGAGTGGTTATAATTTTATTCCGAAAGATTTTGTAGTGCCCAACGATTCATCCTATTTTCATATAACCTCTAATAACACGATTTACGGAACTCAATGGCACGAATTTCCGGAAGTGAGCATGCCGTTAATTGCGGACATGTCGAGTGATATTTTAAGCCGAAAATTAAATTTTAATTCTTTCGGATTGATCTTCGCCGGAGCACAGAAAAATATGGGCGCCGCGGGAACTAATCTTGTTGTTGTGAACAAAAATATTCTTGGAAAAGTGAAACGCCCGATCCCGGCTATTATGGATTATAGAAATCATATTGCTGCGAAGAGTATGCTGAATACGCCGCCAGTTTTTGCTATTTATGTTTCGATGCTTACGCTACGATGGATCAAAGAAAACGGGGGAGTAGAAGAAATGGAAAAGCGAAGTATTGAGAAATCTTCGTTACTCTATAACGCTATTGACAACAGCAAAATATTTAAACCGACAGCTGCAAAAGAAGACCGCAGCAGAATGAATGTTTGCTTCGTAATGGATGATATTGAGAAAGAGAAAGAGTTCCTTGATTTTGCCAAAAAGAATGATATTTACGGAATAAAAGGACATCGCACTGTAGGCGGTTTTCGCGCTTCCTTATATAACGCTTTGCCCTTAAGTAGTGTTCAATATTTGGTAAAAAAAATGGAAGAGTTTGAGCATGGAATATAAATTCTTTGTTACAGAGAAGATATTTTTATTGATGAAAATTACAAACCTGTTTTGCTGTAAAGAAGAATATTCTTCGATTGAATTATATTTGCAACCCTTAGAAAAATCTGTTGCCTTTCAAGGCTGAAAAATAATAAATATGATATCTATTTCTCCATTCAAAGCACTACGCCCTGAACCACAATTTGCAAAACAAGTCGCATCACGACCTTACGACGTTTTGAGCACCAAAGAAGCGAAAGTAGAGGCGGAGGGAAATCCATATTCATTTTTACATATTACGAGAAGTGAAATTGATCTTCCTCAAAATACTGATGTCCACGGGAAAGCAGTTTATCAAAAGGCGAAAGAGAATTTAGATGCTTTTATTAGTCGTCCCGTTTTATTCAGTGAAAGTAAACCGTGTTATTACATTTATCAATTGACGATGAACGGAAGAACACAAACAGGTTTGGTTTGTTGTAGCTCTGTAGCTGATTATGAAGAAGGATTGATAAAAAAACATGAATTGACAAGGCCTGAGAAAGAACTCGATCGAATCAATCATATTCAGACCACTGGTGCACAAACCGGGAATGTTTTTCTTGCTTTCAGAGACGTGGATGAGCTGAATGTGATACTTGAAAAATGGAAAAAGGTTAAAAGCCCAGTGTATAATTTCACTGCTGATGATGGAATACAACATACAATTTGGGTTATCAGCGATGAGAAAATTATTGACCGTATAACCGAAATATTTAAAACAGAAGTTGAGTCTACCTATATTGCAGATGGGCACCATCGCGTGGCTTCAGCAGCCAAAGTAAAATATCTTTTGTCTGACACTGAAGAGGCAGGCCACTTTTTGTCAACGCTGTTTCCTGCATCGGAATTGAAAATTATGGATTACAACCGGGTTGTGAAAGATCTGAACGGATTGTCTGATGAAGCATTTTTTGATAAAATAAATAAAAACTTTTCTGTTACAGAAGTTTCGAAAGCATTTGCACCAAATGAACCTCATGAGTTTGGCATGTATTTGAATGAGCGCTGGTATCAACTGGCTGCTTTGGACGGAACCTTTTCTACGGATCCAATCGGTATTCTTGATATAACTATTCTACAAAATAATTTACTGGATCCTGTATTAGCCATTAAAGATCAACGGACAGATACCCGGATCGATTTCATTGGTGGAATCAGAGGCTTAGGTGAATTGGAAGAGAGAGTTAACAGCGGTGATTGGAAAGTTGCTTTTAGCCTTTATCCCGTAACCATTCAACAATTGTTTGACATTGCCGACAGTAAGAATATAATGCCACCGAAAAGTACCTGGTTTGAACCAAAATTAAGAGATGGTCTTCTTACTCATCAAATTTTCTGATATTCTCGGTTCTTTTAGAAATAAATATTGACAAATTTTTTTGTATTAATAAAATTTCAGGGGACAAAGTATTTTATCTTTACGCGATGAAAGTTTTTTTATTTGCATTAATTTTTTGTTCATTTACTGTACAGGTTGTTGGCCAGGATGATGCGTCTCAGCTTCATGAAAATGCAAAAATGTTTATGCGCCAGGGTGATTATGCAAATGCTACTCTTATATTAACAAGAGCGCTGCAACAAGATCAAAACAACGCTTCCATTATTAAGGACCTTGCACTTACATATTATTTACAGAAAGAAAACCAAAAGGCACTGAATACTATCAGACCTTTAATAGATCGACAGGTTGCTGATGATCAATCTTATCAAATAATTGCTACCATATACAGAGCATTACGCCAGGATAAGGAAGCTGAAAAAATCTATAAACTTGCGATCAAAGCATTCCCCGGTAGTGGTGCACTGTACAATGATTATGGAGAGATGCTTTTGAATAATCATGATCCCGCCGCTATAAAACTTTGGGAAAAAGGAATTGAACTGGATCCTTCTTATGGGAGTAATTATTACAATGCCAGCAAGTATTACTATTATAAAAATGAAAACGTATGGAGTCTTTTATACGGGGAAATTTTTGTAAATATTGAATCATTCACTTCTCATACAGCTGAGATAAAAGAGGTGTTATTGAATGGTTATAAAAAACTTTTTGCTGATCCGGATTTATTAAAAAATACGAAAGATAAAAAAGCTTTTGAAGTTGCCTATCTGACTTGTATGAACAAGCAAAATCCAGTAGTGATACGTGGAATCAGTCCGGAAACATTGACGATGATCCGAACTAGGTTTATTCTTGACTGGAATATAAATTATGCAAAGAAGTTTTCTTTTAAGCTTTTTGATTTGCAGGAACATCTGCTGAATGAAGGGCTCTTTCCGGCCTACAATCAATGGATTTTCGGAGCCTCACAAAATCTTTCTTCTTACCAAAACTGGATCAGTAACCATCCGTCAGAAACAGCCGCTTTAAAAAATTTCCAAAACGGCAGAACTTTCAAAATACCAGATCAGCAATATTATCGTTGAAAATATTTTAGTATTCTTTATCGATATTATTTTAAAAAGGTTATTTATTAATTGTTTAATTTAGAATTTCACCAGAATGAAAACACTATGGAAAATGCACATTTTCAAAGTAATATTATGTCAGAGCCTACCCGATTATTTGATTGTATAGAACTGAAATTGAAAAATGCTCCTCACCGGACTATGTTGGCCGGAAAGGAAAATAGTATTTGGAAAGAATATACGGTGATTGAGGTTTCAGAAATTGTAAATAAGCTAAGTTCCGGATTACTTTATGCGGGAATTGGGCCAGGTGATTTTACGAGTCAGGGTCGTGACAAGGTGGGAATTATTTCTAAAAACCGTCCGGAATGGGTGATGTTGGATTTAGCAGTACAGCAAATTGGAGCGATACTCATCCCAATTTATCCTACGGTGAGTGACGTTGATCTTGAATTTATTTTGAAGGATTCTGATGTAAAAATGATTTTTGTAAATGATGAAACTTTATTTGAAAAAGTGAATGCAGTAAAATCAAACCTTCCGCACCTTAAAGAGATTATTTCTTTTGAAAAAGTTGAAGGAGTAATGCATTGGAAAGAGATTTTATTGCCTTTGACTGAAAATATTCTGAGGGAAATAAAATCTATTTCCAACAAAATAAAAAATGAAGATCTTGCTACGATTATTTATACTTCCGGAACAACAGGGGTACCAAAAGGAGTCATGTTGTCTCACAATAATATTTTAAGTAATGTAATTGACAGCATACCTTGTTTTCCTCCGGGAGAAAACCTGAAAGCACTCAGTTTTCTGCCGCTCAATCATATTTTTGAACGGATGATAAGTTTCCTGTATCTTTTTAAAGGGACTTCAATCTTTTTTGCTGAAAGCATTGAAACTATCCCTCAGAATTTGAAAGAAGTTAAACCCCATTTATTTACCACAGTTCCCCGATTGCTGGAAAAAGTGTATGAGAAAATAATGCAAAAAGGGGATGAGTTAAGAGGTATTAAAAGGAAACTGTTTTTTATGGCTCATAATCTTGCTAATAGATTTGAAATCAATTCTGATCAGGGTTTTTTTTATAATCTGCAACTGAAAATTGCCAATAAAATAATTTTTGATAAATGGCGGGAAGCGTTGGGAAATCATATCATTTGTATTATCAGTGGCGGAGCTGCATGCCAGGTAAGACTTTTGCGGATTTTTACAGCAGCAGGAATTCCTATAATGGAAGGCTACGGGTTGACCGAAACTTCTCCGG
The DNA here is from genome assembly GCA_039935455.1 of Ginsengibacter sp. Classification (GTDB taxonomy): domain Bacteria; phylum Bacteroidota; class Bacteroidia; order Chitinophagales; family Chitinophagaceae; genus Ginsengibacter. The sequence goes on from JBDTKF010000078.1 coordinate 23,144, forward strand.
ACATCAGTGTAAACCGTTTTGAAGAAGAAGGAAGAATGTTTGGAAGCGTCGGTCCTTTAATTAGTAATGTAGAAGTTAAGATAGCCGAGGATGGAGAGATCTTGTGCAAGGGCCCCAATATTATGATGGGATATTATAAACAACCTG
>JBDTKF010000079.1:0-5349 GCA_039935455.1 Ginsengibacter sp.
CATATTCCTTCCAATGTGTTTACCATTCCGGCTCTTGGGGCAGTTGGGTTAACGGAAGAAGATGCAAAAAGCAAAAACTTAAATTACACCGTTCATTTTAAAGAGACCACAGATTGGTATTCTTCCAGGAGGCTTAATGAACCGGTTTCCGGTTTTAAAGTTTTGGTTGATAAAGATACCGACCTGATTATTGGTGCTCATCTTTTAGGGCCTAATGCCGAAGAAACTATCAACTTGTTTACGTTAGCAATGAATGCAGGAGTGAAAGCAAGTTATTTAAAAAAGACCATTTTTTCTTATCCGACAAATGCTTCGGATATCAGCTACATGCTTTGATAAAAGAATCAAATACAGAGAATCGAAGGATCAGAAGTAACATCAATCGCACACTAACTAAAAGAGCAATAACACAATTTTTGGTCACTTGAGCATGATTCTACGTGTGTACATTTTGGGTTATCTAAATTTATAAACCAGTCCGGGTTCGATATGACCATAAGAATAATTTATAGTAAAAGAAATTGAATTTTTTGCCTGATCGGGCGCTTTCAATTTCGCATATCGGTGATAATTATTTACGACTTGTTTTCCTGATAAGAATCCCAATGCCGCGCCAACAACTACATCCGTGAACCAATGCATATTTTCAGTGATTCTGCTAATTCCGATCAGAGAAGCAGCACTGTAAGCCACAATCGGGATGATTGGTTTGTCTCTATATTCTGAAGCAAAAACTGTTGCCGCCGCAAATGCAACGGTGGTGTGTCCTGAAGGAAACGAACTATAAGTTTTCTTTCCGTTGGCGTTTTTCTGCACTTTTGAAAAAGGCCCGAGAAATCTTGGGGAGGCTATTTGATCAGGGCCATAATAAGAAGGTCTGGTCTCACCTGCAAGATATTTTAGAACAACTTGTAACGCCCCGGCAGTAATATACGATTGAGTAGCCAATAACGTAGTTGTAACAATTTTTTTATCTTTAAAAACCAATCCATAAGCAGTCAAACCCAATAAGGTATATCCTTCATACAACCCTCCAAACTTTGTCACATTCTTACTAATATCATTAAATCCGGTATTCCGGTTTCGAAATTTGAGCGCTGCTTTTTGAATCGGCTTATTCGCCAAAAAGAGTCCTGCTGTTGCCCCGGTAAATATTCCAAAATTTCTCCAATCCTTTCCAGACATGTGAAAAGGCTTTGTAAATTCCTGTTTCAAGCTGCTACCCAATAAAACAAAATAACTTTTAAAATCCAGGTCCGTCCTTTGGTTATAAGCATTGGGATTTATATTATTAATTTGCTGACCTGCGCTGTCTTTTTTCCTGGAAAGACTGTCTAGTTTATTTATAAGTGTGTCTTGAGCAAATCCTGCATAAGGCACGGAAAGTACTATAATAAAAACCCATTTTTTTATGAAATTCATCTTTAAATTACTTATGAAGAACGTCAAGGCAATAAACATTCCAAATGCTGTTATCTCAAAATATAAATCTCTGGTATTTGTTTATTCACTGTGTAAAAATAAGATTAGCAATTGTAAAAAAGCGTTAACTAAAATGTTCCGCCAGTCTTTTTTTTATCATTTCCGGCATTTCAACACGCTTCATTGTTTTAGAATCCAAAAAATACAAGGTCACATCACCAACATTCAACAATTGCTTTTTTTCATTAAAAATTTCGCTGTGAAAAATGATCTTGTAATGTAAAGGCATTTCTTCAACAGTTGTGATGACCGTTATTAAATCATCATACAATGCGGGACGTATAAATTTGCTGTGAATTTCCGTCACTGGCATAATCACTCCCGTTGCTTCAACTTCTTTATATGTCAAACCAAGGCTACGTAAGGCTTCTGTCCTTCCGATTTCATAAAATTGCGCGTAATGACCATGATACACAACGCCCATTTGATCAGTAAGTGCATAATGAATTCTTATTTGATTGCTAAATGTAAACAAGATTTATTTTTTGGAACATGACATTAATTGGGTTCTATTTGCCCATCATCCCATCCACACTTATTTTTCCAGGGCCACAAAAAAGTATGGTAACTGTGCTAGCAAGAAACAACATTCCTTTTTCTCCAGTACCAAATATCTGACCGTTTGATGCAATGAAAACCACCACACCCATACCAATTATGATCGGAATGCATGCAAACCGGGTGAATAATCCAAGGATTAGAAACGAACCACAAATCAGCTCAGCAAAAATGATAAGCGAAAGAGATGTCGCCGATCCCAGTTGCATGAAATTCATGAAATGATATTTAAGGGTACTGAATTTCATAAGCTTGGTATAACCATGATTCACAATTAATATTCCCGTTGCAAGTCTCAGAACCAGCATCCCAAAATTGAAAGCTCCTGCAGAATATCTTGTCGAAAGAAATTTCTTCATTGTTCTTTTTATAAATACGTTAACAAAGATTATCGCAATTTAAAGTGTTTTTAAAATCATTCAAATATATTTGAATTGTTGATACTCAAATCGTAGATGTATTTTTGCCGGAAGCAAATTTGCCTTCCATGTTTTACGATTTGTTTGTTTTTTAATTCAATCATGAAAATTAAAACATAAAAATTGATGACGCGTTTCTTTCTTCCCATTCTGTTTACTTTTCTGTCTGCTTCCTGTTTCTCACAGGCCAATTATAAGATAACAGATCCTGAAAAAGATTTCAAAGATGCAAGAGAATTTTTTATCAAAGCAGAATATACGCTCGCTTATCCCTTGTTCAAATCCTTGCGGGACAAGTATCCCGACAATACGACGAGTAACCATGCGTACTTAAATCAGGACATTCAATATTATTCTATTGTTTGTGAATTGAAATTAAACCTGGAGATTGCCGAAAACGATGCAAAGCGTTATATAGATGCAGCTAACAATGAGCCACGTCAACAACTAATGAGTTTCCATTTGGCCCAATACTATTTTACCAGGAACGATTATGCCCGTGCTGTGATTTATTATGAAAGAGCAGGTTATAACAATCTGAGCAATGAAGAAATCGCAGATGCAAAATTTGAGCTGGCTTATTCCTATTTCAGTGTTGAACAATATGATAATGCCAAGCCATTATTTGATGAGATTCATCAACTGCCGGACAATAAATATTTTTACGATGCTAATTATTATTATGGTTTTTTAAGTTACCAAAACCATGATTACAAAAATGCATTAACCGCATTTCAAAAGGTAGAATCTATTCCAAAATACCGGGGCCTTGTTCCTTATTATATTGCACAGATCTATTACTTCCAGGGCAATGAAGATCAGTCATTGCGCTATGGAGAAAGCAAGCTATCCCAGGATGATATTTCTAATAGAAAAGATTTGAACCTTCTCATGGGACAAATTTATTTTGAGAAAAAGCAATTTTCTAAAGCGTTGCCTTTACTGGAAAACTATGTAAAAAATACAGACAAAGTTTCTAAAGAAATTATGTATGAACTGAGCTATTGTTATTATGATGCAAACCAGGTTGAAAAAGCAATTGAAGGATTTAAACAATTGAGTAATGAAAAAGATTCTTTAGGTCAGAATTCTATGTATTTACTTGGAGACCTTTATTTGAGAACCGGTCAGAAGGAAAATGCAAGGAATGCATTCTTATATAGCGCAGACAATAACAGCAACAGAAAGCAACAGGAAATATCAAGGTTTAATTATGCCAAACTTTCTTATGAGCTGGGTTATCAGGATGTTGCTTTGAGTTCTATGACTAAATTTCTCGACCTCTACCCTACTTCTGTTTATGCAAATGAGGGAAAAGAAATTATTATCAATCTTCTGGCCAATACAAATAATTATGCTGAAGCACTTAGTTTATACCAGTCCTTCGGAACTCCAACGCCAACGATGTTGAGAATTCACCCAAAAATTCTTTTTGGACAGGCTACACAATACATCAATGATCAAAAATTAAATGACGCGGATAATTTATTAACTCAGATAATAAAAGATCCAAACGCCGGTCCGGTATTACCTTTCGCGGAATTCTGGAAAGCCGAAATTTCGTATAGGCTTAACCGTTATGATGAAGCAGTAAAATACATGAATGATTATTTACAATATGGAGGAATGCAGGGCGAAGCAAATCCTACAAATGCAAAATACGTTCTTGGCTACAGTTATTTAAACTTAGAAAATTATGCACTGGCAGGGGTTAATTTCAAATCTGTAGCTGCAACCATTTCATCTCAATCATCCACACTTGAACAAGACGCTTATGTAAGAATGGCTGATTCTTATTTTATGCAAAAAAATTACAACGTGGCGAAACAAATGTATCAAAGAGTAATTGACAATGGCCTTTCACAAAGCGATTATTCCTTGTACCAGGTTGCACTGATCAATGGGATTAATAATCCATCTGCGAAAATTAATACATTCAATACACTCACACAACGATATCCTGAAAGTGATCTTGTATCGGAATCGTACATGCAGATTGCAAACGCCTACATGGTTCAGGAAAATTTCAGAGATGCGATTCCATATTTGAATAAGATTTTAGCGATAAAATCTGCTGCCGGTCAGTACCCTGCAGTATATTTGAAACTAGGCCTCTGCAATTATAATTTGAACAATAATGCTGAAGCTTTGAACGATTATCAAAAGCTGGTAACTCTTTATCCTCAGTCATCTGAGGCTGATGAAGCACTCGATAATATGAAGCGTATTTATGTGGAGATGGGTAAACCAAATGATTATGTCGCTTTCTTACAAAAAGCAGGGAAAGTAATTACTATTTCAGAAGCGGACTCCCTGACTTATGCAGCTGCCGAGCTACAATTCACAAATAATGACTGTACTACTGCAATCAATTCCTTCAATAATTATCTCTCTAAATATCCTCAAGGTGCCTATTCCTTGAATGCTAATTTTTATAAAAGTGAATGCTATTCAAAAAATAAAGATTGGAAAAATGCAGCAGCCGGTTATGAAGCAGTAGTCAACCAGGGTAATAGTCCATTTGCAGAAAGAGCTGCATTTGCAGCTGCCCGAATTTTTTATTTTGAATTGAAAGATTATAAACAATCTACTGCTTATTTCACCAAGCTTCTTGAACTAACCGCTGCTCCCGAAAGTCAATTGGAGGCTTTGCGTGGATTGGTTAGAAGTTACTACCAGACAAAGGATTTTGCCCAGGCAAATACCACTGCAAAAGAATTGCTCACCAAGAAAGGAATCAGCACAGATGACAAAGCGATTGCTAATCTGGTATTGGGAAAATCGCTGCAGGTAAATAATCAATGCGAAAGTGCTATAGCAGCATTCAAACAGGTTTCAGCGGTCAACAAATCCGAATGGGGCGCAGAGGCGCGCTATGAAACAGCCAATT
>JBDTKF010000080.1:0-5034 GCA_039935455.1 Ginsengibacter sp.
CCCGAATTACGGAAAAAGTAAACACTGATTGTATATTTAAAATAAATGCAAAATAATATGGATTCTTGCACATTGTGTTTCCAGATGGAAGCTCAAAGAACGTTTGGAACCGTGCTCCCTCTCACTCGGGAGAGGGTTGGGGTGAGGTTCTTCTTATCTTGTCCCAGCGGGGTTTTCCGAAAACAAAAAATCATGAAATGAAAAGACCTATTCCGGAAACCCCGATGCGAGAAGAAAAGTCTATGGGTTTAAAATAAAGAAAAAACTTATCGAGGAATGAACATCGGGGTTTCCAGATAGTAAATATTTTACTTAAACTATTTTCCTATTTGAAGTGAGTCGAATTGAATGCTGTTCAGGATTAAAATGTCGGAAAAACGTTTGGAACTCTACTCCCTCTCACTCGGGAGAGGATTGGGGCGAGGCTTATTAACACGTTAAAAAAACAACTGACACTCCATAACCATTGATTCTATAAATTTGTAATGCTTTTAATACCGAATAAAATAAACATAAAACCAATGAAGTCATACATCTCAAGGGCAATGAAAATCCAAAAAAGAATTGAAGAGATGGCATCGTGCAGTGATGATGAAAACGTGTTGAGCAGGGTATTTGGCACTAAATCTTTTATAGATTGCAACCAAAAAATTGCTGCCTGGATGTCCGGATCAGGTCTGCAAACTCAAATTGACAACATCGGGAATGTGCGGGGAAAGCTAATGAGTAATAATCCAAATGCCAGGACATTGGTAATAGGATCTCACTATGATTCTGTGATAAACGCCGGCAGGTATGATGGTCCTCTTGGAATTCTTGCAGGAATGGACATTGCAGAACAAATCATCGGGCAGAAAAAGCAACTCCCATTTCACTTAGAGATCATTGCCTTTAGTGAGGAAGAAGGAGTTCGATTTAGCACAGCATATATGGGAAGCAGAGCAGTTGCCGGAAATTTCGATCCCCATATTCTTGCTTACAAAGACGAATCCGGCATTGCAGTTTCAACAGTTTTAGAAACAATGAAATGCCAGTCAGCATTGATTAGTGAAGATTGTATACCTGAAAAAGAATGGCTGGCTTATCTCGAAATTCACATTGAACAAGGACCTGTTTTGTACGAAAAAAATATTCCCGTTGGCATCGTTTCGGCCATCTCTGGTCAGCGAAGAGTAGAAATTCTTTTTTCAGGAGAAGCAGGCCATGCGGGAACCGTGCCGATGAATATGCGCAAAGATGCATTGGCAGCAGCAGCTCATTTTATAGTGGGCGTAGAAGAGTACGCTTCACATGAAAGAAGGAATGTAGTGGCTACAGTTGGTAAAATAGTCGTGCCCAATGCCGCGGGAAATGTTATCGCAGGAAATGTTTTCTGCACACTGGATCTCCGCAGTCCCGACCAGGCCAGGCTGGCAAAAGCCTACGAGGCCTTAAATATCCTTTGTGAAGAAATCTGCCGGAAGAGAAACATTTATTTTGAGTGGAAACTTGTAATGGAAACAGAACCGGTGATTTGTGATGAAAGCCTTAAATCACTTTTATCCCATTCGATAAAAAGAAAAAATATTGAGTCTGTGAGTCTAGTCAGTGGTGCGGGCCATGATGCAGTTATTATCTCAAAAGTAGCGCCTGTAGTTATGTTATTTGTGAAATGTTTTAAAGGAATCAGTCATAATCCTTTGGAGAATGTAGAAATTGAGGATATTGCAGCCGCAATTGAAGTAACAGATGATTTTATAAATCGACTTGCTTCACAATACTCAAAATAAAATAAAAATTGTACCATGGAAATTTCGGCATTAACGCGATCGGTCGTTCACAGAAATCATGCTGTGATAAGTCCTGATGGCTATATAAACAGTAAAGTTCCCGGCTGGGATAATTGTACTGTAAATGTGATCATCAATGAACAAATGGGCGCTAACCTTTGCCAGACGATGATTACAGCCAATGAAGGTTGTGAGCTAAAAGGAAAAACAATTCATTCTCAAATATTTTTCTATGTAATTTCAGGTAAATGCAATGCTACAGTAGATGATGAAAAAAAAGGGCTCAACGAAGGTCAGTTTGTATATATTCCAGTGGGTAAGAACTACCAATTTTCGGACATTCAAACAGGCACAAAAATATTGACTTTTCATAAAGTATATCAGCCTTTGGATGGCTATAAAACACCTGAAACTCTTTTTGGCGATGCGAAAAAAGTGGAAGGGCCAGATTATCTTGGAGATAGTGCATTAAGATTACAGGTATTACTTCCTGAAGAGCTTTCTTTTGATATGGCTGTGAATATTTTCACTTACGATTCAGGCGGTCATTTACCAATGGTAGAAACGCATATTATGGAGCATGGATTAATGTATTTGCAAGGGCAGGGCGTTTATATGTTGGACCACAAATGGTACCCGATAAAAAAGGGGGATTCTATCTGGATGGCTCCTTATTGTCAGCAATGGTTTACCGCAATGGGTAAGGAACCTGCCGTTTATATTTATTACAAAAATATCAATAGGTTTCCGACCTTAGTTTAATCATTCCGCTTTTAAAGAAACGAGTGAAAAATAATTACGATAAATAAAATCATCACAACAAATGACGATAGCCGAATTTGACCAGCTACCACCAGATGAAAAAAAAGAGTTGCTTTTTAAATGCTGCGGCAGCACAGCCTGGGTAAAAGGCATGATGGGAATTTTTCCTGTACAAGACCTCATCGATCTATTTGAAAATGCGGAAGAACAATGGTACGATTGCAATCCTGCTGATTGGCTGGATGCATTTGAACATCATCCCAAAATCGGTGATCTTTCTTCTATCCAAAAGAAATTCAGCAAAACGGCCATTTATACTTCCGCAGAACAATCTGGTGTAGATGATACCCCGCAGGAAGTGCTGGAGGAACTGATAAAATACAATCAAGAATATGAAGAGAATTTTGGTTATATTTTCATTGTTTATGCCACTGGAAAATCAGCCGAAGAAATGCTTGACATTTTAAAAAGCCGGATCGATAATGATCCGCATGAAGAGCTGTTGATTGCTGCAGGTGAGCAAGATCGCATTACAAAAAACCGATTACAAAAACTATTTGAATGAGCAGGATAACTACTCACATTTTAGACACTTCAAAAGGGAAACCCGCTGCTGGCGTGAAGGTGATACTTTTTCAATTGACCAATGATTGGCAATTGATCGGAAGCGATGTTACTAATAAAGATGGCAGGATAACTGAATTGCCACAAGTGGAGAATTCAACAGAAAAAACTATTTTCAAATTAAAATTTGAAACGCAAGAATATTTTGATGAAAACAATACCGAATCATTCTATCCTTTCATTGAGATTACTTTTGCCATTCAAAACGAAGCACATTATCATGTTCCGCTTTTATTAAATCCATTTGGATACTCAACTTATCGCGGTTCTTAATTTAAAAATATCTGTATGGATTATTCTATTAAACAAGAGGAGAAAGAGGAATTAATGAAATCATTACAAATAGCCAACCTGGCTTTTCAAATGAAATATCCCGGCGATAAACCCGACAGACAGGCTGTGCATACAATGTATGGAGGAGCTAACATCTTTAAAAATGATACTACAGTTAGAATGGGAGAAATTGCTTTACGCAATTTCAAAACCTATGCACCGGATTTTGTATCCCTGGCTAAAACGCTGGAATTAAATGGTTATGAACATTTACCTCATTCACAGATAGATATTCATACATTAAAGGAAAAATTAGATGGAATGAGTGAACTGGAAAGGAAGAAGGAAAGTGCCTGGCTCCCCTACTCTATTTATGAGAAAATAATTAAGAAACTGTCCAGCGAAGCAGTGGAAGATTTTCGGATAGACTTTGAGGATGGTTTTGGTAATCGTACTGATGAAGAGGAGGATGCAACTGCTGTAAATGCGGCCAGTGAATTAGCAATCGCCATGGAAAATAAAACCATTTCTCCGTTCATTGGCATACGAATAAAACCCTTTACAGAGGATCACAAAATGCGTGGAGTACGTACGCTGGATATTTTCCTGACCACCTTATTGGAAAAAACAAATGGTGTGCTTCCCGAAAATTTTATTGTGATGTTACCAAAAGTGGTCATTCCTGAGCAGGTATCCACCATGGTAAGATTATTGGAAATAATTGAGCGGGAGAATAATTTAAAACCGGGTTCCCTGAAAATGGAAACTATGGTGGAAGCTACCCAAATAATTATGGACGATGAGGGTAAAAATCCATTGATGAAAATTGTGCGGGCTGGTGAAGGAAGATTGATTGCAGCACACTTTGGAACGTACGACTATACAGCTTCATGTGGTATCACTGCAAAATACCAGACCATGGATCACCCGGTTTGTGACTTTGCACATCACATGACAAAAGTAGCTTTGGGTGGTACAGGGATATTTTTATCCGACGGCGCTACGAACATTATGCCTATTGGTCCACATCGTGGTGATAATCTTACTTATGAGCAATTGAAGGATAACAGAGATGCTGTTCACAATGCATGGCGGCAAGGATTTAAACATACTACCCATTCATTAGTCAATGGTTTTTACCAGGGCTGGGATCTCAATCCTGCACAGCTTCCTATGCGATTCGCAGCAACCTATCATTTCTTTTTAAGCAGTTATGATGATGCACTTTTCCGCCTGAAAAGTTTTGTAGACAGAGCAGCAATTTCTACTCTTACAGGAGATATTTTTGATGATGCTGCTACAGGTCAGGGCTTGCTTAACTTCTTTTTGAAGGCGATGAACTGCGGCGCGATTACAGAAAATGAAGCCGTGGCAACCGGACTTACATTAGAGGAAATCAGGAGCAGAAGTTTTTACAAAATTTTGGAAGGAAGAAGGGCGAATGCGAATAAAAATTAAAAGAGAAGCAAATAAAAAAACAACACGATACCATTACAACATGAAGTCACTATTCACGACTCCCAACTCACCACTCACATTTTCCCCTTCCTTCTTCCCTGCAATATCTTATAAAACGACCTGCTTCGTATCTCATCCAGCGTTAGGC
>JBDTKF010000081.1:0-9112 GCA_039935455.1 Ginsengibacter sp.
CCGTTTATCTGAAGTACTTCATTGGATCTGTTTAATTGCGATTGGGATTGCTTGTACAATTCCTGCGCGGTAATAAAATCTTTTTCAGAAAGTAATCCGCTTTTGTACATGTCTTCAGAGGCATCCAGATTTTTTTTTGCAATCAGCAAATTTGTTTTTGCTGTAATAAGATCGTTTCCGTAACCCGCCATCTCACTACTTCTTATGATACCCAGTCTTTGGCCGGCGTTTACGTGATCTCCTAATTGCGCAGTTACTCCCGTGATGTTGCCACTCACCATAGGAAATATCCTCGCCACTTTATCTTCATTGAACGATACTTTGCCGGTAAGCGTGAGTGCGTTTACCAGCGGGCATTTTATAACACTATCTATTTGAATGGTTTTTAGTAACGAATCAGAGATCACAAATTGTTGCTTCTCATCAGTATTTTTTGGGTCAGATTTGCAACTGGAAATAATGACGATTCCAATAAGTAATAGAGAAATTATATTTATTCGGGTCATTGTGTAGATGTTTAATATTTAGAAAGCTGGATTATTTTATTGGTTAAAAATTATTTTTCCTATGGAAAAATTAAGTTGTTCCAGGGCGCTTATTTTGTTGAAACGCAATTGGTTTAATTGCAAAACATTTTCTTTGTATGAATCATAAAAATCTAAAAATTCAAGCATGGTAATATTCTTTTTTTGAAAATTGATCGTTACCTGGCCAATAATATTTTTCATGTCTTGCTCAAACGCTGGATCGAAGCCCAGTAAAAGCTTTTCCGAGCGTAAGGCATTTATATAATTGGTAGTGACTTCATTCTTTACTTTCTCAAGGCCGCTTTCATACTCTACTTTATTTACATCCATTTGCACCCTTGCATTTTTAATATTTCCCTGGTTCCTGTTAAAAAAAGGAAGAGGAATTGAGATTCCGATTGCATTATAATCTTGTACGTAACTGCCCAGCCGGTCGTAGTTTGCACTGATGGTAATATCCGGTTTTGCGTATGCTTGTTGTAACCGTAGATTATAATTGCTGAAAACAATATTAGCATTCAATGCTTTTAAATCGGGACGGTTTACAAGCGCTGAATCCATCAGTGATTGATAATTGGTTTGGGAAACGACATCATTGGTAAGACTTGTGATTTCTGCAACCGGCATTATAAATCCGGAAGGATTGGAACGTAACAGTAATTTTAATTCACTCTGTGTGTTATTAATGTTTGTTTGCAGATTATCATATTCAGCCTGTAACGTATAAAGTTGCGATTTGATTCTAAGCGCATCTATTGGAGCCAGGAATCCTTTTTTTACCTGGTCGTCAAAAGCAGGTACTATTTTCTGGAGAGACGAAATCTCGATTTGGTACAGTTTTGAAGATTGTTCAAAAAAATAGATGTTATAAAAATCGCTTCTTAAAACAAACCGCAATGTCCGGAGTAGATCATAAAATTGAAATTGAGCGATATCTATTCCTGATTTTGCAAGATCAATTGATTTATTCCTTTTGCCAGCAAGCCTTATCAGTTGTGACACCTGCACCGACATTTCCGGATCGAAGAAATGATGAGTAGTTGCATTATAAAATGCGTTGGAATAAGAAAGGTCAGGATTGTCATATAGTTTAGCAGTAATAACTGTAGCCTTGGCAGAATCAATGCTGTATTTCTGGGCAATCAGATCAAGATTATTATTGAGAAATGATGTTTCTGCCTGATTTAATGTTAGCTGTAAGGTGTCCTGGTGTAGAGACGATAATGTATCCTGGGCATAAGAATTACACACGCATAGGATTAAAATCAAGAATAGGTGTACTTTCTTCATTTCATTCGTTTGATGAATCAATATAGTTACTATGGAACAGTCACTTAATAAAGTCACTGTTCCATTCGTGTTTCGAAATTTTTTTGAAAAAATAAGAAGCTGAATGCTTCTACTCAGGAAATTATGCCTTAGGTGGAGGAACTAAGATGTCATAAGAAATGGAAGGGATTTTAGATTCATTCCGATCGTAAAATCCGTCTTGTATATTTATACGAGGTTCCTTTTTTATTTCTGTGTAAAAAGTCTGAAATCTATATTCATAAAAGTTTACCACATGAAAATTTTGACCGCTATCATTATTCTCATCATCAGCATGATGATCGTAACCGAGTTGAACCCTGATCAGTTCTATAATGCTGGTAACGTCGTCTAATTGGTTTCCATTAACATCATATACGTCAACCTCAGGCGCCTGAGGTAGGAACAAGGAGGTATTCATGTGAGAAACCAATAAAATCAATGCGAGCAGCCTTCTCATTATCGCGCAAAGTTAGACGAGTAATTAAATCGTATTATTAAAGATTTCCTAATTTTTCATCGATATTGGATTTCATAGAAGCGCGAAACTAATGATCTTAAAAGTTTGTTTAGTACTCAGCGCAATCAACCATCTCAGTGGGTTTAAAACAACAAGCCCAATGAAACATGGATCATTGGGCTTATTAAGAAGTTCTGATTTTTTTTAAATTATCAGCACATCAGCATTAAAATTTTAATGCAGCATTCATGCTTCTTACTGCGTCTGCACTATTTTTGAAGGCCGCTTTTTCCTCATCATTCAATTTGAAATCAATTATATTTTCCCAGCCATTCTTACCGATAACAACCGGAACCCCGATGCAGATATCTTTCTGACCATATTCTCCATCCAACATTACACAACAAGGAATCAACCTTTTTTCGTTACGAACAATTGATTCTACTAATGTAGCACAGGCAGCTCCGGGAGCGTACCAGGCACTGGTTCCCAATAATTTGGTAAGAGTAGCACCACCAACCATTGTATCAGCCGCCACTTTTTTAAGGGTTTCTTCATCCAAAATATTAGAAACCGGCGTACCGTTGTAAGTTGCCAGTCTTGTCAAAGGTATCATGGTTTTATCACCGTGGCCGCCGATCACAACTGCCTGTAAGTCTTGCGGAGAGCATTTCATAGCGGTTGATAAAAAATATTTAAACCTTGCACTGTCCAAAATTCCTCCCATGCCAATGATCTGGTTTTTGGGAAGGCCGGTTGATTTTAAAGCAAGATAAGTCATCGTATCCATCGGATTACTGATGACAACAATGATCGCTTTAGGCGATTTTTCTAAAATTTTTGAGGTAACGTCTTTTACAATACCCGCATTGATTCCAATTAATTCTTCACGTGTCATTCCTGGTTTGCGGGGAATGCCTGAAGTAATGACTACTACATCGCTTCCTGCCGTTTTTGAATAATCATTTGTGCTTCCGGAAATCTTTGTGTCGCTTCCTAATAAAGTTGCGCTTTGCATAAAATCCATGGCTTTTCCCTCGGTAATTCCTTCCTTGATATCGAGCATTACCAGCTCTTCACAAAGTTCTTTACGCGCAATGTTGTCAGCACAGGTAGCACCTACGGAACCAGCGCCTACTACGGTTACTTTCATTTTATTTTTGTATTTATTTAAAAAATTATTAATGGTCAAAGATATAATATAATTGACAGTTGGGTATTTGTCGCGATTAGGAAGGACTGAAAATTGAACCAGCAAGTAAACAAATAAATAACCCGAATTTTAATTTTAGAGTTGATGTTTTCCGGCGTTATTTATTTCCAGTAGCTACCCAAACATCTTTCAGATCTATCGAACCGCTAAACGATTTTACAAATTTTCCATGCTCATCATACACGATAAGCCCCGGATAACTTTGGATGTGGTAGTAAGGCAGGAAAAAATCCTTTTTATCCCAACCCATCAATATTTGCGGATGTTCCGCAATTTTATAATTGTGGTAAAAAGCAAGCATTTCGCTATATGGAAGCCAGGTTACCATCAGAATTTGTGTATTCTTGAAATGATTGATCTCTTTCAAAATTTCATTTGTTTCAACCTGGCAATGTCCGCATTCGGGGCTGAAAACCATGATCAATGTTGCTTTCTTTTTCTCCAGATCAGCTTTTGTGAAAACCGTGCTGTCAGGTGCTTTGTAGATAGTAAACTCAGGAATAGACAGATTGCGCATGTATTCCGGTCGGGAATCGGTAGTAGTTTGTGAAAATGCCGGACAAATAATTAAGAAAGTGGCGATAGCCAGTAAATTTTTTTTCATTAAAAATTTTTTATAAAACTAATAAAAAATATAAAGCTGAAATTAGAACATGGAGTTTATAAATTCATTGACCTTATATTTTTTGCAAAAGTGATCCAGGTTTTTCTGAAAATATGGATGCTTTATTCCTGAATAATATTTTCTACAATACCGACAAGATTGTTTCGGGTTTTACATCGCCCTCAAAAGATTTTAAAAATTTTCCCTTTTCATTATACACAAATATTGAAGGAAGATTGGTGACCTTGAAATACACCGGGAAAAAGAATTTAGTATCCCTTGCCATAGTTATCTGTGGGTAATCTGCTATTTTATACACCTTATAAAAAGTCATCATTTCTTCCCAGGGTAAATAAGTAATCATTACAAACTGCGTTTTTTTGAACCGGTTTATATTTTGCAAAAGCATTTCCGTTTCGCGTTGACAATGCTCACAATCGGGGCTAAAAATCACAAACACCGTATTTTCTTTCTTACGCAGGTTCTCCCTGGTAAATGCTGTGCTGTCGGGTGCTTTATAAACAGTATATTTTGGAATAAACGGAAATCGCAGATAAACCGGGACTTCGGTGGTTGTGTCGGCTTGGGAAAACGCAACGCCGGCGAATAAAATTCCTGCAATGACTATAAATAATTTCTTCAATGGTAATTTTTTATAAAGCTATGAAAAAGGTTTTGCCGATTTGATTTATCAAAAAAAATTAAGCATTTCTTATAATCTGGTTAAGAGAAAAACGATCCCATTCAAAAATAACCGTCTGCAGATAAAAATCGTTACACAATATTAAAATTGAATCTGCAAAAATTTCAACGCACAATTTCCGGATTCAACAATAAAACAAATCTTTTACCTTTGCAGCCTTAAAAAAAAATTTTTTTATGGCAACAACGTCAGATATAAGAACAGGCCTGATCCTGAAAATTGATGGGAATCTTTACACTGTTATTGATTTCGGTCAAAACAAAACGGCACGGGCTGGTGCTAAAATCTGGGCAAAATTAAAAGGCGTTGACAATGGTCGTACCATTGAGCAAACCTGGAACAGTGGCGAAACAGTGCATCCCGTAAGAGTAGAAAAAAGAGCTTATCAATTTTTGTACAAAGATGATAGTGGCTATACTTTTATGGATACGGAGAATTATGAACAAATTACCGTAACACCTGAAATGGTCGACGCACCACAATTTTTGAAAGACGGGCAGGAAGTATCAGTATTAATAAATACTGAAACCGATTTACCAATGGGCGTGGAACTTCCTGACAAAATTATATTGAAGATAACTTATAGCGCGCCGGGATTACGTGGTGACACGGCCACCCGTACTTTGAAACCAGCAACGGTTGAAACCGGCGCTACGGTTAATGTTCCACTCTTTGTTAATGAAGGTGAACTAATAAAAGTAAATACTAAAACGGGTGAGTACGTTGAAAGAGTAAAAGAATAATTGATTTTGGTTTTCATTTATCTCCAATTTTTCAATTAATAAACTAACTTAGCCACACCTTTTCCATAAATCTAAATACAAATCCAAATATGGACATCAAACAAATTCACGAACTGGTAAAGCTTGTCAATAAAAGCAATATCGGCGAATTAAGCGTTGAAAAAGAAGGGTTCAAAATTGTTATCAAACAGAAAAAAGAACCCGCGCAGCATTTTGTTTCACCTATGATTCAACAATCGCCTCAACTGCAACAGAGTACGTCTTCATCTCTCATCAACACAAATCCGTCAGACACAAAAACAACAGAAGCTTCTGCTAAAACGGAAAATTATCTCACGATAAAAAGTCCGATGATTGGAACTTTTTATCGCCAGGCAGGACCCGAAAAACCATTGTTCGTAAGTGTTGGCGACGAAGTAGAATCCGGCCAGGTTGTTTGCATCATTGAAGCAATGAAACTTTTCAACGAAATTGAAAGCGAGGTTTCCGGAAAGATCGTGAAAGTATTAGTTGAAGATGCGTCTCCTGTCGAATTTGATCAGCCGTTATTTTTGGTTGAACCTTAGTAATAGATAAAATGTTTAATCAGATAATGAGGTAATTAATCCCTTAAGTCTGAAAATCACGTTACTTTTTATTTCAAACTTTTATGATGAGAAAAGAAATGGTTGAATCAAACCCGAGTTTAAAAAAGACCTTCCACTTTTCTTCACTATTAAAGTATTTAAATGAATCAACCGTTTAGGGAAAGTGTTCCTTAATATGCATTAGTAAGTAAACGGTAAATAATTTCAATTCTCTTAATAATTATAAAATTCAGATTAGTATGAATTAATAGGTCGGATAATTCAGCTAATCAGCACTTTTAAAAAATGTTCAAAAAAATACTTATTGCAAACAGAGGAGAAATTGCTCTCCGGATCATTCGAACCTGCAAAGAAATGGGCATCAAAACAGTTGCCGTTTATTCTACAGCAGACAAAGACAGTCTCCACGTAAAATTTGCCGATGAAGCGGTTTGTATCGGAAGACCTTCGAGTGCTGACAGTTATCTCAACATGCCATCATTGATGGCTGCGGTTGAAATTACAAACGCGGATGCAATTCATCCGGGCTATGGTTTTCTTGCAGAGAATGCCAAGTTTGCACAAATATGTATTGACCACGGGATTAAATTTATTGGGCCAAATCCTCAAATGATCAATTCCATGGGCGATAAAATAACCGCAAAGCAAACCATGATTGCGGCTGGCGTTCCAGTTATACCGGGCATAGAAGGTTTACTCGAAAGTCTTGATCATGCAAAAAGAGCTGCTGCTGAAATCGGTTACCCGATTATTCTGAAAGCTACTGCTGGCGGTGGCGGTAAAGGAATGCGTGTAGTTTGGGAAGAAAAAGATCTGCAGAAATCTTTGGAAAATGCGAAAACAGAAGCGGCCGCATCGTTCAAAAACGATGGAATTTATATGGAGAAATTCGTTGAAGAACCACGCCACATAGAGATACAAATTGCGGGCGATCAATATGGGAACGTTTGCCATCTTAGCGAACGTGATTGTTCCATACAACGCCGGCATCAGAAACTGGTGGAAGAATCTCCTTCTCCATTTATGACCCCGGAATTGAGAGAGCGGATGGGTGACGCAGCTATAAAAGCTGCTTCGGCCATAAACTATGAAAGTGTTGGTACCATTGAATTTCTCGTAGATAAAAATCGCAATTTTTATTTCATGGAAATGAATACGCGTATCCAGGTAGAACATTGCGTGACAGAAGAAGTAGTCAATTACGACCTGATAAAAGAACAAATAAAGATTGCTGCAGGCGATAAAATTTCCGGAAGAAATTATTACCCGGAGATGCATGCGATTGAATGCCGCATTAATGCAGAAGATCCTTACAATGATTTTCGTCCCTCTCCGGGAAGAATCACTGTTCTTCATCAGCCAGGCGGACATGGCGTTCGGATTGACAGCCATTGTTATGCGGGTTACGTGATACCTCCTTATTATGACAGTATGATCGGGAAATTAATTACCATGGCACAAACCCGTGATGAAGCCATAGACACGATGAGCCGCGCTCTTAGTGAGTATGTCATTGAAGGAATAAAAACGACCATTCCTTTTCATCTCCAATTGATGCAAAATCCAGATTTCCGCAGCGGAAACTTTACTACTAAATTTTTGGACGGATTCAAAATGTCCTGATTATAGTAAATGAAGAAATAACAGCAATTCCTATCCCGGTTCGTGACGTGAAATATGATTGTTATTCAGTTTTCTTCGCTTTGAACGTGAAATTTTTTTGAGATAAAAAACTGAAAGTAACAATGATTACTGTGGCAAATATTTTTGCAATTGTCGGAAAAAAATGTAGATACTGAATCAGTAAGTTTAGAATAAGATAATTTAGCAAAAGGTTCGCCGCTACTATCAACAGGTAGCGGAATAATTGCACACTTCCACTCAAATAAGAGGTGCTGAACACGATGTATTTATTCAATATAAATCCCAAAGGAAACGTCACACAGAATGCCATGCACAGTGCGGCATTGTAAGGCTTGATCGAAATAAATCCGAGATCAACAATTTGTTTTTGAAGAATAAAATTAAAGCTTACATAAAAAAGAACAATATCCAGTAACATATTGCTTCCGCCACAAACCGCATAGCGAAAGGTTTGTAGAGGAACAACCTTCCTGAATGGAGGATAAAAAAAGTCTATAAAAGCAATTATCTTTTCTCGCATTGGTAATGCTGATATTTTTACTTCGATACTAAAATTCCCGGTTTAGGCCGGGAATTTATTTTTAAATTTCTCCACAAAATCTATTTGATGACATAACGTAAGCCAATTCCTAAAGCAAGGTTCGAACCGGTACGTGGCGCCAGGAAAAAAAACGGATCAAGGCCAAGACTGATATCTATGGGCGCATCCGTAAATTTATAATCAACACCACCAGTCAAACGTAAAGCAAATTCAGTACTATTATTGTGGTCATCATTATAACGCGGACCTGTACCAAATCCTAACATCGCACCACCGCCGACAAAATATTGCAATCCTGCAGCACCATTTATCGGAGCCTGGTATTCATACAATCCTTCCAATCCAATACCACCATTAAAAAATAATAATGAGCCCTCCAAAGCAGTGTTTGCAGATGTTGAATGTCGTATGTTCACCCCACCCAAAGACCCATTGCCTGTATAAAATTTAGCTCCCAATGCGGTTTGATACGTTTGGGCACTGGCATTGAAAGCTGCCATAAAAATAAACGCAAATAATAGAAGTGATATCTTTTTCATGTAGTTGATTTTTTGTTTTTACCTGTATAAATGAGGTGCAAAAATATCAATTAAATAGTTGCACCTTGAAGTTTTATTTGTGAATTAAAAAGAGATTTCATTTATATCAAACGCTGCACCAGCTTTTTATTTTACATCTATATTTAAGATATTTTTTTTGATTGGCATTTTCAGATTCATCAAAGTAAACAACATACCAATAAAATAATAAAAGAAAAAGCCATGATAAAATTGAACGCGATT
>JBDTKF010000082.1:0-16549 GCA_039935455.1 Ginsengibacter sp.
AACGACAAAATCCTATATTTCTAAGATTGAGAACAATATAAAAGAAGTCAGAATTTCAACGCTTCAAAAAATTGTGGAGGTTGGCTTCGGAGGAAAATTACAATTGTCTATTAAACTTTGACAACCACCAAACTGACCTGAACCGCATGTAACATGAACTAAAAATCCAAATAAAATTTAGACATTTTTAAGGTCTGGCTGAACAATAATTTGGTTGGTACATGGTGCCATTTTTCACCACTGCAAATACCTGTTTCAAAAGTTTGTTGCACACTTAAAAAAGAAAATAAGATTTCAAACTATTTGTTCGTTTACTACATTTTAAAAAAGAAAAATTAACTCCTTAAATGAGGATATCTTTCTTCGGATATAATTCTCTTCATTCATGCAAGAATTCTTTTTTCGATATTCAAACAAAGTTTTCTCCCAGCATTTACAGATTCAAAGCTGCAGTTGGAATAAATAAAATCAATTACTACCTTTCTAATTGAACGGTGAATTTTGGACAACTAAATAAAATAAAGGCCATGAAAGAATACGTATTATTATTCCGAATGGATATATTAAACCAGGAAGCTCAACCTACAGAAAAACAAATGGAGGTTTATATGCGGCAATGGACGAGTTGGGTAAACGAAATTGCCGACAATGATCAACTTGCAGACGGTGGTAATCATTTTCCCCCGCAAGGGCGGGTTCTAAAACCAAACAACGAAGTAATTGAACTACCCTTCATCGCCGAAAATCTTTCCGTTGCTGGTTACCTGATTATTTTAGCCAGAAACATTGAAGAAGCAACAAACATTGCGAAGAAATGTCCCATATTAATCGGACAAAACAGGAAGGACATTTCATTGAAAACGTTTTCTTCAAAGGAAAATGGGGCAGTGAATTCCAATATGCCATGCTGAAAAAAGAATGGGAAGAACTGAACATTAGAAATGATAAAACCCATTGAGTGTCTAAACATAATTTCGATGCAGGCGCGTTAAGACATGGCCTGATTCGTGAAGGTAAAATAGTTGGATGATCACAGAATAAAACTGAATCTAAAATATTGAAAAAATGAAAAAGACATTATTAATCATACTTGCGTTTGTGACAACGTTCGGACTTGGTTTCGCTTTCAACAATTTTATCCGTAGCACATCAGGCGATAATTCGCAAATAAAAAGAGTTACCAGCATTGGTGGAATTTTTTTCAAATGCAAAAACCCGAAACAAATGAGGGCCTGGTATCAAACTCATCTTGGGTTAAACACCAACCAATACGGAGCTGTATTTGAATGGCGACAAGCGGATGATTCAACAAAAAAAGGATTCACTCAATGGAGTCCATTTACTGAGACGACAAAATACTTTGAACCATCAACAAAGGATTTCATGATAAATTATCGGGTTGCAAACCTGGTTGCACTTGTTGACGAACTGAAGAAAGAAGGTGTAACCATTACCGATACTATAGAATCTGCTGTTTACGGAAAATTTGTTCATATCATGGACATCGAAGGAAACAAAATTGAACTTTGGGAACCCAACGACATTGAGTATGAAAAGCTCGGGATTCAAATGGGCAGCGAGACAACAAAATAATTCTATTGAATAAAATCGAAACCAGTCTATCAATTGTTTAGAAGCTTACAATTTAGTGGTGGAATTTCTACTCAATTTTTGAAGTAAGAATATGAAATTCAAAATGACTTACAATTCAACGTACGCTGAAATTGCCGGTATGCGAAAAGGCTAGACTGATTTGGAGTGATCATCAAAAAAAAATTCGTTTTTTTCGTGTAATAAATCCCTTGTATTCTTTGTACCTTGAAGTGAATATGAAAGAAAATCTAAAATTTTTTTTTCAAAGACTTACAGCCAAATTATGGGTTAAACCACTTATTTTTTGCCTGCTTTCCATCGGAGCAGCTCTTATAGCGCATCTTGCAGATAATAGCTTTCTCAAAGACATTACCCCTGATATAGAAAAAAAATCGTTGGAAGATTTGCTTACAACAATTTCTTCAAGCATGTTGGTTATAGCCATTTTTGCTGTCGGCTCCATGCTTTCCGCGTATGCTGCTGCCAGTGGCTCAGCCACTCCCCGATCCTTCAAACTCATTGTGGCAGACGATGTTTCTCAAACTGCTTTATCCGTTTACATAGGCTCTTTTATTTATAGTATTGTAGCAGATATTGCTCTGAAGAATGGCTATTATGGTGAAGCCGGATATTTTACACTTTTCATCTTAACACTAATTGTTTTTGCTTTAGTAATCCTGACTTTCTTAAGATGGGTGGAGCGTATTTCAAAACTTGGCAGGTTGGGTCATACCATAAAAAAAGTTGAAGAAGCAACCAACAAGGCGTTACATAGCCGGCTGGAGAAGCCATTCATGGGCTGTTGTCCTGTTAGCGATGAAATAGAAAAAGGCAGTTCCATTTATAGTAGCCAGATCGGTTATGTTCAACACATCAATATAGAGAGGCTCCAGGAAATGGCTAAAGACAGCCAGGTAACGATAACCATAAAATGTATCCCCGGCGTGTTCGTTTCTCCGGACAAACCCTTAGCATTTATAAATAGCCCTGGCAATGAGCCTGTAAATATAAATATCAGCAAACTCATCAAAGCTTTTGCAATAGACGACAGCCGGTCGTTTATGAATGATCCACGTTTCGGATTAATCGCTCTGAGTGAAATTTCAAGCAGAGCACTTTCACCAGGCATAAACGATCCAGGTACTGCAATCGCCATTATTGGAAGTCATGTTCGCCTTTTCACTTTGTGGCTTAAAGGAATCAAATCCAATGGAACAGAAGAAGTAAAATACGACAGAATTAGGGTTCCTGCAATCTCTCTGGCTGATATGTTTGATGATGCTTTCCGGCCAATTGCCCGGGATGGGGCAAGTAATTTAGAAGTGATGATCCGACTTCAAAAAGCATTTACAACCCTGGCTTCTGTTGGCAATTCTGAAGCAAAAGAAATAGCCAGAATGCACTCAAGACAAGCATACGAAAGAGCCGAATTGAAGTTTGAATATAAAAATGATCTTGATGTTCTGAAAAGAGAATGTTTATTCAATTAGATTTGATCCATCATTTCAAAACAACAATTCAGATTTGCTTTTCTTTCATAAAGCTATAAAATTACAACAAACGCACCTTCGTTGTTATCCGGCTTTAATCTTGAAAACAATTAAAAGCATGAAGGGGCACCACGTTACTGATTCCTTTTTCTCTTTCTGATAAATTTAGAGTGAACACACAAATAATCCGGATTTCTATTCTAGTAGAACATCACTGAGGATGAATTCGGATGGTAAATATTTAAAATCTTTCTTGCTTCTCATTTATCTTTGCTCTATGTTATCAGTAAGTAACCGGGGCAAACTAATGCCTGCCTCTCCTATCAGGAAGTTGGTACCTTTTGCCGAAGATGCCATAAAAAGAGGAATTACAATTTATCATTTAAATATCGGCCAGCCGGATATAGAAACCCCGCCGAAAACATTAGAGGCAGTCAGGAACTCCAGTTTCAAAGTGCTGGAATACAGCCACAGCGCGGGAAACGAAAGTTATAGAAAAAAATTAGTGGAGTATTATCGTTCTGCCAATATTCACATCAACGCAAACGAGATTATTGTAACTACCGGAGGAAGCGAAGCAATTTTATTTGGATTTATGAGTTGCCTGGATGCGGGTGATGAAGTAATTATTCCGGAACCTTTTTATGCCAATTACAATGGATTTGCTGTCTCGGCAGGTGTCATAGTAAAACCCATTACATCTCATATTGAAAACGGTTTTGCATTACCACCGATTGAAGATTTTGAAAAATTAATCACAAACAAGACAAAGGCAATTGTTATTTGCAATCCCAATAATCCGACCGGATATTTATACAGTCGCCAGGAATTGGATGTATTGAAAAATATTATTCAGAAACACGATCTCTATTTATTTTCCGATGAAGCTTATCGGGAATTTTGTTATGAAGGAACACACTTTAGCGCAATGCAGTTGGAAGGCGTTGAAAACAATGTGATCCTGATGGACACAATCAGCAAACGCTATAGTGCTTGCGGTGCAAGGATTGGTGCATTCATCACCCACAATGAACAGGTTTTACAAACGGCCATGAAATTTGCACAGGCAAGATTGAGTCCGCCTGGTTTTGGTCAGATTTTGGGCGAAGCCGCTGTTGATCTTCCCGCCGGCTATTTCGCAAAAACAAAAGCGGAATATCATTTACGAAGAGACACTCTGGTAAAAAGACTAAATGAAATTCCAGGTGTTTATTGTCCAAATCCCGGTGGTGCATTTTATGCGATGGCTTCTTTGCCTATTGATGACACGGATGTTTTTTGTCAATGGCTTTTAGAATCTTTCAATTATAAAGGAGCGTCTTTAATGCTCGCTCCGGCTACTGGATTTTATGGAACAGAAGGGTTGGGCAAAAATGAAGTGCGGCTTGCTTATGTATTGAATGTAGAATCGATAAATCATGCAATGGACTGCCTGGAAAAAGCGCTGGAAGTTTATCCGGGAAGGATATAACAGAAAATAGGATTTGAGTAAAAATTAAGTTGTGTTCTCACTTTTTATATTTAATTATTCATCCTTCAAAAATCATTCAATGTTATTTTATCGACTAAAATATTAGAAAAGAAGGTTGCTCCCACTTCATTCATATGGCTTACGTCAGAAAAATAATATGGGTGGTTGATGATAGAAGTATCATTCATAAAATTATAAAATTCGATCCCATTCTTTTTAGCGATATTTTGTGCTAAATGTAGAAACTCTTCAGAGTTTTCCAGCTTGAAAAATAACGGGGAACAAACAATATAAAGCTTAACATTAGCATCAATACAATCACGTACGAATAAATTGAATACACGAATTTTATTTGTATCCAGTTCCGATTTATTGTAGTATCCACTATCAAGTGGTTTCTGTATTACATTCTTCAAAGGAATAAAACCTTGAAAATCCTTCCTTCTTGTTTTGTTGAAGTCCGCATTACCAACTAAAATGCTAAAAAGTAATGAATTAAATGGATAAGTTTTAGATAAAAGCTTGATATTTTCAGTTGGGCTTCTAAGCTTTACAGTAGATTGAATTTCAGGATGGGTTTCATAATAAGGCAATAATGAAGACATCCGGTCATAACTTAAATGATTTTTTTTGAACTCGTCCAGATCAAAATTTAACAAGATTATTTTAGGAGTATATCTTTTTAATACACCCTGTAAGATTGCATACTGATAAAAAATTGAAGACCCATCCCGCCCGGCATTGTAGGCGGAAATGTGTAATCGCTTTTCAAATATTTGTGGACAATATTCATGGTTGGCCGTTGAAGATCCGAATATTAATAAATCGGAAGTGGTTTTTTCAAGAGCATACGTTGTACGATATAATTTTCCTGATTCCTGTGAAAAATATAATTTGCGAAGTAAGGTGCCGACAGTAAAATCGAGAAGAAATACAATGAAGAACAGAACTACTATTTTCAACAGCAAAATGGCGTAAATTTTTTTCTTTATTTTATGTAGCAACCCACTTTTCATCCTGTGTTATTTAAAATTGAAAATAGATAAACTGACCTCCGTCAAACACCCCGAACAACAATATCGTAATGATCAGAAATGCGTACGATAAAAACCGGAATACCAAACTTTCATTATGGAAGAAGGAAAATTTTCCTTTATAATATTCGGCTTTGAACTCTCCAAAAAACAGGATTAAAATACTGATTGAAGAAATCAAAATCATTGAAATATTATCATACCATATTCTTCCACTAAAATCTGTGAATATTTTTTTTATAACAAGAAATCCATTATTGACCGACTCTGTCGCCCCACCAAATATTTCAGAAAATGCGAAAAGAAAGTAGGTGGAAACAGAAGAAATAAAAAGGTACCACCCATTATGCATTAAGTTGTATTCTTTTACAAACTTTTTTTTCCTTTTATTTGTAAGTGCTTCAATACTCAAAAACATTCCTTGCATCGTACCCCAAAGAATAAAAGTTAAGTTAGCAGCATGCCACACTCCTGAAAGAATAAATGTGATCATTAGTGCTATAACGATACCCCAAATTTTGTATTTTCTGTAATGAAAAGAAAGCGGCATATAAATGTAATCTGTAAGCCAGGTGATTAAAGAGATATGCCATCTACGCCAAAATTCTGACATGGAAGTAGCGAAAAACGGACGATTGAAATTTTGCATCACTTCAATTCCCATTACTTTAGCACATCCGATTGCAATCAAAGAGTAACCGCCCAAATCCGCATATACTTCAATCGGATAAAGAAGCGTTGCTACTAAAAGCGATTTACCATTATGTTGATCGATGTGATTGAAGATAGCATGAACATAAATTCCCACCCTATCTGCAACAACCAGTTTCATAAAGTATCCCCACAAAATCCATTGCATTCCTTTAACAACTTTATAATAATTGAAAAGTAATCTTCCTTTAAACTGATGCATCATATTCGGAGCCCGTTCAATTGGGCCGGATAAAACCAAAGGGAAAAAAGATAAAAAAAGAGCGACAATCCCAAAGCTTTTTTCCGCATTAATTTCTTCGTTGTATACATCAATCGAATATCCAATTGCCATGAAAGTATAAAACGAAATTCCTATCGGAAGAATAAAAGGCATCGCTGGTAAAGGCCACCGGATGTGAGCAATATCTAACAGATTGAATATACCTTCATTTACAATATTGTAATATTTAAAAAAGAAGAGAGGTAAAAGTGTAAGAATGATATCAATTATTAATAGCGACCTTTTTCGTGCAGCAGAATCGGTACCATCAATCAGGCGGGTCAAAATATAGGTAACAACTGTGATTAACAGTAATAGAATCGCATATACCGGTTTAATGTTTATGTAAAAGTAATAACTGGTAAGTAATATAAATTTCCATCTGAATTTTTCCGGTAATAAGTAATAGATAACGATTACCAGTGGAAAAAAAATTAGGAAATTGAAGGAAGTGAAAATCATAGAGAGGAGGGATCTATTGATTTAAGTTGTGTAATTAGAAGTATTTGGTCAGGCAGTTTTACTCTCTATCAGTTCAATTAAAACCCCGACATTTTTTAATTTATTGATCTCTCTTAGTTTGAATTTGAATCCAAAAGCATTTTCTACTTGCTCGATCATGAGCATATGCGATAAAGAATCCCAGGAACCAACATCATTAGCGGTCATCTCATCTGTTAAAGTTATTTGGTCGCTATTAAAAACATCTTTGAAGATGCAGGTTAACTTATCAATTACCATTTCTTTACTCATAAATCATTTATTAGTAGTGATTAAAAAAATCAAAAAAGTCTTACTCGGCCTACAGAATTAAATAACGAATAAATCCATTTTTTGTTTTAATCTCACCTTATCAACTTTACTGTTTGCATTTAACGGAAATTCTTTTTCGAGAAATATTTTAGATGGAATCATATAAGCGGGCAATTTGCTATTCAAATAGCTGACCAGTGCACTTTTGTCCACATCTTCATTTTCCACAAAAAGAACCAATTCGTTATTGCCGTTTTTATTTAAAGAAACAAGTACAACAGCATTTTTACCGTTCAAGAATTCCCTTGTGTGAAATTCAATTTCTCCAAGTTCAACCCGGTAACCTTGTATTTTTGCCTGCGAATCCAGCCTTCCATATAACATGATAAACCCGTCAGTATCAAAATAACACAAATCACCAGTCCGGTAGTATCGACTTCTAATTCCATTAACTTCATTTTCGAAAAAAGCGTTTCTATTTTTTTCCGGGCTATTCAAATAACCGGGGAAAATCTGATCTCCCGAAACGCACAGTTCTCCTTTTTCTCCCTCATTTAAAATATGATTATTTTCATCGACGATTACCGCATTCACATTTTTCATGGGAACTCCAATTGACAGCATTCCGTTCAAAGATTTATTGGGCTTGTCCCTTTTTATTTCGCAATAAGTGCAATAGATGGTCGCTTCCGTAGGCCCGTAAAAATTAAAAATCTGAGCATTAGGAATGCAGTTCGACCATTCTTTGATCAAATCTAATGGAGAACCTTCTGCTGTAAGAATACAATATCTCATCCAGGGAAGATCAATTTCTTGAAAGTAGGGCCTTAAATAACGGAGCATTGATGGAGCTACCGCTCCAAAAGTCAATTGATGCTCTTCCCATAGATTAGAAACATAAATGTATTTTATCTGGTCATGAGGAACAGTGTAGATACACGCGCCCTTGAGTAAAGGAACCAGGAAATTTTGAACCGAAACGTCAAAAGTCAGATCAAAACATTGTAAACATCTATCCTCTTCTGTGATTTGAAATCCGCAATTCAGAAATGAATCCAGAAAAGAAGCAACATTTTTCCTTGTAATTGTTACCCCTTTTGGTTTTCCCGTGCTTCCGGAAGTAAACAAGACATAAGCAAGATTTTCATCGTCAAACTCAGTATCATACTCTGCGATTTCATTTTCATAATTGAGACTTCTTGTATTTATTGTTTTTTTACTTTCAAACTTTGGATCGGGCATTGAATTCAGGATCACCTCAATATTTATCTCACTAATTATTTCGTTGAGCCGGTCCAATGGTTGGTGTGGATGGAGAGGAACATAACATTTTCCTTCAAGCCACACCGCGAAAACGGAGGCGTAGGTTTCAATATCATCATTTGCGATTAAGCCGATATAACTCTTTTGAGGATACTCTTTTAATGCCTTCCTGATTTGAGAGATATGATCAGACAGTTGATTATAAGTATAAAATGTACCATTTATATGAAAGGCATTCTGATTCGTAAATCTTTTGATATTGGAAAGTAACGGATTCAGAATCTTTTCGCTGAAGGAACTTTCTTTCATTGTCAGCTAATAATATTTCTCTTTGTTAGACATTCGAGTACAAAATTAATATATTACCATAAGCATTTAAAACTTTTACTTAAAAAAAAATATATATTTAAAAATTATCCAGAACAACGAATAAGAAACTATTTCGCATGGAATTTTTTGTGCAATGTATTATCTTCGCGGCCCAAAATGTCGGGGTAGCTCAGCTGGTTAGAGCATCGGATTCATAACCCGAAGGTCGGCGGTTCAAGTCCGCTCCCCGATACTACTGGTTATTTCCTCTTTTTTTCTTAGGCAGTAAACAAAGAAATATTCGTCATTCCTATTTTCTTTATACTGTAATTTGAGGGTTCCTTCTTTTATAACAGATTACATTTACCTTGCTCCCGGAGGACAATTCTTTCTTAAAAAATTGGTGTACAAAGTGGATAAATGTTTGCGTGTTCCTTCGCCCTCACTCAGACTATGAGTACGGTTTGGATAAGGCATGAACTGAAACGTTTTATTATATTTTATCAACTCATTCAATAAGGTTTCTGCATTATCATAATGTACATTGTCATCACCCGTGCCATGGATAAATAACAAATTTCCCTGTAAATTTTTTGCATAATGAATCGGAGAACCCAGTATATAATTTTCAAGGTCTTCCTGGGGCAATCCCATGTATCTTTCTTCATAGATATTATCGTAAAATAAAAGATTAGTAACTGCTGCAATTGAGATCCCGGTCTTATAAATTTCGGGGTGCTGAAACATCAAACTCAAAGTAGAAGAACCGCCACCACTCCAGCCCCACACTGCTACCCGGTCTTTATCGAAATAAGGCTTTTCCAATATTTTTTTTGCTGCCATTGCCTGGTCTTGAATATTTAACCTTCCTATTTTTCCATAGATTGATTTGCGCCATTCGCGCCCCCGCAATGAAGGTGTGCCGCGATTGTCAACAGAGATTTGGAAATATCCTTCCATGCTCAAATCACCATTGAACAAGTGATAGGGATCATCATGAACTCCATATTCGTCAATTACGGTTGATGAGCCAGGTTCTCCATAGACGTAAAAAACAACCGGATATTTTTTTGTTGAATCAAAATTTACCGGCTTTACCATCCAGGCATCCAAAGTAATCTGATCATCGGTGGTAACTTTAAAGTAGGAAATGTTGCTGTTTTCGTTGACTTTAATGTTTCTCGCGATACTTTTTTCTCCGTTCAGCGGTTTTCCATCAGGCAAAGAAATCCATTCTGAAACGGGGGAAGTTTTATAATTAGAAAAGGAGTGAAATGCATATTTTGCTAAAGGAGAAATATTATAATTATGTGTCCCCACCAGGTTTGAAGGAGATAGCATCTCTAATTTTCCTTTGCCATTTAGTTTAGTCCGGTATAAATAAAGTTGTGTGGCATTATTCGGCGAAGCCATAAAATAAACATAACCATTTTTGTCATCAATACATTTGATGTTATCAATATCGTAATCTCCTTTTGTAACCAAAGTTTCTTTTCCATCACGGCTGATCAAATAGATATGCCGCCAACCATCTTTCTCACTGACCCACAGAAATCTTTTTGAATCATCGATCCAGTCCCAGCCGGTAGGATCATCATTATTCCACCTGGCTTTGATATCAATAAATGCTTTATCGCTTTCCGTATAAAAAACTTTTGCAGAGCCGGAATTTACCTCACAATAAAAAAGTTTACTTTCATTTTGTTTTCTATTCAGTTGTTGCAAAATAACCTGTGAAGAATTTTCAGCCCATTCCATTCTAGGAATATAATGCTCTGCGGGATCGCCGGGAACATTCATCCATTTTATTTCATCATTATCAACCGTAACTACGCCAATTCTTACCGGAGATGGCGGCCAGCCCACTTTTGGATATTCTACAGGTATAATTTGAGAATAAACAGAATCGGTTGTATTCAACATATAATAGTCGCGGATCATTATAGCATCCGCCTGCCAGAAAGCAATTTTTTTACTATCAGGGCTCCATCGAAAACCATCGCGACATCCAAATTCTTCTTCATAAACCCAGTCGAAAGTTCCATTAATAAGTTTGCGTGTACCGTCAACCGTTAGAGGTTTTATTTGAAGCGTCGAAAGATCTTCAACATATAAATTATGTCCACTTACATAAGCCGCTTCTTTACCGTCAGGTGAAATTTTTGCAAACATCAAAGACTGTGAAGGAAGTGTCTTTCCGAGCTGGATTAGCACGTTTTTATTCAGGTCCAGAATCCAATAATCTCCGCGGGTATGATAACGCCAAACTTTCGCCGTATTTGTAAATAGAAGCAGCTTTTTATAATCAGGAGAAAAGCTGTAAATTTTAAAAGATAATGGTTCATTCTCCCCTGCCGGAATCAGCTGTTCTCGTTTTACAAGGATCGTTTCAGTTTTGTTTTTTAAATCATCTTTTACGATATTTCCATCTTTCAAAATAAGGATTGAATTTCCATCTGAAGTCCAGTTTATTTCTTTAGCACGAAATTGGGAGAAAGAAGGAATCGTAAATACTGAAAAAATAATAACGATTATAAATCGTGAAATTTTGGAAGTCATTCGAGGTATATTTTCTGGTAAAAATACAGAAATGCAATTATCTTACCTTGCTTTTAATAATGAAATAAATTTGTTCATGGCAGAAAAAGAAAAATTAAGAATTGATAAATATCTGTGGGCCATCAGGATTTATAAAACCAGGAGTATAGCTGCAGATGCCTGCAGTTCAGGAAAAGTAAAATGCAACGGGACTAATGTGAAACCATCGAAGACAGTGTCTTTGGGAGATCTTTATCATATAAAAACTGAAAATAAGAAATGGATCATACAGGTTACTTCATTGTTGCACAATCGGCTGAATTATGAAGAATCGATCAAACATTATATGGATCTGTCACCGAAAGAAATCGATGAAAAAATTCAACCAAGTGCTTTTATTTTCAATACTGGTAAAAGGCAAACTAAACAAGGGCGGCCGACAAAAAAGAACAAACGGGACCTGGATAATTTCTTGAACTAATCAATCAAAAAAAATTAAAATGAACTTAAAATGAAAATAGATATTATTTCAGTCGTGCCTCAATTGATGGAAAGTTTTTTCGCTCATTCGATCCTCAAAAGAGCAAGTGAAAAAGGATTACTGAAAGTACAAATACATAATTTAAGAGACTATACCAATTACAAACACGGACAAGTAGATGATTACCAGTTTGGCGGAGGTGCCGGCCTTGTGATGATGGTTGAGCCTTTGGTAAATGCTATTGAATCTTTACAACAACAAACAAAATATGAGGAAACTATTTTCTTAACACCTGACGGAGAAATGTTTGATCAAAGAACGGCCAATCAATTGTCCTTAAATAATAATTTGCTTTTGATTTGTGGACATTATAAAGGCATCGATCAAAGAGTGCGCGATCATTTTATCACCAAAGAAATTTCAATTGGAAACTATGTATTGAGCGGCGGAGAATTAGGCGCTGCGGTATTAGTGGACGCGATTGGAAGATTGATTCCCGGTGTTTTGAATGATGAAACATCAGCACTAACTGATTCTTTTCAGGACGATCTGTTGGCACCGCCGGTTTATACAAGACCTGAAGAATTCAGAGGTTGGAAAGTTCCGGAGATTTTGATGTCAGGCAACCACACTAAAATTGACGAATGGAGATATGAGCAATCGGTAAAAAGAACAGAAGACAAAAGACCGGGCTTGTATCTTCATTAAAAAGATTTTTTGTCAGTGAGTCTACAGATTGAAATCATTTATTAGAGGTCGGAAATATTTCCGGGATGATAGTGAACAAACAAATATTGCGTTTTCCAATTCTATTAATGCCTGATAAAAATCACACTTCCGCATGAATCGGGAATAGGGACAAATGAAATATCTTGCTCCACAGAAAACTGTTCAACTGCTTTGGCAGCTCCTTTATAACTATCATTATTTACATCATGCACAAAAATATATCCACCCTTAACCATTCTTGGATAAAAATAATTTAATCCTTCGTAGATTGGTTGATACAGATCAGTATCCAGGCTGACAAAACAGAAAGAATCATCCATACCAGCCGTGGTAGCCGGGAAAAACCCCTTTCTAATAATGCATTGGTCGGGGAAAGGCATAGCTTTCAATACCGCATCAACAGAAGTATTTGAAAAATCCTGTGTCGCCTCTTTTAATCCTACTTCCTTTTCTGCTTCCTTATCTTTTTCATTAAATCCTTCAAACGTATCAAAGAGATATAATTTTTTTGAAGAGAAATACTGATTAATATATTTAGCAAATTTCCCTTTATAAACTCCAACTTCTGCTACATTACCGCTTAATTCTTTTTTATAAATTTCGGTTGAGACTAATTCCAATGTTGCGAGCCTGATATAATCAAGGTACTGCAAATCAATATCACGTTTTCTTTTAGAGTACGTGAGAGAAAAATTCAAATGTGCTTTTTGGGTATTCAGCAGTTTCGCAAATAAATAATTCAAAGCCCTGATGACAAACATTTATAAATGTATTAATTCTTCCCCAATTACGAACTACGATCTTACTTACATAAAATAAACCGGCTTACCGGCCGGTCATATTTTTTTATTAAATTTCTTTCTTGAAGCAACTTTTTTTATCTTAACTCCGACTTATAAATAGACATGGTCTGATTTCATATGTTTAAGTTTTAAGATTAAATGGTTAAAGGTTAATTGGCCGGGCTTTCAATAAGCCCGGTTTTTTTTACGCTGTTTTTAAATAAGCTGCCTCTGACATGTCAGGGATATCTTCTGCTTTATAGCCGCCCGCATCCAGCTTCTTTTTTGTTTCTTCAAATGCTTTCAGTGTAAGATCAACATCTTCATCAGTATGGGCTGCAGTTGGAATTATTCTAAAAATAATTTCTCCTTTTGGAATAACAGGAAAAACAACCACAGAGCAAAAAATGTTGTAATTCTCGCGAATATCCACCACCATATTGGTAGCCTCCGGAAGCCCGCCTTTCATGTAGATTGGTGTTACAGGACTGTTTGTATGACCAATATCGAATCCTTTTTCTTTCAAACCTTTTTGTAGCTTGTTCACAATGTGCCATAAT
Source organism: Ginsengibacter sp. (assembly GCA_039935455.1). Taxonomy (GTDB): domain Bacteria; phylum Bacteroidota; class Bacteroidia; order Chitinophagales; family Chitinophagaceae; genus Ginsengibacter. The sequence goes on from JBDTKF010000082.1 coordinate 13,977, forward strand.
TTTTCTCTCAGTTCAGGCATGTTTTTCAACATATCCATTCGCTTCATCATTCCATCAACAACGATAAGCGGAAGACTTTTGGCAAAGATTTGCGAACGGACATTATATCTTAAATAATCAATAATCGGTTTGGGACCGCTGATAAAAGCACCAATACTTCCCATACTTTTTACGAAAGTGCTGAAATATAAATCAACATCTTTTTGGCAGCCTTGTGCTTCATCAGTGCCGGCGCCAGTATGTCCCATTGATCCAAATCCATGTGCATCATCTATTAATATTCTGAAATTATACTTTTCTTTTAGAGCAACAATTTCTTTGATTTTCCCCTGTGTACCGCTCATTCCAAAAACACCTTCAGTTACTACAAGAATTCCACCTCCTGTTTTCTCTGCCATTGCAACGGCGCGCTGCAATTGTTTTTCACAATCTTCTACATTGTTGTGATTGTATTTGTAGGTATAACCTACATGCATCCTGATACCATCAACAAGACAAGCGTGAGCTTCACCATCATATACGATTACATCATGACGATTTACCAAAGCATCAATACAACTCATGACTCCCTGGTAACCAAAATTGAGCAGCATCGCGTCTTCACGGCTTACGAAATCGGCAAGTATTTTTTCCAATTCTTCATGCATCGCTGTATTTCCACTCATCATTCTGGATCCCATTGGATTTCCCATTCCCCATTTTACCGCAGCGGCACCATCAATTTTTCTGACTTCAGGATGATTTACTAATCCCAGATAATTGTTCAAACTCCATACTATTTTTTCTTTGCCTCGAAACATCATTCTATTTCCCAATTCTCCTTCCAATTTTGGAAACGCAAAATAACCGTGGGCTCTCTTGAGGTGTGATCCTAATGGACCCGCATCTTTTCTCATCTTTTCAAAAAGATCATTCATGTATTGTATTTTATTGTTGATTAATAGTCACAAAAGTACAGTATAGACTTCTAATATTGATGCTCTTCATGAAAGAGTCACCGCATTTCCTGTTTATCCGTGTTTAATTTTCGTTTTTAGTAAAAAAATCTAATGATTGAAATGATGTTTTCTTTTTCATCTCTTTGAAATGATGACCTTATCTTTATCCGAAAAAGAAATAGTAATGAAGAAGATTTTTATCCTGACTGCTTTTATATTTTCAGCAAATTGTCTTTTCGCGCAGCAAATAAAAAAATCAGCAGCACCAAAATTGATAGTAGGATTGGTAGTGGATCAAATGCGCTGGGATTACTTGTATCGCTACAAAGATTTGTACAGCTCCAACGGATTTAAAAGATTGATGAATGAAGGATTTAATTGTGACCACACTTTGATCCCCTATTTGCCCACATATACGGCTCCCGGACATACTTGTATATACACGGGAAGTGTTCCCTCAATTCACGGAATTGTTGCCAATGACTGGTATGAAAAAAGTATCAAATCGAATATGTATTGCACTTCAGATTCTATGGTAAATACAATTGGAAGCAGTTCCGGGCAAGGTAAAATGAGTCCCAGGAATTTGATGGTAACAACTATTGGCGACGAACTGCGACTGAGTACAAATTTTAGAAGTAAGGTAATTGGGATTTCATTGAAAGACCGCGGTTCTATTTTGCCGGCAGGACATGCGGCCAATGCAGCCTATTGGTTTGATGACATAGCTGGAAAATGGATCAGCAGTACATACTATCAAAATCAATTACCGGATTGGGTTATCAGTAAAAATGATGAATCTTTCCCTGATAAAGCAATGACTAAAGATTGGAACACCTTATTACCCATCGATAAATATGTTCAAAGCACAACGGATAATGAAAAATTTGAAGGGTATATTCCCGGAGACAAGTCGGTTACTTTTCCACATCGTCTGTCACAAATTTCAAACGAGAAATATTCCGCCTTTAAATTTACGCCTGCCTCGATGACTTACACATTTGACCTGGCAAAAGCGGCCATCAAAAATGAAAAATTGGGAGCAGGAAATCTCACAGATATGCTTACAGTTAGTATCTCTACAACAGACTATGTAGGTCATGCTTTTGGTCCAAATTCTATTGAAGCAGAAGATATCTATTTACGTCTTGATCAGAATATTGCTGACTTTTTGAACTTCCTGGACGCAAGTGTGGGCAAAGGGAATTATCTGCTTTTTTTAACTGCAGATCATGGCGTAGAGCATGTTCCCGGATTTTTAGAATCACATCAAATGCCCGGAGGAACCTATGACGTAAATAAATTGTTCAAAAATCTGGAACAAAGGATTGAAAAGGTTTTTGCATTGAAAGACGCAGTCATAAAAATTCAAAATAGCCAGGTGTATGTAAATGAGGAGGCTATTAACGCCGCAGGTAAGAATGTAGAGGCAGTAAACCAGGAAATAATTAATTTTTTAAATCAGCAACCCTTTATTGAATTTGCATTTGTAACAAAAGATTTGTCAACCACAACTATTCCTCAACTTGTAAAACAAATGTTGATCAACGGATATAATCCAAAACGTAGTGGTCAAATCGGATTTATACCAAACTCCGGATTTATTTCCGGTGGCAGAACCGGAACAACTCACGG
>JBDTKF010000083.1:0-8076 GCA_039935455.1 Ginsengibacter sp.
GACGAATTTATTTGCAAGTGCTAAAGTTAAATTATTAAATTAAAAATGGGAATATTATAAAAAAGGTTTTGTAAAATGATAGTAAATTTTATTGACCAACCTTGGTTCGTGAAACAAGAAAAAAAATATATGCCTTATTTATCTCCCTTCTCACCCCTTCCGCAAAGATTCCTATTGTTACCAGAATGACATGGGTTACTAATCGGCACAATCTGTATCAATCCACTGAACACCACTTACAATAATTACAAAGAAAGAAAAAGCTTTTTTAACCCCTTGCCAGTAACAGCAACTGCCAATAAAAAATAATAACATGAAGACGACAACAAAACTTTTTGCAGCAATCGGATTGATAACATTATTTTTTGCCTGCAATCAATCATCCACACAGGATTCCACATCAGCCAAAGCTGAAAATGAGATGATGATGGATTCAACTGCCAACGAATTCATTTCTTCGTCTGCAGCAGTGGAAAATGGTAAAGATTCAACCCGAAAATTTATCCGGACAGCCGAATTGAAATTTAAAGTAAAAAGCGTGGTGAATGCGACTTACGCAATTGAAAATATTACAAATCAATTCGGTGGGTTTGTTGCCTTCACAGAATTAAACAGCAATATCGACAACACCACAACCACTACTGTTTCTGCTGACTCTTCTCTTGAAACAACCTACTTCACAGTGGCTAATACGATGACTTTAAGGGTGCCAAATACCCAACTGGACACGACCTTAAAATCAATCGCAACCTTCATTGACTTCCTGGATTACCGGATTATAAAAGCAGACGATGTTGCCCTTAATTTATTGGCTAATAAGTTAACGCAGGACAGAACAAAAAAAACCGAAAAGCGCCTGACAACAGCGATTGATAACAGAGGGAAAAAATTAAAAGAAACGACAGCAGCCGAAGAACTTTTATCAGGAAAGCAGGAGCAATCTGATAATGCGAAAATTTCAAACCTATCATTGCAGGACCAGGTTAATTTCAGCACAATCACACTTTCCATTTATCAGCGACAAGCGATTAAAAGAGAACTCACTTCCAACAACAAAAATATTGATGAATACACTCCGGGATTTGGCAGCAGAATAGTTGACTCATTCAAATCAGGCTGGGAAATTTTACAAAATATCATCATCTTCATCGCCCAAATGTGGGGATTGATATTGGTAGCGGTTGTAGTGTATTTCCTATACCGACGATTTGGCCACAAATTGAAAAAATAATGGCGATTGTAAGAATAGTGAAGTATTAGAAAATCCACTTTTTCCCAATTTCGTGTGACAAGAATTCGGGCCTGGCTTCAGGAGACGGTTAGCTGGTACGGAGGTGACACCTTTTGAAAAGGTGTCACCTCTTTGGCGAGATAAAAACTGGACACTCTGAGTAATTACAAAATCTACCATTCTTCTACCTTTATTTCGTAGAAAACAAAACAATTTTTTCCATTATAGATAGTGAACATTCATTAATAAATAGTCGACATTCTTTATCGTTTAATATTTAATCTATGCCAAAAGCAAATTTTTTAAATCCACAATTCCTTCAGTTGCGGGTTTTTCAATAGCAGTAAATGAAGTGGATCTTACGAAAGGAATGCTCCGGTCAATAATATATTTTCTTACTCCATTGTTTAATAAATCTACCAATCCCGACGCCGGATAAACAGCCAGAGAAGTACCAACGACAACGAAGATATCTGCTGATTCCACGATTGGTATGGCAGCGAGTATCATGGGCACGGGCTCTTCAAACCATACAATATGTGGTCGTAGCTGTGCACCATCTTTGGCCATATCTCCCAGGTGGATATCTCCGGTAACAGGATAAATAAGGGATTCATTTTTATCGCTGCGCATTTTCAGTATTTCTCCGTGGAGATGAAGTACATTTTTACTTCCTGCCCGCTCATGCAGGTCATCAATATTTTGAGTAATTATTTGAACATCAAAAAAATCCTGTAGCTCTGCCAGTCCGTAATGGGCGGCATTGGGTTTTGCATCCATTACATTCTTGCGCCGCATATTATAAAAATCCAGGACTAACTGAGGATTCTTTTTCCAGGCACCCGGTGTGGCTACATCTTCAATTTTGTGATTTTCCCAAAGCCCGTCTACATCACGAAAAGTCTGTAACCCACTCTCGGCACTTATGCCCGCTCCCGTTAAAACAACTAATTTCTTCATCATAGTTTTAATATAGGTGAATTTTTTGAAACAAATTATGAGAAAATAGCGGCGGGGAAATTTTTTCGATAATTCTTTTCCCCCCTTCGTGTACACGAAACGGTAATATTTGTTTCGTGTGCCACAAACCAAAGCGAAGGCAATGCGACAATCTTATTGGTAAGTTTTCTGCCAGATTTTGCATTCCCCGTTCCGTGGACTTACCAGCCGCAGAATTCATAAATTTCGTTAGGCACGATCAATGACGAAGTCAGATCATTGATTAAAGGCCAGAATCCACTATCTGAGTGACTTACAGCAGAAGCGTTGTTAAAAACCTGGAAGTAAATAATCATCTTTTCCTAATAGCTCATATAGGTCAATAGGAATTACAATTGTTAATCTCTATTTCATTTGTGGCTTTGTTCCCAATTCCGAAAAAACACTTGTTCATTTTAAGATACCTTTGGTAATCTATAAACAATGAAAAATACCTTAATGATAAATTCAATCCGTTCTTCCCTGAAAATTTTAATGATAGCTTTTTTAGCTATTGTAGTTTCAACAAAAACTTATTCACAAAATTCAAAAAAAATAAAAAACAATTCTCAAATGGAAAATTCAAATGGCACAACTATTACATTGGGTGGCCAACCTATTCATACGGTAGGCAAATTGCCCGGGGTTGGTACAGAAGCCAACAATTTTATATTGACAGATCTGGAACTTAAAGAAAAAAGCCTTGCAGATTATAAAGGAAAGTTTATTATTATGAATATTTTCCCGAGTGTCAATACCGGTGTATGTTCTAAATCTGTCAGAAAGTTTAACGAAGATGCTGCAGGCTTGAATAATGCGACAGTCCTGTGCATTTCAAAAGATCTGCCATTTGCCCAAAAACAATTCTGTGCAGCCGAAGGAATTGAAAATGTAGTGATGCTATCTGATTTCAGAAGTGATTTTGGAACAAGGTATGGCGTTCAGATTAGCGATGGATCTTTTAAAGGATTATTAAGCCGCGCAGTTATTGTAATAAATCCTGAAGGTAAGATTGTGTATGAAGAGCAGGTGCCTGAAATTGGCCAGGAGCCTGATTACGATGCTGCTCTCAATGCGATAAAATGATTTAACTTTTATCCGGGAAGAAGTAAAAAGAGTAAAATAAAAACCGGAAAATTTCCGGTTTTTTTATTCACTTGGTAGCTATATAATTCTTCTTTAGTTTCCCGGGAATATTATTTTCTATTAAGTAGGTTTGTGCAGTGTAATCTTAAACATTAGACAATGATGACAGAAAAACAAATTGAACGGGTTAAAAAGAAAATTGATAGTTACAAGAAAGCGCTTGCTGCTGATAAAAAGTTTTGGGGAGGATATTACCATGATGGCAGGGCAATCCGATATTTACCTCCCGCTCAATATATAAAAATAGAAGATTACAACGGTGGGCTAAGATACCTGAACTGGTTTGACAAACATTTTCCTGGCGATGCAGCGCATTCTATATTTTTATTTGAAGCAACTTTTATTTTATTCAAACGTGGAAAATTAGAAGCAGCAGAGAAAACTCACCGGACTTTTTTTTCAAACATCTATTTATTTGACAAATTTCTTGGGCAGGAATCACTGTATACCGACAAGAGAGCAAATGCGGATTGGGAACTTAAAATATTAAATGAACACTTTCCTTATTCAAGCGAACAACCAGCGTTTATTGAATTTGCAGAATGGCTGAAAATAGTATTGAATAGTAATAAGTTTTTAGAAGATTCCAAAGAATTTTTAGCACTTGAAAAACAGTTAGAGAGTGAACCTGCAGGAAAAAAGAGAAGTGAATTAGTTGACAGATTATCGCAGCTTACCTACGGATAGAAAGATACTATTGTAAAAGCTGCCGTCTTTGTTGGTGTTGAGATTTGAGATAGGGATCCTGAGCTTAGCTTCATCAACAACTTGAAAAGAAGTTGTTCTGGAAGTAATTCTAAAACTGATGTTGGTGAGGCAGCCGCACATTTGCTAGCGCTCAACACCCAACATCAGCGTGAAGGTTGAATGGATATAAGGGATTGGTTCTTTCGTTAATAAGGTTGCATTAATATTAAGACTATATAAATTTTTAGCCTTCATCTTAAAAATATTATTTTATGGGCCGTGTCTGAGTAAAAACTATTAGGTTCCCCTATTTTTTATCCTCTTTTGTTTCATCAATCTCAGGCGCTTTCATCACCAATTTTTCAGTGCCATCCAAAATATCCTCCATGTTGCGATCATTATCCACTATACCCTTTATTTCAAGTGTACGCATATCCTTCGCATCTTTTAGGAACTCGGAGGCAAAAATAAATCCATTGAGTTTTTCATTGTTACTAAATATAAGCTCATGACTATTTCCTTCCCACTCTTTGGCTCCCTGGTCAAGGTATAAAATATTCTCTCCTATCTCCATCACACTATTCATATCATGGGTATTGATGATAGTAGTCATGTTATTTTCCACAGTGATTTCATGTATCAGTTTATCAATTACAAGAGAAGTCTGGGGATCTAATCCGGAGTTAGGCTCATCGCAAAATAAATATTTTGGATTTAATACAATTGCACGGGCGATACCTACTCTCTTCATCATACCTCCGCTTATTTCAGCAGGATATCTTTTATTAACTCCTTCCAGTTCTACCCGGGCCAATACATCATTTACACGTTCCATTTTTTTTGAATGGTTCCACTTTGTAAACATGTCCAGGGGGAATTTAATATTTTGTTCCACAGTCATACTGTCAAATAGTGCAGATCCTTGGAACAACATTCCTATTTGTTGACGCAACTCTTTCCTGTCTTCCTGGGCCATTGTAGTTAAGTCTCTACCGTCAAATAAAATCTCACCGGAATCGACCTCAAATAACCCCACCAGGCATTTTTGTAGTACAGTTTTACCACTACCACTGCTACCAATTATCAGGTTAGTTTTGCCAGTCTCCATCACCGCATTTACTCCCTTTAAAATTTCCTTATCCCCAAAAGCTTTTCTGACTTCTTTTATTTCAATCATAATTGATAATTAATGGACTATTAAAAAAAACAATTCTAAAGTAACATGAATGACAATAGAAAATCCGCAATAAGAATGAGTACGCAACTGACAATTACTGCTGTGGTGCTTGCCTGTCCTATTTCCAGTGCTCCTCCTTTTACATTGTAACCATAAAAAGCCGAAATACTGCTGATGATAAATGCAAATGTGTAGGCCTTCAATAAAGAGAACCAAACATTTTTAGGAATAAAGCCACTTAATAATCCTTTATCAAAAGTATCAGTAGCTATAATACCACTAAGGCTTCCGGCAAGTCTGCCTCCATATATTCCCAATACCATCGCAAGTATAACTAATAGTGGAATGGTAATAAGCGCACCCAAAATCTTTGGTGCAATCAGGTAAGATTTGGTGTTTATTCCCATTATCTCCAGGGCGTCAATTTGTTCACTTACACGCATATTCCCTAACTCACCGGCAATCTTACTTCCTATAACCCCTGCCAGCACAATACAAACCAATGTGGGAGCAAATTCCAAAATAACAGTATCTCTTACCACCTGCGCAATCGTTTCTTTTGGAACCAATGGACTTGTCAATTGATAAGCAGTTTGCACAGTACTTACTGCACCCATAAATATGGAAATGATACAGACAATACCCAACGCACCAAAACCAATTTCCACAGATTGAACCATTAATTCTTTCCAGTACATCCTGGCATTCTCAGCCTTTGTGAACATACTTTTTATCATTTTTAGATAATTTCCCAGAGTATTGAAGAATTTCATATTGATTTAATTATTTTGTTTGTCATAATTACTTCCTACTTTTTTTTTCGCGTCTTCTAATGTCATCTTCCAGTGGTGGAAAATTACGTCTGCTTTTTTCCTGTGCATCAATTACAGCTATTAACACCATATTGTATATACTTCGGGTATGGCTGCCTAACTGTAAAATATGTACTGGTTTATTCAACCCCAATAAAATAGGCCCTATCGTATCAGCTCCTCCAATTTCCTGTAATAAGTTGTAAGCGACATTTCCCGCTGCAAGATTGGGAAAAATAAGCACATTTACATCATTATCTACTAATTCACTAAAAGGGTAATTATCACGGATAATTTCTTTATTGAAAGCCACATTTGCCTGCATCTCGCCATCCACTATCAGTAAAGGATCTTTTTCTTTTACAATTTCCCTCGCACGAGCCACCAATCTTGCTTCCGGTGAATTACTACTTCCAAAATTAGAATAACTGAGCATTGCAATAACAGGTTTGATGCCAAATGTTTTTACTTCTTTCGCTACCAATAATGCTATATCAGCCAGTTCTTCAGAAGTAGGATTGAAGTTGACAGTAGTATCTGCTAAAAACAAGGGTCCTTTTTTAGTCATTATAATATACATACCTGCGACCTTACCGGAGCCACTTTCAAGTCCAATTATTTGCAATGCCGGCCGGATAGTATCCGGGTAATTTTTGGACAGGCCACTTATCATTGCATCGGCCTCTCCTGTTTCTACCATCATACACCCGAAATAATTCCGGTCCTTCATCATTTTCTTTGATTCATATACGTTATATCCTTTCCGTTGTCTTTTATCAAAAAATATTTTTCCATATTCCTTTCTCTTTTGTTCGGACTCATCACTCTTAGGATCAATGATAGGAATATCTCCCAGCTCAATCCCATTCTCCGAGGCTATCCTTCTAATCTTTTCAATGTCTCCTAAAAGAATAGGATAGGCAATTCCTTCATCCACGGCCATCTGGGCCGTTTTCAGAATTTTTTGATTTTCAGCTTCGGCAAATACAACTCTCTTAGGATCCTTTCTTGCTTTTCCTCCAATCAATCGAAGCAATTGGTTATCAATTCCCAATCTTTCGTTGAGACTACTTTTATACATTTCCCAATCTGTGATATTTACACGTGCTACTCCGCTTTCCATAGCCGCCTTTGCCACGGCGGTGGACACGGTTGTTAGTAAACGATTGTCTAATGGCTTTGGAATAATATAATTAGGGCCAAACACAATATTCTTTTCATTGTAAGCCAGCATTACGATATCGGGTACAGGGGCCTTTGCCAATTCTGCCAGCGCTTTTACAGCTGCCAGTTTCATTGCTTCATTTATTTGTGTCGCCCGCACATCCAATGCACCACGGAAAATATAAGGAAAGCCTAAAACATTATTTACCTGGTTGGGAAAGTCTGTGCGGCCAGTCGCCATTACAAGATCTTTTCTCACCATAATGGCTTTGTCATAAGTAATTTCAGGATCAGGATTTGCCAATGCAAAAACCACCGGATTTTTGGCCATGCTCTTTATCATTTCCGGTGTTACTACATTTCCGACACTTAAGCCTACGAAAACATCCGCGCCTTTCATTGCTTCTGCCAGCGTTAGTCTTTGATTTTTTGTGCGGGCAAACTTTCTTTTAATCTCACCAAGGTCTTCTCTGTCTGCATGCAGCACTCCATCAATATCAAAAACAATAAAATTTTCAGGATTCGCACCTACAGCCACATACAACTGCATGCAGGCCATAGCAGCAGCACCTGCGCCGTTTACCACAAAACGGGCACGGCTTATTCGTTTTCTTTGAATCTCAAGTGCATTGAGCAAAGCTGCAGAACTAATGATGGCAGTGCCGTGCTGATCATCATGCATAACGGGAATATTCAAACGTTTCTTCAGCTCTCTTTCAATATAAAAACATTCAGGTGCTTTTATGTCTTCCAGATTAATACCGCCAAATGTGGGTTCCAATGCAGCTACAATCTCCACGAATTTTTCAGGATCGGTTTCATTTACTTCGATATCAAATACATCAATATCTGCAAAAATTTTAAAAAGTACTGCTTTTCCC